>CACKOH010000005.1:5000-79523 GCA_902601785.1 uncultured Pelagibacteraceae bacterium | reverse complement strand
CAAGTTTAATAAAGATTGTTTTGATTTTTATAAATCAAAAACTTTTTCACGAATTGACCTTTTTTATAAAAAAAATTTTTTTAAGGATAGAAAATATAAAATTAATGGGATTGAAAGAAATAATTTATCTTACTATCTAAAAAATATTGATTGGAAATATATCTCAAAAGGGATTGAAACAAACTTTCATGGAGATCTCCAATTTGATAATATTATCTTAGATAATAGTGGAAAAGTATTTAAATTGATAGACTGGAGGTCAGATTTTAATGATCAAACTGAAAAAGGAGATCTTTATTATGATTTAGCTAAATTATATGCAGGTTGTATGCTGCCTTACAGTCAAATCAAAAAAGGAAATTTAAACTTTGTATATGAAAATCAAGAAATAATTTATGATTTTCCAATTAATAATAATTTGGTGGATGCCAAATATGAAATTGAGAATTTTATAAATAAAAAAAATCTAGATTTAAAAAAAATAAGAATAATTTCATCTTTAATTTTTTTAAATATGTCACCACTACATACAGAGCCTTTTTCACATTTGTTGTATTTCTTGGGTATTTCAAAGTTAGCAGAAGCTATGAAATGAGATCATTAAAGGAATTTAACCCCAGAAAGATTGGTATAGGTCCGATGAGCTCTGAAGCGATTGAAGCAGTATATAAATACTCATCAATTAATAACAAAGAATTAATGTTGATAGCCTCTAAAAATCAAATTGATCATAGTGGAGGGTATGTGAATAACTGGAATACAAAAGAATATTCCAACTTCCTAAAAAAATTAAAAAATAAATATCCTAATACAAATGTTAAAGTTTGTCGTGATCATTGTGGTCCTGGCTTTAATGGAAATTATTTACTTAAAGATGTTTATAAAACAATTGACTCTGATATTGAAAATAATTTTGATCTAATTCACGTTGATTTTTCCAAAGCTAAAAAAAATTATAAAAAAATTTTAGAACTTTCAAAAAATGCAATTAATTACATGAAAAAAATAAATCCTAAAATTGAAATTGAGATAGGCACAGATGAAAATTTTGCACAAAAACTCTCATCAATAAATATTAAAGAATTTTTGGATGAGATGGATTTTTTTTTAGATTTTATGGACCCAGAATATTTTGTAGTTCCAACAGGAAGTCTAGTTATGGAAGATAAACAATTTGGATTTTTTAATCACAAATTCATTAAGTCAGTTCATCAAAGAATAAAAAATAGACCCATTTTATTAAAAGAACATAATGCTGATTATTTGAATTCTGAAAGTATTAACTTGAGAAAAGAATTTATAAGTGCATTAAACATTGCTCCTCAATTTGGAGTTTTTCAAACAAAGTTTATTTTAGATGAATGTGTAAAATTTGGAATTGATACCACTGATTTTCTTAATGTATGTTATAAGTCAAAAAAATGGGAGAAGTGGTTATTTACAACCAATGAAAAAGATATTTATAAATGTTCAATTTTAGCTGGTCATTATAATTTTCAAGACAAAACTTATAAAGTAATCTTAGAAAAATTAAATAAGATTGATAGTAATTTTAATTCTAAAATAATTAATTCTCATTACGAAATAATTGATCATTATGTAAAAAACTTTTATTAATTAAGTAATAAATTTTTTTGATTTGACAAATGAATATAAATTTTTTCCTTTAAAAAGGAAACCTTTTATCCCAGATTTTTTTGCAAACTGCATATCTGTTAACTGATCTCCGATCATAAAAGATTTTTTTTTGTCAACTTTCCATTTTTTATTTATTAATTTAAACATGCCATTATTAGGTTTTCTCAAAACACTACTTTTTTTATATTTTTCTACAATTCCATCTTTATGAAAAGGACAAAAAATAATTTTGTCTAAGAAGGTGTTATTATTTTTTAATAATTGCTGTAAATATTTGTGTAACTTATGAACATCTCTTAATTTAAAATAACCTCTCGCTACACCTGATTGATTACTCACCACTACAACTTTGTAATTTAAAAATTTTAAATATTTTATAGATTTAATAACACCTGGAATTAACTTAAAATATTTTTTTTTGCCAATATAACCTTTTTGAAAAGTCGATTTATTTATTACCCCATCTCTATCTAAAAAAGCAATTTTATACATTTTAGAAAATTATTTAATTATTTAATTTAAAGGTATAATAATCATCGTGATATAAAATTATATAATTTTTTAATGTTTAGTAAACTATTATCTAAATTTAGGTTTAAATATTTATTTATTTTGTTTTCACTTGGATTATTAATTAATTTCCAGTTAGTTTTTTTATCAATATTATTTATTTTTCTTAAGATTTATTTAAATACACAAAAAAATATATATTTAATTTTTACTTATATTTTTTCTACTCTTTTAATTTTTGATTTTTTTGTTCCAATGTTTATGAATGAAAAAAGTGATTACTATACAAGTTCGAGTATTGCATACGATGTTAATAAATATTATGGATACCATCCAAAAGTTAATTCAGAATTTAGTGATAAGATTTATTTTAAGGAAAAATTAATAAAGACTAATAATTATACAATTAATAAATTTGGACATAGAATAGTGCCGAATTTCTACGAGAAAAAAGAAAAATGTATAATCTTTAATGGGGGTTCTTTTATCTTTGGGCAATCTTTAAGTGATAACGAAACATTGCCTTATTTTGTATCTTTAAAATTAAAAACAGAAGCTTCGGTTTATAATTATGCTTTTAATGGTTATGGTCCTCACCAATTTTTGTCTAAATTGGAGAATAAAAAAATTAATGAATTAACTCACTGTAAATCATTAATTATGATTTACATGTTTATACCTGACCATGTTGGTAGGGTTGCAGGACGAAGATCATGGGGAGAAGACGCTCCAAGATATGTCTTAAAAAACCATAAAATAACCCAAAAGGGTTTTTTTTCAAATTATCCATATAAAATAATTATGAAAATTAGAAAAAATATAAGAAATTCTAAAACAATATCCTTATTGTATGATGTAAATAATATAACTTCAAAAGATAAAGAAATTCTTTTGGGAATAATAAAAAAAATAGAAGCAGAAACAAAAAAAAAATTTAATAATGTTAAATTTATAAATATCTTATGGTATCAAAATCTAGGTTTATGGAAGAATGAGGAATTGAAATTTCCTGAAATTTATAAATATTTGAAAAGTAAAAAATATATAGTCGTTGATAATTTAAACATTGAGCAAAAATTTCAAAGAAATGGTATACCAGGGGATCAGCATCCTACAAAAGAATTTAATTTTATTTTATCAGAGGAAATTTTGAAAATAATTAAATAAATATCGGTTCAATTTTTGGAGAGGTGGCCGAGTGGTTTAAGGCGCACGCTTGGAAAGCGTGTAAAGAAGCAATTCTTTCATGGGTTCGAATCCCATCCTCTCCGCCAAAATAAAAAAATTTAGTCATATTAAAGTTTTATTTATAATTATTTTATATGTATAAATTTTATATGAAAATATGTATATTCTATACGTCACCTAAATTAGGTGATATAATTTTACAGTTACCTTTTATTAAAGCCATATCTGATAATTATAAAACAAAAGTAACAATTTGTATTAATAAGAATATCAATATAAAAAAAATATTAGAAGACCAGAGTTATATTGATATGGTAATCGAAAATCCTTTTAGAAGAGGAAAATTTTTTATTTTGGATATTATGAGCTTGACTAAAGAATTACATAAAAAAAAATTTAACTATGCATTTATTTTAGAGAAGACAAAAGGTCCTGCAATTGCTTGTAAACTTGCAAAAATAAATAACGTTTATGGATTTGGTATCGGTTCTCAAAAATATTTTGTTGATAAATCATTTGCTTTAACCAAAAGCGATTTGAAATATAATTATACAGTACAGTCAATAAAATTTTTAAAAAAGTTCAATATTGAAGTTAATTTTGATGATAATTTTTTATTTTTAGATCGAAAGGTCAAAAATAATTTTGAAAATGAATATCTTAATTTACCTAAGCCTTGGGCATGTTTTGCCGTAGACTCAACAGAAGTAAATAGAATTTGGCCACAAAAAAATTTTGCTGAATTATCTGACAATCTTTTTGAAAAGAATTTGGCGAAAACTATTTTTGTTATAAATTATGAAAATCATAAAAAATATTTTGAGGAAATAACTAAAAATTCTAAATATCAAAATCAACTTGTAAATTGTAAATCATTAGATAGATCTGAGATCATTCATTTAATTAATATGTGCGAATATTTTGTTGGAATTGACTCTGGACCCTCGTGTGTTGCTGGAGCCTTAAATAAAAAAACTTTTTGTATAATTGGTCCTACAGATGTGACATTACCTAGATTTAAATCTATGAAAAAAATTATAAGTGATATTTATGACAAAAGAAGAGAAGTTGGCATTAAAAGATGTGGAGATAATTTTGCTAAGGACGATTTAGAGGTAAAAACAATAAGTGTTTACAAGGTTTTTGATACAATTGTAAAAAATTTGTGATAAAATGGATATCAATAAAACTTAAAAAAATCAAAATATGTCTCAATTAGAAAACAATTATCAAGCAGATTCTATAAAAGTTTTAAAAGGTCTTGAGGCGGTCAGAAAAAGACCAGGAATGTATATTGGTGATACAGATGATGGAACTGGCCTTCATCATATGGTTTATGAAGTTGTAGATAACTCTATTGATGAAGCGTTAGCAGGTCATTGTAAAAATATTAATGTTAGAATTAATAATGATGGAACAGTAACTGTAAGTGATGATGGTAGAGGAATACCTGTAGATATTCACAAAACTGAAAAAAAATCAGCAGCTGAAGTTATTATGACCCAACTTCACGCTGGAGGAAAATTTGACCACGATTCTTATAAAGTTTCAGGAGGATTACATGGTGTTGGTGTTTCAGTTGTAAATGCACTATCTAAAAAACTGGTACTAGAGATTAATAGAGATAAAAAAAAGTATTTAATAGAGTTTGAAAATGGTGAGGCAAAGGCACCCTTAAAAGCAATAGGAAAATCAAAGCAATCTGGTACTCAAATTACTTTTTTACCATCTACAGAAATTTTTTCTTCAATTAAATTTAGTGCTAATATTTTAATTAAAAGAATGAGAGAGTTAGCCTTCCTAAACAAAGGGATTAAAATTGTTTTTACCGATGCCAGTCTAAAAAAAGAAAAAATATCTGAATTTAAGTTTGATGGAGGTGTAATAGAGTTTGTTGATTTTTTAGATGAGAAAAGAGAAAAATTACAAAATAAAAATGGAAATGATTTATTTAGAAAACCCATTTATATTGAAGGAAAGAAAAATAATATTGAAATAGAGTGTTCATTGAAGTGGAATGCTGGTTATGGTGAAGAAATTTTTCCATATACAAATAATATTTATCAAAAAGATGGTGGTACACATTTATTAGGATTTAGAAGTGCGTTAACGCGAGTTGTTAATAAATATGCCAATGAACATAATTTGTTAAAAAAAAATAAATTAGCAATTTCTGGAGACGATATAAAAGAAGGTCTAACATGTGTTTTATCAACTAAAATTCCTGACCCAAAATTTTCATCACAAACTAAAGATAAGCTAGTTTCTTCTGAAGTAAGAATGATTGTAGAAACAGTAGTTAACGAAAAATTATCAACATGGTTTGATCAAAATCCAACTGTTGCAAAAATAATTTTAGCCAAAATCATTCAAGCAGCCATGGCAAGAGATGTTGCTAGAAAAGCAAGAGAAAATGTAAGAAGAAAAGGAGCTCTTGAATTGAGCGGTCTTCCTGGAAAATTAGCAGATTGCCAAATAGGAAAGCAAGAAGGAACAGAATTGTTTATTGTTGAGGGTGATTCAGCTGGAGGTTCAGCAAAACAAGGCAGAAATAGATCAAATCAAGCCGTTTTACCTCTTAGAGGAAAGATCTTGAATACTTATGTTGAGGATTTGGCAAGTAAAAAAAATGGCAGTGGAAATGGATCGGATAAAAGGACAAAGGCTTTGTCAAAAATGATATCTTCAAACGAGATAGTGACATTAATTAATGCATTGGGCTTAGATCCCAAAGCAGAAGAGATAGATTTAAAAGATTTAAGATATGGTAAAATAATAATTATGACGGATGCTGACGTTGATGGTTCGCATATTAGAGCTTTATTATTAACTTTTTTTAATAACGAACCATTTAATAAATTAATTGAAAATGGGCATATATACTTAGCTCAACCACCATTATTTAAAATAAATAAAGGAACCAAAGGTATTTATATTAAAGATGAGAAAGATTTAGAAGATTATATTCTAAATAGTAATAAAGAAATTAAGAAAATAAAAAAAGGAA
Organism: uncultured Pelagibacteraceae bacterium; assembly: GCA_902601785.1. Lineage (GTDB taxonomy): Bacteria > Pseudomonadota > Alphaproteobacteria > Pelagibacterales > Pelagibacteraceae > Pelagibacter. The sequence continues at coordinate 73,180 of CACKOH010000005.1, read as the reverse complement.
CAAAAGAATTTACAAAAGCTTTAGATTTAGAAAAGTCCAAAATAAATATTCAAAGATTTAAAGGTTTAGGAGAAATGAATCCTGAGGAATTGTGGAGCACCACACTTGACCCTGAAACTAGAAATTTACTTCAAGTACAATATTCAAAAGATCTTAAAAAAGACCAAAGTTTAATACATACACTTATGGGAAATGATGTTGGATTAAGAAAGGACTTTATTGTTTCCAATGCAATTAACGTTCAGAATCTCGATATATAAAAATGAAGTTTTTTGAAACTTCAAAACAATACTCTTTTAAAAAATCAACCTATGTAACTTTGAGGTGGATTGGGATAATTGGCCAATTTGGAGCTGTAAACTTTGTATATTTAATTTTAAATTTTAAATTTGATTTTGTTTTGTCAAATTTAATAATCATACTGGGAGTACTTAGTAACTTTTATTTAATTTATATTTATAAAAAAACTCAACTATCTGATAGATCAGCATTTATTTTTTTATTTATTGATATACTTCAATTGAGCGCTTTACTTTATTTAACTGGAGGCATTGTAAATCCATTTGTTATATTTCTATTAATACCAAGTGTTTTTTCTTCTTCGAACTTAAGTTTCAAAACTAATTCATTACTAGTAAGTTTGACTGCTTTCTCAGTTTTATTCTTGACTTTTTATTCTAAAGATTTGCCTTCACCTTTAAGTGATCATTTTCATGTAAGCCCTTATTATTACTTTTCTATACCAATTGCATTGTTAATTGCTTTAGTTTTTTTAAACTATTTTGCAATGACATTTGGATCACAATCGCGTTTGAGAAAAGATGCTTTATCAAAAATGGAGGAAGTAATGGCAAAAGAACACGAACTATTATCTTTAGGGGGTCAAGCAGCAGCAGCAGCACATTCATTAGGCACTCCACTTTCAACAATTAAAATAATTACTCAAGATTTAGCTAAACAATTAGAGAATAATAAAGAATTTGAGAAAGATTTAGATTTACTAAACAGTCAGGTAGAAAGGTGTAATGAAATTTTAAAAAGATTAAGCCTTAATCCAGTTGAAGAAGACGATTTTATAGATAAGGATATAACTGTAAGAGAATATTTATCTGAGATTATTACTTCTTTCAAAGAGATAAGTAAAAAAAATTTTATATTTAATTTTGATCAGGACTCAAACCCAAAAAAGATAACTAAATCTATTGAGATTGTATATGGATTAAGAAATTTTATAGGTAATGCTAATAAGTTTTCAAAAGAAAAAATTTTTATAAATTTAAAAAGTGATAGTGAGATGACAGAAATAACAATAGAAGATGATGGAGATGGCTACCCTAGAGATATTCTATCTAAAATTGGTGAACCCTACTTAAAAGCCAGTAATCCTCAAGATAAATCAAAAACAGGTTTAGGACTTGGATTATTTATTGGAAAGACTTTATTAGAAAAAAACTTTGCTTCATTAAATTTTAGAAACTCTAAAACTAGAAGTGGAGCAGAGGTTTTAATTTATTGGCGTAACGCTGACTTATTTAATATCTAATGGTATTTTTTTTTTGTTTCAAAAAGAGAACTTAATTGTGAAATCATCACATCCCCTAACTCATTAACATCAGTAATCTTAATTGCTTTATCATAATATCTAGAAACATCATGACCAATACCTATTGCAAGGACCTCAATATCAGATTTATTCTCAATATATTTGACTATTTTTTTAAGATGTTTTTCAAGGAAATCACCGGAGTTTACCGAAAGAGTTGAGTCATCAACAGGAGCTCCATCAGAAATAACCATTAAAATTTTTCTTTCTTCTTTTCTCTTTTTTATTCTACTATAAGCCCAAGATATTGCTTCCCCATCAATATTTTCTTTTAGCAGACCTTCTTTGAGCATAAGCCCCAAGTTATTTTTTGCTTGTCTCCAGTGAGTATCTGCACTTTTATAAATTATATTTCTTAAATCGTTTAATCTTCCAGGAGTTTTTGGTTTAGAACTTTTAGCCCATAATTCTCTTGACTGCCCACCTTTCCAGTTTTTAGTTGTAAAACCTAAAATTTCAACTTTGACGGAGCACCTCTCTAGAGTTCTAGATAAAATATCAGCACAAATTGCAGCTATAGTAATTGGTCTTCCCCTCATCGATCCTGAGTTATCTATTAACATAGTTACAACAGTATCTTTAAAATCTAAATCTTTTTCTTTTTTAAATGACAAAGAATTGTAAGGATCCATTATTATTCTAGTAAGTTTTGAACTATCAAGCAATCCTTCCTCTAAATCAAATTCCCATGCCCTATTTTGTTTTGCAAGTAACTGTCTTTGAAGTTTATTTGCTAGTTTTGTGATGACATCTTGAAAACCTATTAATTGTTGGTCTAAACTTTTTCTTAATTTAGTTGCCTCATCTGCATTTTCTAAGTTTTCTGCTTTTATAATTTCATCAAATTGGGTAGTAAAGATTTTATAATCAAGATTTAGATTATCGATATTCTTTTTTAAAATTTGCTCTGTACTTTGTTCATCTGACTCTATTTCTGATAGTTGTTCATCTAAATTAAATTCATCAACTTCATAATCAGCATCCAAAGTTGCTTGGGTTTCCTGATCTTTATTTTCATCTTTATTATCTTCATTGTCATTATTCTGATCATCATTTGAAGGATTGTCTTGCCCTTGATCTTGATTTTCTTCATTTGTTGGGTCTTCTTCACTTTGAAAAATATCCATTTCCTCCAAAATCTTACAAAAACGAGAGCTATAAGTATTCTGATCTTCAAGATTGTCTAATAAAAATTCTTTATGTTTTTCTATAGATTTTTCAAAGTCTCTCTCCCAAAAATTAAGCATTTTTGTTGTTAATGGATTGAGTCTAACTTTATGAAAATTTTTAAGCATGTAAAGTTCAAATGCTTCAGAAACAGTAACATCCTCTTTAGTTTTCAAATGATCTCTACGCTTTTGACTAATTATTTGAGAATAATTTTCATGAAAATTTTTTTCAATTCCTTTTAACATTTGACCGCCCAACGCCTCATATCTTATTTTTTCTGCAATATTATAAAGTGATCTAGAGGAATTATTTCCTGGTAAATTTTTTTTATAAATAGCATCATTAGAAAACTTTTTTTTTAAAGCAGAAGAGTCTGTTTCTGCTCTTAATCTTATAAAATCATTTGGACTATTTATGTTATCAACTTCTATAGAACTTGTGTCTTTAGATTTATTTTTCTCAGATTCTTTTTTATTTAAATCAAAGTCGTCAGATATAACTTTTGCAGTTGAAGTTAATGCAATCCTAAATTTTTCTTTTAAATTGCTTTCTCTAGAACTCATTTAAATTTGAATATTTATCAGTGATTCAGGCAATTCTTCACCAAAACATCTTTGATAATATTCTGCGATAGTATTTTTCTCTATATCATCACATTTATTTAGAAAGGTTACTCTAAAAGCATAACCAATATCTTTAAAGATCTCTGAATTTTCTGCCCAGTGCATGACAGTTCTTGGACTCATAACTGTTGAAATATCACCTGCAATAAATCCTTTACGTGTCAAAGAAGCTACTTTGATCATATTAGAAACAACTTCTTTTCCTTTTGAATTGTTTAAATTTTTGTTTTTAGCTAAAACAATATCCATTTCTCTATCAAGACTAAGATAATTTAGTGTGGTTACTATATTCCATCTATCCATTTGGCCTTGGTTTATTTGTTGAGTACCGTGGTAAAGGCCACTAGTGTCTCCTAAGCCTACAGTATTTGATGTTGCAAATAATCTAAAAAATTTATTTTGCTTTATTACTTTGTTTTTATCTAACAATGTAAAATTACCCTCAGACTCTAAAACTCTTTGAATTACAAACATAACGTCAGGCCTTCCTGCATCATATTCATCAAATACAAGAGCGACTGGATTTTGGATAGACCATGGTAAAATTCCCTCATTAAATTGAGTGACTTGCTTACCTTCTTTTAAAACGATCGCATCTTTTCCGATTAAATCTATTCGGCTAACATGGCTATCTAGGTTTACACGAATACATGGCCAGTTTAGTCTAGCAGCTATTTGTTCAATGTGAGTAGATTTACCTGTACCATGATATCCTTGAACTAAAACTCTTTTGTTAAAAGAAAACCCTGAAATGATTGCTAGTGTAGTGTCTCTGTCAAACTTATAACTTTTATCAATTTCAGGAACGTAATCATTTTTTTTTGAAAATGCCTCAACTTCCATCTCTGAGTCTATTCCGAAAGTCTGTTTTAAGGAAACTTTGATATCTGGTTTTATGTCAAGGTTTGGCGTCAATTTTATCTCTATAAGTATTTTTAAGCTGCGTATAAGCTAAAGTAATTAATTTAAGTTTTTCCTCGTATTTTTTATTTCCAGAATTCATATCAGGGTGGAATTTTTTCACAAGCACTTTGAATTTATCCTGTATTTTCTTCCACTTTAGGCCTACGGAAATACCAAGAATACCAAACGCTTTGATATCTTTGTGATCAAATTTAAATTGACGCATATGATCATAATCACCATTTATTTTATCTTTATCTAATTCATCTTTTAAAGTTGTATTCCAAAGAACTTTAAAAAAATTATCTGAAGAGCTAAAACTCTGAGTAGGCTTGTGCCATATCATGTCAGACTTCAAAAAATCCATTACTTGGTCATCATTCATACCTGAAAAGTAATTCCAATTTTTATTGAATTCTTTTACATGCTCAAGACATAACATTCTAAATTTTTTACTATTATCTTTTTCAACTGGTGCTTTATATTCACCAATTTCATTACAATTATTCCAGTCACAAATATTTTTCATGATATAATAACTTATACTTATGGATATAAATGACTTAATTGCAATTGTAAAAAATAAATTACAAAATCAGATAAATATTGAAGACATTCAAGTTGAGGATAAATCTTTTCTTCATAAAAATCATGCCGGTAATCAAGAAGGTAAATTTCATTTGAAAATAAGTTTAATCTCAAGTGAACTCAAGACCATGACTAAGATAGAAAGTAATAAGAAAATTTACAAAATTCTAGATAAGGAGATGAAAGAGTCTATTCACTCAATACGAATCTTAATCTCGTAAAAAGATTTTTAAAAATAAGCCTATTTTTTTTTTAGGATACTCTTTATTAATTACTGGAGTTCCAATTTTTTTGAGTAAGACCAAATTAATATTTTTTGATATATTTTTCTTATCTTTTGCCATAAAGCTTAAAATTTTGTTTACATCTTTTGGACTGAAAAATTTACTTACTGAAGATGGTAAATCAGAATTATCGATATGATCTATGATGGAATAATACTCTCTTTTATTCATTAATTTTGTCTTAAGACTAAAATTTAATGCAGTTTTCATTCCAAGTATTACAGCTTCTCCATGATTTAGTTTTTTGCTAAATCCTAATGTTGCTTCATAAGCATGCGCGAACGAATGACCAAAATTTAAAATTTTTCTTAAACCTTTTTCTTTTTCATCTTTTTGGACTACAGCTTTTTTAATTTTACAACTTTCGTGAATAGCCTTTTCAAGAAACGGCGAAGTAAGCTTTAAAATTTTATTTTTATGGTTGTTTAAAAAATTATAAAATTTTTTATTCCCAATAATTGAATGTTTTAAAATTTCTCCATATCCACAAACTATCTCTCTCTTAGGTAATGTTTTTAAAAATTCAGTATCAGAAATAACAAGATTTGGCTGGTAAAAACTCCCAACCAGATTTTTACCATACTTAGTATTTAAACCAGTCTTACCACCAATTGATGAGTCAACTTGAGACAAAAGAGTCGTTGGTACGTTTATAAACTTAAGTCCCCTCTTGAAAAGACTTGCAGCAAAACCACTTATATCTCCTGTAATTCCTCCCCCAATGGATATCAAACAGTCATCTCGTGAAAAATTTTTATTTAACAAAATTTCTAAAATCTTGTTAGTACTATTCATGTTCTTGTTTAATTCATTGGCTTTAAAATAATGGATATAACTCATTTTATTTTTTAAAGATTTTTTAATTATTGAAACAAATTTTTTAGGAACATTACTATCTACAACTAAAAGACATCTATTAAATTTAATTGAGTTAGATTTTGTAATTTGAGAAATATTTACAGATATTTTTTTTCCAATATAGATGGGATATTTTTGTGTTTTTGTTACTATATTTAATTTAATTTGACTCATAAATTTTAATTATTTTATTAACTACTTCATTTTTAGTTAAGTTATCACACTTGATCTCAAATAAAGCTCTTGCATAAATGTTAGAGCGTTTTTGAATTAAATCAATTATTTGATCATCTGATGAGTTTATCGCAAGAGGTCTTTTTTTACTATTTTTTATTCTCCCTAACAAAATATTGTTATTCCAGTTTAGCCAAAAAGATATATGACTTTTTAAAACTTCTTTTCTAATATTTTCATTCATAAAAGCTCCACCACCAAGAGAAATCACGGACGAGCGTAGTTTTAAATTTTTTAGCGTTACTTTCTCTTCTACTTTTCTAAAAAAATCTTCACCTTTATCCTCAAACATTTTGCTTATGGTTGTACCCACTTTATTTTCAATCTCATTATCTATATCTATAAAATTTAATTTTAGTTTTTTTGCGACCAACATGCCTATAGAACTCTTTCCAGATCCCATCATTCCTAAAAACACAAGATTTTCTTTTGATTTCATAAGTTTCTTTATTGAAAAAACACAAATATGTCTTAATTTGAAATTATCTAAAGTTATATGCAATTTACTAAAAACACAAGTTCAGGCAAAGCTAGTATTACAGGAATCGTAATTAAATTAACACTCGGATTGATTGTGGTTATAGGAATTGTATTTTTTATAAACTCATTAGATTTCCCTGCACCTAAAAAAGAAATAGAAAAAATAATTCCAAATGAAAATTTTAAAATTGTTAAATAAGAAATATTTTTCAATTTTAATATTTTATTTATTATTAGCTACAAATATGTTCGCAGAAGATAAACCAGTTGATATCTGGAATTTAGAAAAGAAAGAAACAGATATTGTTGTAGAAACCAATATTTCTAATCAAAATCGAAACAACAATACTGGAAGCACTATTTATAACTTACAATCAAACAAGAAAAATGATCCAATTAAACTAGATAAAGATGTTGTGTCAAAAGAAATTAAAATTGTGGGATTATATGATCCAGCCGAATATGGACTAAGTATCGATATGTGGTCAAATTCTGATGGTTCTAAATTAAAAAGTCTTTTTGAAAACATTAATAAATATAATCTTTCACAAGATGCTTCAGAAATAATGAATATTTCCTTGTTAACCAATGCTTACTATCCAAATCAAAATATAAGTGAGCAAGAGTTTTTGAAATTTAAATCTGATTGGTTAATTAAAAACTCTAATCTAGAACTAATTGAAGAATATTTGATTTACAATCAGACTATTAACTTGCACCCTGAGCTAACTAGGTTTTTAGTAGACACTTATTTATCTGACTCAAACGTAAAAAAATCATGTGAAATTTTTTCTAATATTACTAAACCAATTGAGGATGAATATTTGTCCAAGTTCAATTTATATTGTTTAGTCAATTATGGCAAAAATGAAGAGGCTCAATTAATTTTAGATTTGAAAAAAGAACTTGGTTTTCAAGATGATTATTATGAAAATAAAATAAGTTACTTATTCGGATATGTAGAGGAAGTAGATAAAACAATTTCTGAAAACTCTATTTTAGATTTTCATTTAGCACATAGAACTGATCCTGAATTTTCATTTGAGCCAAATGTGGATACTCCAAAATTTATTTGGCAATATTTATCTGCATCAAATCTTCTCTTTAATATTAAAGATTTAGAAATTACTGAAATAGATAAAATTTCTATTATTGAAAAAGCAGTTCATGATAAAAATTATTCAGAAAAAGATTTATTTGAATTTTATAAAAAGTTTCAATTCAATATTAATCAATTCTTAAACGCACAGGAAGCTTACAAATCCTTGCCTCCTATAGAAGGGAGAGCACTCTTATACCAACGAATACTTTTAACAGAAGATACCAAATTAAAGTTAGAGTTGATGAAAACATTAAAAGATGTCTTTAATAGGGATGAAATTGGTAATACTTTTGATGAAGAATTAAAAAATTTTTTAGATCAAATTTCAGAAGATGATGTACCTTCAAATTATACAACTTTTTATAACAGTTATTCTAAAACTGAGAAAGTAAGAGATAAAAAAATTAAATTTAACAATAAAGTTTTGCATCAATCTAAATTAGTGAATTATTTTAACGGGGACTACGCTAAATCCCAGATCGAACAAGATCTTGAAAAATTTTTAAAGAAAATCAAAAAAGATAAAAAATATTTTTTATCTAAAAAAGATATTATTTTCTTAGAAGCATTGAAATCTGATGGAATACAAATCTCAAAAAAATATGATAGCTTATATGAGATTAAAGAGTCAGAAATGCCTGCAGATATTCAGTTTATGATTGAAAACAATGAAATTGGCGCTGCATTGCTAAGAGTAATAGAAGTCATTGGTCCAGAAAAAATTGAGAATCTAGATGAAGATACAGTTTATTTTATTATCAATACACTCAATCAGCTAAATGTTGATTTGATTAGAAATAAACTTTTGTTAAAAGTTCTACCTTTAAAAGTATAAAATTTATAATAAAATAAATTAAAACATGGCTACAAGAACTATAATTACAGAACCTAATAAACTGCTGAGACAAGTTTCAAAACCAGTAGGTAAAGTTGGAAAGGAAGAGCAGAAACTAATGAAAGACATGTTGGAGACCATGTATGCAGCTAACGGGATTGGTCTTGCTGCAATACAAGTTGGAATACCGAAAAGAATTATAGTCATGGATATTTGCAAGGAAGAAAATAAAAAAGAGCCAAGATATTTTGTAAATCCTATAATTAAAAATAAAGATCCTTTTAAGGCAACTTATGAAGAAGGATGCCTTTCGGTTCCAAACCAATTTGCAGATATAGATAGACCAAGTAAATGCGAAGTAGAGTATTTAGATTATAATGGAAAAAAACAATTGCTAAAGGCTGAAGGTTTACTTGCTACATGCATTCAACATGAAATGGATCACCTAGAGGGCATATTATTTATCGATTATCTCTCAAAATTAAAAAGATCAATGATAATTAAAAAATTATCAAAATTAAAATCGAGTACAGCCGAAGTTTAATTCATGGCTAAGAAAATTATTTTTATGGGTACACCCATGTTTGCTGTACCAATTTTAAAATCTCTTTATCAAAATGGATATCCTGTAACATGCGTTTATACTCAACCTCCACAAAAATCACATCGTGGACAAAAAATTAACAAATCCCCTATTCAAGGAATTTCTGAAACTTTAAATTTAGAGTACAGGGCACCATTAACTTTAAAAGAAAATAAAGAAGAATACGAATTTTTTAAATCAGTAGATGCAGATCTAGCAATTGTTGTAGCCTATGGACAAATTATACCTAAAGAATTTTTAAGTTTAACAAAAAAAGGATTTATAAATATACATGCATCTATTCTGCCCAACTGGAGAGGAGCGGCACCCATACAAAGAGCTATAATGAATTTAGATAAAGAAACTGGGGTCAGTATTATGAAAATAGAGGAAAAATTAGACACAGGCCCAGTTTGCAATACCTATAAGATCAATATGGAGAATAATTTTAATTCTACTGAAATTACTGAAAAGTTATCTTTTATTGCTGCAGAAAAAATTTTAGATAATATTGATGACATACTTGAAGACAAAGCAACTTTCTTGGCTCAAGATCATTCTAAAGCAACTTATGCTCCAAAAATTCAAAAGACCGAAGGTTTAATTGATTGGACGAGTAATGCAGAAAATATTATAGGGAAAATAAATGGTTTATATCCTGTCCCAGGTGCTTTTTTTATTTCAAGTGGTGAGAGATATAAAATTTTAAAAGCAGAAATCAGCAATGGGATTGGAAATCCGGGACAGGTTCTTAATGATTATTTAGAAATTGCTTGTGGAGATAAGCAATCAATTAAAGTCACAGAGATACAAAGACAAGGAAAAAGGCCCCAAAATATTGGTGAATTTATGCTTGGTTCAAGAATTAGAAAAGGCCATCAGATTTAAATGGCGAGGTATCAAGTTCTTATTGAATATCTTGGAACAAGTTTTAGAGGCTGGCAGATTCAAAAAAAAGGCTCTACTATTCAAGGATTAATTCAACATCATTTATCAAAACTTTTAAAAGAAAAAATAATTCTAAATGGATCTGGCAGAACAGACGCAGGTGTACATGCTAACGCTCAGTCAGCTCACTTTGATTCTCAAAATAAAATTTTAGATTTAACAAAATTTTTAAAATCAATTAATCATTTTCTTAATGAAAAGGGTATAGCAATTACTCAAATTAAAAAAAGAAGTGAAAAATTTCATTCACGATTTTCTGCTAAACAAAGAATTTATAGATATATAATTTTTAATCAAATAAGTGCTCCTATAATTGAAAATGGAAGAGGGTGGCATGTAAGAAAAATACTAGATGTTGATTTAATGAAAAAAGGGGCAAAAAAATTATTGGGGACAAATGACTATTCAACGTTCAGATCATCAAGTTGTCACGCTAAAAGTCCAATTAGAACAATTAAATCAATTAAAATAAGAGCATTAAAAAATAAAATTGAAATAGAATTTAAATCACAATCATTTTTACAACAGCAAGTAAGATCGATGGTAGGTTGTCTAAAATATTTGGGGGAAAAGAAATGGGATCTAAAAACTTTTGACAAAGTATTTAAATCTAAAAAAAGAGTACTGTGTGCTCCGCCAGCACCACCTGAAGGGCTTTTTTTATATAGAGTTATTTATTAATTTTTTCTTATTACTCATTGTAAACTTTTTATTTATTCTCCATCTAGACTCAGCTCTTACTATATAGCCACAACAGTTTTTAGATTTGCATTTGCATGGAAATTGTTTGTAATTTTCATCGTAACCAAATCCATAATCGCAAGTAAATTCTTCACCTTTTTTGATATTTCTAATTGCTTTAACCCAAATTTTTAGTCCTTTACCATCATAGTCGCAATTGTTATCACATGAATGATTGATTAAACCTGCAGTATTCCATGGAAAATCTCCATCAAGATCGTATCTTTTATTTATAGTAAATAAATAAATGGGTTTACCATTATCATATTTATCAGATTCTTCAGTTTGTTTTTTTGTGATTAATTTACCGATGTAATCAATTACCTTAGTTCCAGCTTTAATATCTTTTGTTGCGTAAAGTCCTCGTCCTTTTTTATCTATACCTGACTTTTTAATTCTGTACAGTTTCATTTAGATCGTGTTTAGATAGTTATATTAAATTATCAATTAAATTCTATTAGAGCATCAACATGTCTTTTGGTGCTCTCTTGCAAAGCTTTAAGATCATATCCACCCTCAAGTATTGATACAACATTTCCATTACAAAATGATTTTGAGATCTCTAATGTTCTTTTAGTAATTTTATAAAAATCTTCAGAACTAAGCTGCAGTTGGGCTAAAGGATCATCAATGTGTGCGTCAAAACCTGCAGAAAACAATAAGAATTCAGGCTTAAACTCTCTTACTTTATTTAAGACATTTTCGTAAGCGTTTAAATACATTTCTGCAGATGTTCCAGCTTCAAGGGGGATATTTAATACGTTATTAAAATCACCTTTTTCTTTTTCAGAGCCAGATCCTGGATAATAAGGGTATTGATGAGTAGAAATAAATAAAACTTTTTCGTTATCATAAAAAATGTTTTGAGTACCATTTCCATGGTGAACATCAAAGTCAATAATTGCGATTTTGTTATATTTGTATTTTTCAATTAAGTAATTTGCCCCAACAGCAACATTATTATAGATACAAAATCCCATTGCTTTCTCTTTTTCTGCGTGGTGTCCTGGAGGTCTTACTGCACAAAATGCATTTTTAAATTCATTTTTATGTACGCCATCAATTGCAGTGATAATTGAACCTACAGCATCCTTAGAAGCATCTTTGCTACCAGGAGAAACTACGGTGTCTCCATCAAGAAAATTATATCCTTTTTTTGGAAAAGATTTATCAACTTGATCTATATAATTTGAGGTATGAGTTTTAATCAAAAAAGAATTCTCAAATTTATTTGGTTTTTTCCAAATTAGGTTTTTATTGTCTAATTTTTTAAAATTATCTATTACAGCAGTAACTCTATCAATTTTTTCAGGATGTCCATCCCCGGTATTATGATTTTGATATGTATTTGATGTAATTAACCCTGTTTTCACTTAAAATAATTTTTCAATATATTTGAATAAATTAAGGTCAATTTTTTTAGATCTGATAATGAAACTGCCTCATCTACTTTATGCATCGTTTTACCAACCAACCCAAATTCTAAACAAGGTGCAATTTTCCTTATAAATCTTGCATCTGAGGTTCCTCCTGTTGTTGAAAGCTTAGGTTTAATTTTTGTAATTTTCCTAATTACATCTTGTATCATAAAAGTTGTTTTATTAGGATTTGTTAAAAAAGCTTCTCCAGATACACTGTATTCAATTTTATATTTAGATTTATTTTTAGCTGATATTTTTTTAATAACTTTATTTATCTTCTTCTTAAGTGAGGAAGAGGAATGTTTATTATTAAATCTTATATTAAATGTAGCTGTTGCAACCCCTGGAATTACATTATCAGCGGTGTTATTAATATTTATTTTCGTTATTTCCAAGTTAGTTGGTTGAAAATCTTTAGTTCCTTGATCAAATTTGATATCTTTTATTAATTTAAGTATTTGCACAAGTGCTGTTGAAGGATTATTTGCTCGATGAGGATAAGCTACGTGACCTTGCGCTCCAGTGATAGTTAGTCTACCGTTCATACTTCCTCTTCGCCCAATTTTAATCATCTCACCTAATTTACTTGGGTTAGTTGGCTCTCCTACTAAACAAAAATCAATTTTCTCTTTTCTTTTTTTTAAATACTCCACAACCTTTTTGGTACCATTAATAGCAGCACCTTCTTCGTCCCCAGTAATCAAAAGACTAATTGAGCCACTAAAATTAGAGTAATTTTCAATAAAATTACTTATTGCTGAAACGAAAGCTGCTATAGAGCTTTTCATATCATTTGCACCTCTTCCAATTAAATGTCCTTTTTTAATTGAGGGTTTAAATGGATTAACAGTCCAGTCTTTTAGATTTCCAGCAGGAACCACATCTAAATGACCAGCATAACAAAAGTTAGGACTTTTATTTCCAAGCCTTGCATAAAGATTTTTTACTGGTTTGCTGTTATTTTCTCTAAACTCAAGTACTTTAGTTTTAAAACCAAGTTGTTTTAGTTTTTTTTCTAAAAAACTCATTATTCCTGCATCAACAGGAGTTACCGATGGAAACCTAATTAGCTCTTTAGCTAATTGAAGTTCGTTGATTTTTTGCATTTTTATTCTCTCAAAAGATCGTTTACTGATGTTTTTGATCTAGTTTTTTCATCAACCTGTTTAATAATTACTGCACAATAAAGTGATGGCGCTGCTGGATTATTCTTATCAGGTAAAGAACCAGGTACAACGACTGAATAAGGTGGAATTTTTCCATAAGTAATTTCACCAGTTTTTCTATCAACTATTTTTGTTGATTGACCGATATACATTCCCATACTTAATACAGATCCTTCTCCAACTATTACACCTTCAACAACCTCTGACATAGCACCAAGAAAAACATTATCCTCAATTATTGTGGGTAATGCTTGGGCAGGCTCTAATACACCCCCAACACCTGAACCAGCTGAGATATGACAATTTTTTCCAATTTGACTACAACTTCCAGCTCTTGCAAAAGTGTCAATCATAGTGCCTTCATCTATGTACGCACCAATATTAACATAGCATGGCATCAATACTGCATTTTTACCGACGTAAGATCCTTTTCTTACTGGTGAATTTGGTACCATTCTAAAACCAGCATTTTCATGATCTTCTTTACTCCATCCCGCTGTTTTTCCTTTTAAAAGATGAGCTTTGTCATACCAACTACTATATGGACCATTTAAATTTTCCATAGGGTACATTCTAAAACTTAACATGATTGCTTTTTTAAGATATTGATGAGTTGTCCACTCATCATTAATTTTTTCAGCAACTCTGACTTTACCACTATCTAAATCGTCAATAATTTGATTTACAGTATTCTTTAAATTTTCATCTGAACTTGGGGTTATTTGATCTCTTTTTTCCCATGCTTCGTTAATAATATTTTCTATACTCATAATTTTTATGTGTTTTTTAATAACCTTATTTCTTTTAAAAATAAAGAAAGATTTTCTATTTTATAATCAATGTATTCTTTATCTGACTCTTTTTTACCCCAGTATTCGTCATTGATTAACCACGCAGTCGCTGTTCCTCTTTCTTTTCCAATGGATAAATTTTTTGCAATATCTTCAATATAAAGTGTTTCTTTTGGATCTATTTTGAATTTTTCTAACATCAGATCAAAAGCTTTTGCTGCAGGTTTAGGATTATATTTGGCGTCTACTATGTCAAAAATATTCTCAAATTGATCATCGATTCCAAGTGATGTGGTTATGTTTTTAACATGTTCTTTGCTTCCATTAGTAAAAACAAATTTTCTTAAATTGGTGCTTTCAAGCTCTTGTCTTAAAGCTTTATCTTTCTCTAAGAAAGATAAATCAATATCATGAACATAATCTAAAAATTCTTTTGGTGGGATATTATGATTAATCATTAAACCATTAAGACTGGTGTCATATTTATGAAAGTAACTTCTCTGCAATTCTTTAGCCACTTGTAAATCTAAATTTAATTTTTTAGATATATATTCAGTCATTTTTTTACTTACCTGACCGAAAACTGCTTCTAGATCTTGATATAAAACTCCATCACAATCAAAAAGTATATTTTTAATATTCCTTAATTTATTCATCTTCTAATTAACGTACCTGCACCTTTATCAGAGAATATTTCCCATAAACATGAATGTTTTTTTGTGCCATTAATAATACCAACTGCAGTTACTCCGTTATTTACAGCATCTAAACAAGCATTAATTTTAGGTATCATTCCTTCAGTTATAGTCTCGTTTCTAATCATTTTTAAAATTTCTGAGGAAGATATTTCCTCTATAAGTTTTTTTTGTTTATCAAGTACACCATCAACATTTGTCATTAGTAATAACCTTCTAGCTTTTAAAGATTTAGCTATTGCCATAGCAGCGGTATCACCATTAACATTATAGGTCTGATTATTTTTGTCTAAGCCTAATGGCGATACAATTGGAATTTTATTTAGTTTTAAAATATTTAATATTGTATTGTTATTAATTTTGGTTGGTATACCTACAAAGCCTAGTTCTTTTGCTTCAGGCATAACCTCTATTATATTATTATTTTTTGTGTGTATCGAAATACCTTCAGAACCTTTTTTTTTTAAATTTTGAAGAATATCATCATTAAAATCGATTAAAACATTCTCTACAATATTTATTATACTTTTATCGGTAACTCTTAAACCTCTAATAAATGTTGATTCAATATTAGACTTCTCTAATTCTCTTTTAATTCTTGGCCCACCACCATGAACAACTACTGTAGAAAGACCCAATTTGTTTAAAATAAATAGATCTGTTATAAAATTATTAAATACGCTTCTATCAATTAAAACATTTCCTCCATATTTAATTACAATTAAATCATTTTTATATTTTTCAATATACTTATTTACTTCACTTAAAGGTGGCCCGTCTTTAGGCAGTATATTTTTTAGATCCATTTGTCGTTAATTATTTAAAATTATTAGGTTACAGTTTTTACTGTTGTACGCTTCATGATGAAGACTTGTTGTGCCATAGTTAAAATATTGTTAACTGTCCAGTAAATTACTAATCCTGCAGGGAATGGAGCTAATATTATCGTTAAGAAAAGTGGAAAGAACATGAATATTTTTGCCTGCATTGGATCTGTTGGTGCTGGATTAAGTTTCATCTGTATAAACATGCTTATACCCATTGCTATTGGCCACGCTCCTATAACTAAAAAAGAAGGTACGTCATAAGGCAATAAACCAAATAGATTAAATAATGATGTTGGGTCTCTTTCTGATAAGTCTTGTATCCAACCATAAAATGGCATGTGTCTCATTTCGATAGTCACAAATAATACTTTATATAAAGCAAAAAAAACTGGGATTTGAACTAGAATTGGTAAACATCCTGACATAGGATTAACTTTTTCCTTCTTATATAGTGCCATCATTGCTTGTTGTAATTTCATCTTGTCGTCTTTATGAAGTTCTTTAAGTCTTGTCATTTCCGGAGTTAAAGCCTTCATTTTAGCCATACTTCTGAATGAGAAATTTGCTAAAGGGAAAAATGCCAATCTTATACAAATAGTAATTGCTATGATTGCTAAACCATAATTACCAAGCAATTTAAAGAAGTAATCTATTCCAAAAAATAATGGTTTGGTGATAAAATATAAAAATCCCCAATCTATTGTTAGATCAAATTTATCTATTTTTAGTGACTCCGCATATCCATCAATAACATCTACTCTTTTAGCAGCTACTATTATCTGCATTTTATCTTCTATTGAAGAATTGCTATTTAATTCAAGTGGCTCAGTGCCAACAAAGTTTACTCTAAATTTATTTTTATAATCAAATGTAGTTTTAAATTCCTTTCCTTTTGGTGGAATTAATGAAGTGATCCAGTACTTATCTCCAATACCAAGCCATCCTTTTTGAGCAATTCTTGTGAATTTTTTTTCTTCAATATCATCATAATCTTCCTCAATAAGCTCATCATCAAGTGTTGCAACTAAACCCTCATGAAGTATATAAAAATTTGATATCTCAGGAGCTTCATTTCTAATAATTTGGCCGTATGAATAAAAATCATATTTATTATTTGTAGAATTAATTACACGTTGTTTGACTGTAAATAAGAACTTATCATCAATAGATATTTCTTTTTCAAAGGTTATTCCCTGATCATTAGCCCACGTTAATTTTATTGGAGATTGTGTAGTAAGTTTATTATTACCTGATACTGACCAAATAGAATTTGAATTAGGTATTTCGACATTTTTATCAGTTGTTATAAATCCACTCTCTATAAGGTATCCTTCTTTAGAATTTCTTGGTGCTAATAAGTTTACTTTTTCATTACTATTTAAAACCACATTATATTCTTTAAAAGTTAGATCATCTATTGTAGCTCCCTTCAAAGATATTGATCCAATTATACTTTGGTTCTCAAACTGAATTCTTTCACTTTCACCTAACGCCTGCTCCCTCGAAATTTCTGTAATATTTTCTTTTTGATCCAGACTTGGTGCATCAGAATTTTGCTCAGTTATACTTTTTTCAGATAAATTTTCTTGACTTACTGGGGGAGGTGAAAAAAATAAAGTGTAAAGAATAATTACCGCTGCTGATAAAGATATAGCTGCTATTATGTTTCTTGTTTCCATTATTTTTTAATCTTTATTTCTTTTTTAACTGGATCAAATCCTTCACCACCACCTAAAAATTTAATAGGATGACATGACAGAATTCTTTTAATACTCATGAAAAGTCCTTTAACAAAACCAAATTCTTTTAAAGCATCAATACTGTATTCAGAACATGTGGGTAAATATCGACAAGAATGCCCAAATAAAGGACTAATTAAATATTTGTAGCCTTTAATAACTTTAATTAATACTTTAGTAAATATATTCATTATTTAATTTTTTCTAAGTTTTGAAATAGAGTTTCTTTTATATTTTTGTATTCATTATTTAGCATAGAAGACTTAGCTATAACAAGAAATGAATAGTTAAGGTTTACTGATATTTTCTTGACTGCATCATTCATTATATTTCTTAATCTTCTTTTAATTTTATTTCTTTTAACTGCATTTCCAATTTTTTTCTTTGTTACAAAGCTTATATTCAGTTTTGTATTATCCTTGTTTACTAGCTTTCCAAAAAAAATTGTTACATATTTGTTGGATACTTTTCTTTGACTTAAAAGATTTTTAAATTCTTCATTTTTTGAAAGAGCAACAATTTTGCTTTTCATTTATCTAAACAGAAACTGTTAGTGACTTTCTTCCTCTAGCTCTTCGTCTGGCTAAGAGTTTTTTACCACCTTTTGTTTTCATTTTTGATCTAAAACCATGTTTTCTGGCTCTTTTTACATTTGAGGGCTGGTAAGTTCTTTTCATAATAAGTGATTAATTTTTATTAAATTTCGCCCTTTATAGTAATTAAATATATAAATAGCAAATAGAACATTTTATAAATAGCATTGTTATTAATGAAAAAATCAAACAAATTGAAATTATTTATTGGTTTGGTTTATTTGATACTTATTTGTTTATTTTTATATTTTTTCTTTTCTAAATTTAGCCTACAAGAACTTACCTCATATGACTTTATCAAAAATAATCGATCATATTTTTTAGAGTTAAAAAATTCCAACCTAATTCTAATTTTTTTTATTTTTTTACTTTTAACAATTTTATGGGTATTCCCGTTTTTAGGATTTGGCTCCCCAGTAGCTTTAATGGGTGGTTTTATTTTTGGAAAATGGATAGGTACTATTGTTGTTATACTTGGCTTAAGTATTGGTGCAACTTTCTTATACATATTTGGAAATTTTTTTTTAAAAGAATTTATTAAAAAAAAGTTTTTAAAAAAATATCAAAACTTAGAAACTAAATTTAAAAAGTCTGAGTTTATTTATTTACTTATTTATCGTTTTATAGGTGGAATACCATGGCAAATCAGTTGTTTATTGCCAACCCTTTTTAATGTTAGGATACGTAACTTCTTCTTTGCTACACTTATAGGTATTATTCCACAAATTTTTCTAGCAGTTTCTATTGGAAGTGGTTTTGAAAAATTAATTGATCAAAACTCTGAAGTTCCTGGCATTACAGAAATTATTTTTTCACCAGAAATATATGTCCCGCTTTTTGCTTTTTTTAGTTTAATACTAATCACTATTTTTTTAAGGAAAATATTTTACAAAAACTAGTGGTGCTCCCACCCTGTACTGACCAGGGAACTAGTCATTACCAATGACTTGTTATGCCATTTAACTACAGGAGCAAAGAAACAATTTATTTTTTGTGGATAATAATGCATTTTTTTCAAATTATTGCCTTAATTTTTTAGCCAATATGATTTATATCTACTTTAGGAAATGTTATGGGAATTCACTACGATTATAAATCAACCAAAGGAAATAAGCTTATGGAAAAGCAAGCTAAAAGAGAAAAAAAGCTTGCTGAAAAAAAAGCTAAACGTTTAGCCAAAGAAGGCCCAAAACAAGAGGAAACTAAAATAAAACCTTTAGATCCAAATAAACCAATATCTTTAGACTTCCTGACAAATCCAAATAAAGAATGAGTTCTAAAGATAAAAATGAACGTTTAAGTCTAGCTTTAAGAAAGAACTTAAAAAAAAGAAAGATTTTTCAAAAAAAAAATAAGAAAAAAAATAAGTAATGTCAGTTCTCTCAGATAAATGGATTAGAAAAATGTCCAAAGAACAAGATATGATTTCACCATTTGAAGAGAAGCAGATAAGAGGTAAGAGTATCTCATACGGACTTTCTTCTTTTGGTTATGATGCAAGAGTATCAGATGAATTTAAAATTTTTACTAATGTTAATTCTGAGATTGTTGATCCTAAAAATTTTAAATCTACAAATTTTGTGACAAAGAACGTTTCTGAATGTATCATTCCACCAAATTCATTCGTTCTAGCTAGAACTATGGAAAAGTTTAAAATTCCGAATGATGTCTTGGTAATTTGTTTAGGTAAATCAACATATGCAAGATGTGGAATTATTGTAAATGTAACTCCATTAGAGCCTGGCTGGGAAGGATATGTTACTCTTGAATTTTCAAACACAACACCATTACCTGCAAAAATTTACGCAAATGAAGGTGTGGCACAATTTATTTTCTTAAAAGGAAATGAAAAACCAGAAGTCTCTTATGCAGATCGAGATGGAAAGTACATGGGACAAACTGGAGTAACATTACCAAAAGTTTAAATATGCAAAAACTAGAAGTCTTTGGAGCAAAGAAGCTCAAGGGACAAATAAATATTTCAGGTTCAAAAAATGCATCACTACCAATTTTGGCAGCAACTTTGCTCTCAAAAAATCAAATAACTTTAAGAAATTTACCAAAAGTAAAAGATATTGAGACAATGATGAATTTATTAGACTCATTAGGCTCCAATATTAAAAAAGCAAAAGATAAAATAATTATCAATAACTCATATCAAAAAAAAACATTCGCATCTTACAATTTAGTAAAAACTATGAGAGCAGGAATTTTAGTTCTTGGTCCTTTATTAGCAAAATTTGGTAATGCAAAAGTATCTCTTCCTGGTGGCTGCGCAATCGGAACAAGACCTGTAGACATACATTTAGATGCTTTATCAAAACTAGGAGTTAAATATAAAATTATCCAAGGTTACGTTCATGCAACTGCTCCAAAAGGATTGATAGGAAATAAAATAAGATTTTCAAAGATATCTGTTGGTGCTACTGAAAATTTAATAATTGCTGCGAGCTTTGCAAAAGGGTCTACTTATTTAAGTAACATAGCAATTGAGGCTGAAATTAAAGATTTAATTAATTTTTTAAAAAGTATGGGATGCAATATCAAATGGACTGGTAAGCGTTCAGTAAAAATTGAGGGTGTGTCCGAAGTTGAAGACATTACCTATCCAGTCATGTTTGACAGAATAGAGGCTGGCACATATTTAATTGCTGCAGCAGTAACAGAAGGAAACCTTAAAATAAAAAATATTATTCCTAAGATTATACAAACAGAAATTAATATTTTAAAAAAAATAGGCGCAAAAATTAATATTAAAAAAGATGAGGTTCATATAGTGGGCAATAAAAAAATCAAAAGTATCAATATAAAAACCGCCCCATACCCTGGCTTTCCAACTGATTTACAAGCTCAAATGATGGTATTGTTGTGTAAAGCAAATAAGCAATCTGTAATTAAAGAAGATATTTTTGAGAACAGATTTATGCATGTTGCTGAATTGAACCGAATGGGTGCTCAAATATTAATCAAAGGAAATAAAGCTATAGTTCAAGGAAACATAAATTTCGCACCAGCTGAGTTGATGGCTACAGATTTACGAGCATCAGTTTCATTAGTGCTAGCTGCACTTACTGCTAAAGGAAAATCAGTTATCAACAGAATTTATCATTTAGACAGAGGTTATGAAAATATAGAAAAAAAATTAAAAAGGGTTGGTGCAAAAATACGCCGAGTAAATTAATGGGAAGAAAATATTTAGCAAAAATTATCGCAAATGATCAAGAAGGTCTCCAAATGATATCCGCATGCAGCGCTGGTGCAAAAGTTAAGGTCGTTGACATTAAATATCTACCATCAAATAAAGTATTTTTATTGTCTATTGAGAGGACAAAAGTTGAAACTGACCAAGAAGACAAAAAAATCAATAGTATTTGTAGGTTTGATTTTGTCGATAAAGTAAAATCTAAAAATATAGATCAATCAAATCAGGACCAAGTTTTAGATTTAATTGGAATTGATTATTTGAAAAATAATACCGATTATGAAATAAACTTAATTTTTAATAATAATGCTTACATTGCTTTGACTACTGAGACAATTGAAGTAAGACTTGAAGATCAAAATGAAATTAAAGATTAATGAAAATAATTGATAGCAATAACAACAATTTTGATAATTTATTAAATAAGTTACTTTTACTTCGTAAAAAGAAAATTCAATCAAGTTCTATTTCCGTTACTAGCATTGTTAAAGATGTAAAAAAAAATGGTGATAAAGCTTTATTGAAATATGAGAAAAGATTTAATAAAAACAAAACAATTGTTCCAAGCTCTAAACAAATTAATAATTCTATAAAGTCCTTAAATCAAAATGTAAAAAAAGCAATTGATGTTGCATATAACAGAATTTACAAATTTCATTCACTTCAAAAATTTAAAAATATTTCTTATTTAGATAAATTCAAAAATAAACTTGAATATAAATATTTACCACTAGACTCTGTTGCAATATATGTTCCAGGATCTTCAGCATCTTATCCATCAAGTGTTTTAATGAATGCTATTCCAGCAATTGTTGCTGGTGTTAAAAGAT
Organism: uncultured Pelagibacteraceae bacterium; assembly: GCA_902601785.1. Taxonomy (GTDB): domain Bacteria; phylum Pseudomonadota; class Alphaproteobacteria; order Pelagibacterales; family Pelagibacteraceae; genus Pelagibacter. The sequence continues at coordinate 50,964 of CACKOH010000005.1, read as the reverse complement.
TAATAATGATTAACCCAGGTTTTAAAGGAAAGCAAAATCCAGCAGTTTTATACGCAGCTAGAAAATGTAAAATAAGAGAAATTTATTCTATAGGTGGTCCGTCTGCAGTTGCAGCCGCCGCTTATGGAACAAGAAAAATTAAAAAGGTTAATAAAATTGTTGGCCCTGGAAATGCTTATGTGGCTGCAGCAAAAAAAGAAGTTTTTGGAGATGTTGGCATCGAAGGCATGACAGCTGGTCCTTCAGAGGTTACTATTGTTTGTGATAGATTTTCAAATCCTGAGTGGGTTGCAAGTGATCTAATCGGTCAAGCAGAGCACGATAATCTTGCCCAATGTATTTTAATTTCAAAAGATAAAAAATTATTACAAAAGGTAAACATAGAAATAATTAATCAATTAAAACAAATTCCAAGAGCATCTGTGGCTAGAAAGAGTTTAATTAGCAATGGAATTTTAATGTATGTAAATTCTGATAAAAAAATAATTGAAATTGTAAACAAAATAGCACCAGAGCACTTAGAGTTAAATATTAAAAATTATAAATCTTATATTTCTAAAATTAGAAATGCAGGATCAATATGTTTAGGAAAATATGCTGTGATGGCTATGACAGATTATAATGTTGGCTCCAATCATGTCTTGCCAACAAATGGATCTGCAAAATATTCGAGTGGAATTAGTGTTAATGAATTTTATAAAAGAATTTCTTACATAAACCTATCAAAAAAGGGTATTGAAAGTCTTGGACCATCAGTTATAACACTTGCAAATTACGAAGGGTTAGTTGGACACGCTCAATCAGTAATAAAAAGAATTAGGAGAAAATAAATTTGTCAAAACAAGACTTACTGGAATTTAAGGGTAAAGTAATTGATCTTCTTCCAAATGCTATGTTTAGAGTTAAGTTAGAAAATGGACATACGGTTACAGCTCATACAGCAGGTAAGTTAAGAAAAAACAGAATTAGAGTTCTTCAAGGTGATAATGTGACTGTAGAAATGACACCTTATGATCTTACAAAAGGCAGAATAATCTTTAGAGGTTAAAATCCTGCCTCGGTAGCTCAGGAGTAGAGCAGAGCCCTGAAAAGGCTTGTGTCGGAGGTGCGAATCCTTCCCGAGGCACCACCCACTACTTTTGATCTTGAAATAATCCAAAAAAAAATTAACCTATTTCCAATAATAAATAACAAAAGGACTAAGAAATAAGATGAGTACACTAACTGGTAAAATTAAATGGTATAATGGAAAAAAAGGATATGGCTTTATTGAAAGAGACGATAAAGAAAAAGACGCCTTTGTTCATGCCTCTGCAGTAAAAGATGCTGGAATGAGATATCTTAATGAGGGTGATAAACTTGAATTTACATTAGAAGATGGTCCTAAAGGTCCTTCTGCAGTTAATTTAAAGAAAGTAGACTAATTTTTTTTAATATTTTTAAGGACGTTTTATCTTATTAGAATAGAATTACGTCCTTAATTATTTAAAGCTTGCGTTATAGTAGTTTTTGTCTAAAAGACTGCTTATGATTATAAATATTACATTTAGAGAGACTTCAAGAAGTACTCACAGAAATAGCCTACATAGCCTTTAGGCTATTTATTTATAATATAATTTTAAATCCACAGAAAATAATATAAAATCAAGGGATGCCTGGGTGGTGTAACGGTTAGCACGAAAGTTTGTGGAACTTTAAGTTTGAGTTCGATTCTCAGCCCGGGTACCAAAAAATGGATAAAGAAAATAAATTAGTACCTGGATTACCTTCAGGATTTGAAGATCGTTGGGAAATTAAACTTCTTCTCAAAAAAAAGCTATTAAAAGCTATCGAGAATAATTTTATTAAGTTTGGAGCAGAACCGCTTGAAACCCCTTCGTTTGAAATTAGTGAAAATATTGGATCTTTTTTGGCAGAAGATGAGGCCAATCCTATGTCTGATGTATTCTCATTCCAAGATGGTGAAAAAAGTATTACGCTTCGATATGATTTATCAAGCCCACTTGCAAGATTTGTAGCTCAAAATAATCAAGAACTTCCATCAATTTTCAAAAGGTACCAAATTCAAAACGTTTTTCGTAACGAAAAAGCTGGAAACGGAAGGTATAGAGAATTTATGCAAGCAGACTTTGATATTGTTGGGAATGTTGATCCAGCACAGGGAAATGCAGAACTTTGTAATCTAATATCAAGCACACTATTAGATTGTGGTTTGAATAAAACTCAATTTACAATCAATGTAAGTAATAGAAAAATCGTGCAAGGTTTAATCAATGAATTAAAAATATCTGAAGAAAAACAGGTCAAAGTTATTAGAGCTATAGATAAATTAGATAAGCCAGGATTTGGTCTAAAGGGAGTTGAAGATTTATTGAGGAAAGAGAGAAAAGATCAAAGTGGAGCAATCACTAAAGGGGCTGATTTAACTGATAAACAAGCAGCACAAATATTAAATTTCTTAAAAATAAAAGATTTAAAAGAATTAAAACAAACCTTAAAAAATCAACTATCTCAAGAAGGAATAAGTGAATTAGAAAATGTATTTGAGGTGCTTGGATATGGATCAAATTTAAATCAAGTTAAAACAAATTTTACGATTGTGAGAGGATTAGCTTACTATTCGGACTTTATTGTTGAAACAAACTTAAATTTCAAAGTCACAAATAACAAAGGTAAGGAAGTTGATATCGGCAGCATATGTTCAGGTGGAGCCTATGCAAAACTTATATCAAGATTTAGAGGAGTTGATATTCCAGGCACTGGAATAAGTTTTGGAGTTGATAGATTGTTATTCGCTTTAATGCAATTAGATCAGATTAATGTAGAGGGTCAAAAACCAGTTTTAGTATGTGTAATGGATAAAAAATATTTAAAAAATTATTATGAGATTGTTGATCAACTAAGAGTTAATAGTATTAATGCTGAAATTTTTTTAGATAGTAAAAAAAATCTAGGTAAACAATTAACTTTTGCAAATAAACGAGATTTATCAGTTGCAATTATTTGTGGTGAAAATGAATTTAAAGAAAATACTGTCACCATAAAAAATCTAAAAGGTATTAAGGGCGAAAACAACAAAACAATCCCAAAAGAAGATTTAATCAATGAAGTCAAAAAACTTATCTGAAAAAATCCTTAGGTCAGTAAAATCTAAGGGTTTTAAATATATTGAGCTACCATCTGTAATAGAGGCAAATCATATTGTTCAAAGATCAGGAGAGAACTTCAGGAAATTCATGTTTTCCTTTATAGATATAAATGGGAAGGAATTATGCTTAAGACCCGACTTAACAATTGCATCTTGTTTAAGGTACTTAGACGAAAATTTGAAAGGTAAAGAGAAAATTTTCTATAGTGGTCAGGCATACAGAAAGGTACAAAATAAAAAAGATTCAATAATAAGAAATCAGGTTGGTTTTGAGATCATTGGATCAAAAGATGAAAAGAATGACGATAAAGAAATCATAAATACTTCTTTAGAGTCTCTACAAAATATAAAATATACAACAGGAACATTAACTATTGGGAATGTTGAAGTCTTTAATTTATTAATTTCAAAACTCAACATCCCAAAGCGTTGGAAGTTAAGATTGATAAGGCATTTTTGGAGAGAGAAATATTTTAATGATCTTTTAAAAAGATTAGAAACTAACTCAGATGTAGACCCAACTATTGTTGAGATTGACAAAAAAAGATATTTTAAAATGTTAAAAGAGGATTTATCTGAATTTATTGCAGGAAGATCAATTAATGAAATATTAAAAAGATTTGATAATAAAATTAGGGACCCAAGAGGAGCCAGTAGAGGAAAAAACGTATCACAGATCATAAAAAATTTTCTTAAAATAAAATGCCCAATAAATAAAGCAGCAGCTGAATTAAATAAATTTTTTAAAAAAAATAAGATTAATTTGGTGGTTGATCAAAATTATTTCCCAATTTCGAAAAATAAAATTTCAAAACTTAATGTAGTTTTCTCAGCTTCTTTTGGAAGGCAATTAGAATACTACACAGGTATGGTTTTTAAAATTGACATTAAATTTAAGTCAAAAAATAGAAATATAATTAATGGAGGCAGATATGATAAATTAATTTCTGATCTTGGCTCTGAAAAACAAATACCAGCAGTTGGGGCTGCTTTAAACTTAAGTAATTAATGACAAAAAATATTATTAGTATTGGAATTCCCAGCAAAGGCAGACTAAGAAAAGATATTTTAAAGATCTTTAAAAAAAATAATTTGAGTCTTATTTCTGAACGTGGTGAAAGAGACTTGATAGGCTCTATTAAACAATTAAAAAATATTAAAGTTTTGTATCTTCATGCAAGAGAAATTGTTGAAAGACTTGGTGATGGCTCATTAGATCTAGGTTTTTCAGGTTTTGATTTACTAAAAGAAAGTGAAATTAATATTCAAAATAAAATTTATGTTACTAAAAAATATGATTTTGGAAAAGCAACATTAGTTGTGGCAATTCCAGATCCCTGGATAGATGTCCAAACAGTTGCAGATTTAGAGGAAATTGCATTTGAGTTTAAAGATAAAAAGAAAAAAAGGTTAAGAGTAGCCACGAAATATCCCAATTTAACTCGAGAGTTCTTGTTTTCAAAAGGAGTAACACAATTCAAATTAGTAGGTAGTTTGGGGGCAACGGAAGCCTATCCTTTCACTGGATCAAGTGAGATTATCACAGACATAACTTCAACAGGTGAGACTTTAAAAGCTAATAATCTTCGTATTCTAAAAGATGGAGAAATATTAAAATCCAAGGCTTGTATGATGATATCAAAATCTTCTTTTAAAAATAAAAAAGTTAAAAAATTGTCTAACTTACTTTCTAAGGATTAGATCTTTCCAATAAATTAAAATAATCCTTATAATATCAAGGTTTCTGACTACAGCATAAAGAGCAATAACCACTCCTATAACAAATATAATTTTTGATATTAAGAATAATTCCATCGGATAAGTTTTAAATAATTAAATATATTAATCATATTTTTACTATAAAATAAATTATAAGAATCATGGATATAATTTTAATTGTTTTATTAGTTTTATTAGTAGGGATTGCCTCATCAATTCTTTATCTTAATCTAAAATCTAAGCCTAAGGATGATTATGAAAATAAGGAAGCCGAGGAGATATCTAATTTAAAGACTGAAATTCAGAATTTAAAAGACACTCTCAATAATACTATTAATACCTCACTGGGCTCAATGTCAACCTCCTTTAATAATCTATCAACAGGAGTTACAAAAGATATGACTGAAGCCTTAACTAAAGTTGATGAAAAAGTTGGAAATTTTAATCAACAAGTAAAGTTATTAAATCAAAGTCAAGAGGGGATCACTAAAATTTTAGCTGGAGTTAAAAAATATGGAACGCTAGCGGAATTTAGTTTAGATGCTTTAATAAAAGATTTATTACCTGCATCTCAATTTATGACAAATGTAAAGATGAAAGAGGATACAAGTGAAAATGTTGAATTTTCAATTAAGCTTCAAGGAGATGTTATGGTTCCAGTTGACAGTCATTTTCCTGTTGAAAAATTTAAAGCAATTACAGATGGTTATGACGCGGATGATAAAAGAGCTATTGCAGATGCAAGAGCTAAGTTAGCAACTGCTTTCAAAGCTAAAGCTAAGATTGTTAATGAAAAATATATTGTTCCACCAAAAACTACAGATTTTGCAATTGTTTATGCACCGACTGAAAGTTTATATAAAGAATTAACTGAATACCAAGATCCAAGTACTAAAGAATTGTTAACTCAAGAATTAATGAAAAAATATAAAGTTGTAATTTGTGGACCAAATACTCTCTCAGCTTATTTACAATCTCTTCACATGGGTTTTCAGTCATTGAAAGTTCAAAAAGGTGCAACAGAAATATACAACCATCTAAAAACAATCAGTTCAAGATTTGGTAAGCACTTCGATAATATTATTTCACTAAGAAAAAAATTAGAAGAAGCAATGGCTGTTGTAGATAAGTTTGGAACAGATGCTAGATCAATCACAAGAACGCTTGAAAGCATTAAAGATCCTGAACAACTTGAAAAAGCTGTTCAAACTGAAAATGTTGAAAAATTTGTTGATCGTTCAAAACAAGCAAATAATTAATTTCAATTTTTCTCCAATAAAGAATATAAGAAATCACATGCAGTGGAATAAGAAATACGATTATCCAAAATCCTCAAGAGCTACGGTAGATGGTATAAGAAGGTATTTATTGGGAGAGGCCAAATTACCATCAGTGACTAGTATTCTTGATCAAACTCGTTCTGAAGAGGATAAAGCTGCCCTAGCTAATTGGCGTGAGAGAACAGGCTATAAAGAGGCTGAGGCAATTACAAAAGCAGCAAGTAGCAGGGGCTCTCAAATGCATAATTATTTGGAGTCTTATCTTCTTGGGAGAGAAAATCTCACTTTTTTTGACGATAATGAACAATATAAATTAATGGCAAAAGAAATTATTGAAAAAGGTTTAAAAAATAGATTGGAAGAAATTTGGGGAGTTGAATGCACACTTTACTATCCAGAGAAATATGCTGGTACAGCGGATTGTGTTGGAGTTTATGAGGGACGAGAAACGATAATAGATTTTAAACAAAGCAATAAACCAAAAAAATCAGAGTATATTGACTCTTGGCTTCTACAAACGAGTGCTTATTCATTGGCTCATAACATTGTGTATAACTCTAATATCACGTCTTGTGTAATCCTAGTTTGCACAGTAGATAAATTATTTCAAGAATTTAAAATTCAAAGTCATGATTTAGTTGTTTATCAGAACTTATTTTTGGGAAGATTAAAAAAATTTAATGAGCTTTCAAACTTAGCTTAAATATTAATATGGACAAAATAGTAATCTACGATACAGAAACAACCAATAGTACTATATGGGGAAGCATTATTGAGGTTGGTGCTGTAGTTGTGGATAAAAATCTTAAGGAAATTGGAAAGTTAAATATTAGAGGCAGAATGCCAGAAGGGGAGGTACCTAGTGCAAAAGCACTTCTAGTAAATTCTACAAGTATTGATTTACTTACCAAAGGCAACTATTCACATTATGATTTTCTAGGAGCTGTCGAAAATTTCTTTTTAAAAGCAGCTCCATCTTTGTTCATGGGTTGGAGTAATCTTAATTTTGATCGTCGCATGTTTCATTTTAATTTTTTTAAAGGAAACAGATATCCATATTTAACCCACTCTTCACCCAATCAAGAGTCTGATGGTCTACATATTGCAAGAGCTGCTCAAACGATAAACTCAAAAACTTTAAAGACTGAATTAACACCTGCAGGAAATGAAAGTTTGGCTTTAGAAGCACTTGCCCGACAACAAGGATTTGATACCACTCAACAACATACAGCTTATCATGACGCTTTCACAAGTTTAAAAATTCTTAGAATTATAAAAGATCAACATAAAGATAATTGGGAAAATTTTTTAAGCACTTCTACAAAAAGTAGTGTTGAGTCACTTTTAAAAAATGAGGGAATTTATTCTATCTTTGAAAATGTTAAAGGACGAAATATGATGTATCTAGTTTCTACACTTCATCCAGAGCATTGTTTTCATCCTACTTATGCATCTTGGGGATATGTTTGGGATTTAAGAAGGGATCCAGAACCTTTTTTAAATTTGTCAGTTAATGAGCTTAAAGCAAATTTAAAAAAAATTAGTCCAAAAGCACTAAGAGTACTAAAAACTAATAAGGCTCCAGTAGTATTAGATAAAAAATTTGCATTAAAGGAAAAAGCATATTCAGAATTAGATTCAGAAACAATTATTAAAAGAGTAAAGTTAGTAAGAGGCAGTAAAAATTTTTGTAAAAACATTCAAATTATTAATAGGGAAGCTGCTGAGGAGAAAGCCCAAACTCAAACACAAGAAGATTTACTTCCAGAAGAGACGTTGTATGAAAAATTTATTCCCAATAAAGATACTGCATTATTTAAAACGTGGCATAGTTCATCTTGGGAAGATAAACTAAGATTATTAGATAAGTTTCAAGACAAAAGATGCAGTTGGTTTGGACAAAAAATAATCTACCAAGAGGCACCTCATATTTTACCCCCCGATTTATACAAAAATATTAAAAGTGAAATTGCTAGGAGAATATTGAGTAAAAACAAGGAAAAATGGCAAACTATTGGTACAGCTTATACTGAAATTGACACATTGAGAGACCAAGCCTCTAATCGCGACGATCAGGATGAGTTGAAAAAATTAGACGAAATTAATGAATTTATAATGTCAATTGAAAAAAAATATGAAATTGCCTAGTTGACTTTAAGGCTCCAATTTATAGAAAGACTTTATGCTTATAGATTTTAAAGACGAGGATTTTGAGAGTAAAATTAAAAATGAAGACGTATCAGTGATTCAATTTTCAGCATCGTGGTGTGGTCCATGTAAAGCTCTTAAACCAGTGATGGATAAATTGTCAGACGAGTACAAAGATAAAGCAAATTTTTACATTACTGATATCGAAGATGCTGGAATTAATACAGGTTCAGCAGCTGGAATTCGTGGAGTTCCAACAGTGATTATATATAAAAAAGGACAAGAAGTAAGTCGAAAGGTTGGAGGAGTTCCAGAAGGTCATATGAAAGAATTCCTAGACAAAAATATTTAGTTTAGATTTAACACCTCTCCAGCAAGATACAAAGATCCCGTTATCAAAATTATATCGTTTTCCTTGACTGGAATTGACTTAATAGCATCAATAATACCTTCTCTATATTCAACGTTTTCAAAGCTATTAAGTTTGTTTTTTAATACTTTTCCTTTGATTGAGTTTGGTTGATTAGGGATATCTATAGTAGTCAAAGAGGCAATATTTTTAAAGTAACTCATATATTCGTTATGATCTTTATTGCCCATCATACCTAGAATAATATGTTTATTACAATTCAAACTTTCCAAATATTCATTTAAAACTTTTGCTCCTAAAGGATTATGAGATCCATCAACAAGTAATTTATTATTTTTTACCAATTCTTTGAGTTTACCAGAACTGATTTCTTGGAGTCTTGCAATACTTTTAATTTTAGTAACTCCATCTTTGATGTGTTTTTCACTAACTTGCAATTGATCAATCGATCTTAAAGTTACTATTGCAGTTGAAATATTTTCTAATTGAAATTGACCTTTAACGTTTGGAATTGGAAGCTTAATCCCACCATTTTTATCTTCATAAAAAATAAAACCATTTTCATTAAATGAATAATTATAATCTTCATTAAAAAAATATTTTTTTGAAGAGTTTTTTGTAATTGAATTTTTTATTTCATTTACAATTTCAGTAGAATTTTGCTTTGCAATAATAATATTAGAATTTAATAAAGTTGAAGTTTTTTCAAATATTATTTTTTTAATTGTTTGTTCATTTTCAGGTAGCCAATCTAAATGATCCAAGCCAATAGATGTTATAATACTTGCTAAATTATTTCTTAGTATATTTGTTGCATCAAAACGGTGAAATAACCCTGCTTCAATTAAGTTAATATTTTCAGGGTATTTTGAGGCATTATAAAAGTAGGCTGCAGTTAATATTTCAAAAAAAGTTATTGGTTCATTGTTATTTGCTTCTTCAATTTCCTCAAAAAGAATTCCAAGATCATCATCATTTAATTCTTCATTATTAAATACAAATCTTTCGTTTATTCTTTTGATATGGGGGCTGGTATAAATATTACATTTAATATTTGTCTCTCTTAAAATTGCGAATAAAGCCTGAATAGTTGAATATTTGCCATTAGTTCCAACTACCGAAATAGCTTTTAATTTGTCCTGTGGATTTCCAAGGGTTTTACAGAGTTTTTTTATTCTATTTAAACTTAAATCTATTTCTTTAGGATGCAACTTTTGTAAGCGATTGACTATCTTCTGCAGTTTCATTTTGTTCAGAAGTTATAACAGAATTTCGCTTTAACAATATTGATAATAGAGTTCCAATTATAGAGGCTAGTTCTTTTCGTTCTACTATTAGGTCAACAAATCCAGTTTTTTCAACATACTCACTCTTTTGAAAACCTTCAGGCAACTCCTCTTTAACAGTACCTTGAATAACCCTAGCTCCTGCAAATGCAATCAATGCACCAGGTTCTGCAATATTGATATCACCAAGCATTGCATAAGAGGCAGTTATCCCTCCAGCAGTAGGGTCAGTAATACAAACCAAGTAAGGTAAACCATTTTTTTTTAATTCATTAATTGCTAAAGTAGTTCTCGTCATCTGAGATAATGAAATTAAACTTTCCATCATTCTCATTCCGCCACCAGCACTAATACATAAAAAAGGAGTTTTATTTTCTATCGCATGTTGAATTCCATATAAAAAAGCTTCACCTTCAGCAGCAGCCATTGAGGCACCTAAAAAATCAAAATCAGATGCAACTGCAGTAATTTTAACATTATCAATAGTGCCAGATGCAACCATCATTCCACACTCTAAACCAGTTTTTTTTCGAGCACTTTTTAATCTCTCTTTGTATGATTTAGAGTCGGTCCAATTTAAAGGATCATCTTTTGGAATAGGGGTTTTAAATATTTCATAATTGTTTTTACCAAATAGAATATCAAATCTCTCTTTAGGCTTAATTCGGTGGTGCTTGTTACATTCAGGACAAACCCATAAGTTATTTTCTAAATCTTTTTTAAGTATTGGACCTATGCAACATGAAGTCCAATCACTATTTGCAATATCTTCTTTCGAAGCTCTTTCTTTAATAGCTGTTTTGATTTTCTCACCAGCTTTTATTATTTTTGTAATCCAGTTCATTTGATTTTATTTTTTAATCTTCTAACTACATTAGTAACATTTGTGACAACATTTTGTCTGTTTTTAATTGATTTAGATATTTCCTTACAAATCGCACTTCCTACAACCAAACCATCAGCCTTTTTGAGTGATTTAATAGTTTTTTCTGTGATGCCGAATCCAATTACAACATTTTTTGATTTGTTTTGATTTTTAATTTTGAAATAATTTTCTAAAATTTTTTTAGGGGAAACTTTTAATTTTCCTCCTGTAGTTGATAGCATACTTATATAGTAAATCATATCATGAGAATCTTTAATAATTTTTTTTAATCTTATATTTGATGTAGTCGGAGAAACTAATTGTATAAAGTTGATACCTTTTCTTTTACACTTTTCAGAAAAACTTTTATTTTCTGGATAGGGAAGGTCAACAACAATTAAACCATCTATTTTTGAACTTTTACATTTTTTAAGAAATTTATTTTCATCATATTGATAAATCATGTTGTAATAGCCCATTAAAATAATAGGGGTTGTTTTTTTTGATAACTTAAATGCTTTAGCAATTGTAAAAACATCATTTATTTTAATTCCATTTTTAATAGCGCGATAAGCACTAGTTTGTATTTGGCCACCATCTGCGATAGGAGTGTTATGTGGGAAACCTAGCTCACATATATCAGCATGATCTGATATTAACTTAAGAATATCTAAAGATTTTTTTTTAGTATTATCACCAGCAACTGTGTAAGTTAATAATGCTGGTCTGTTAGCATCTCTTGCTTTTTTAAAAGCTTTATTAATTAATGAGACCATTAATTTTTAACCAATCTTTCTTTTAAAATATCCCTATCTTTTTTTGCATCTCCACAAGAATTTACAATTATAATTGTATCCTTACTAAGCTTTGGTGCAATTTTAATTGCTTCTGCAAATGCATGACTAGGCTCTAAACTTGGATTTAAGTTTTCAAACTTAGTCACCATAACGTGCGCATTTAAAGCGTCCTCATCAGTTGCATAAGTGTATCTTGCTCTTTTTGTATCCTTTAAGAAACAATGAATAGGACTTACACCTGGATAATCTAGTCCTGCACTGATTGACTCAGTTTCTTTAATTTGACCTTCATTATCTTGGCAAACATAAGAAGCAGCACCATGTAAAACTCCAATTTTAGCATTTCTACTTAATGGAGCTGCATGAAGTTTTGATTTTTTAGGCCCACCTGCTTCAACTCCAATCAGCTCAATTTGTTTTTTATTAAAATCTATAAACTCACTCCAGAAACCGTAGGCTGAACTTCCACCGCCTACACAATTAATAAGTTTAATTTTTTTTGGGATTTTTTTAAATTCAGATTTTAATTGTATCTTTAATTCTCTTGAAATTTGAGCAGTACTCCAACCACAAATTTTAACAAATATATTTGGGCCTACTGTACTACCAACGCACATATGAGTATTATCACAATTTGATACCCAGTATCTCATACATTCACTAACAGCATCAACCAAAGTCTGACTACCTGAATACACAGGAACAATCTCTGCTCCATTTTTTTTCATTGCATCGCAATTTGGTTTTTGCCTTTTAATATCTTTAGCACCCATAAATATTTTACATTTTAAGCCAAACTTTTTTGCAGCCATACTTAACATTTTTCCAGCATAACCTGCACCCGTATCGCCAACGATATATTTTTTACCCATTGCTTTACAAAGAAGTGCATGCACAGTCGCATTATATATTTTATGCGCACCGCCGTTAGCTTCAGAGACAACTTTTGCCCATATTTGAGCACCACCTAGATGACTAGATAAATTCTCTAACTTTACAAAAGAGGTTGGAGAACCAATATAATTTTTAAAATAATAGTCTCTCTTCTTAATAAATTTTTTATCTTTTCTTAATTTTTTAAATTTTTCTGTTAAATCCTCAACAGGTTTTTTCAAAGTTTCGGGAATAAAGCTGCCTCCGAATTTCCCTCCCCAAAAACCAAATTGATCATGTTGGTCAATTAATGGAATGCCTCTTTTAAGTTTCATCTTTAATTTTTTTTACTTTATTTAAAAAAATTTCTATTTTGGATAGATCTTTTAATCCAGAAGTTTCTAAGCCTCCAGACAAATCTATAAAATCAGCTATTTTACCATAATTTTCTAAATCATCGTTGTATTTAATATTACCAGCAATCATCAATTTTTTATTAATTTTTAAGTCTTTAATTAGATCATGATCAAATGCTTCACTTTTCTCATAACCTTTACTATCAAATAAATAAATGTCTGTTACCTCATTAAAATCTTGATATTTTTTTAGATCTGATTTGTCTTTAACAGTAAATGCAGTAATTATTTTTTTATTATAGTTTATCTTCAGAGAGTTTATTTGTTCAGGAGTACAATCATATAATTGGTAATAGTCAAAAGGTAGATTTTTAATTTTTTCTAATATTTCTTCATTAGGTTTGACCAATACAGCAACATACTGACAATTATTTTTCTTTATATTTAACAAGTTTTCTAATTTATCAAACTCAACATACCTAGGACTTTTTTGATAGTTACAAATGAAACCAATAAATTTTGGTGGATGAGGATGATTGACAATAAAGCTTAATGTATCTGGGTCAGAAACCCCACAGATTTTACATCCTTTGATCATTGGCTTAAATGATCAATTAATTTTTTTACGTTATATTTAATATTACCTTTGGTAAGGGATCTTCCTATTACAACCCCTGAAACTTTATTTTTGAAAGCATCTTTGGGAGTCATTACTCTTGCCTGATCGTTTGAATTATCTCCTGGCAATCTTATCCCGGGAGTAATTATTAATAAATTTTTAAATTTTTTTCTAATCATTTTTGACTCTTGAGGGGAGCATACAATTCCATCACAACCTGACTTTTTTATAAGTTCAGCTTGTTTTAAAACTAATTGTTGAACATTTTTAGTATAACCTATCTCCTTCAAGGATTTATTATTTAAGCTTGTTAAAATTGTAACACCTAAAACTTTTAAGTTTTTATTAACTTTCTTAGCATGTTTTTTCACAGCCTTTAGCATTTCAAGACCACCATTTACATGAACTGTGATATATTTACATTTTTTTAAATCTTTCAAACTATCTAAAGCTGAAAGGGCAGTTTGTGGAATATCATTTATTTTTAAATCCAACCAAAAATTATTTTTAAACTTCTCAAGGAACTTTCTGCCATTTTTTGAGTAAAAAAGTTGTAGCCCAAATTTTGGAGTTATCTCTATTTTTTTATTTTTTGTTTGAATAATAATATCTTTAATTTTTTTTATCTTTGATGCATCACACGCAACAAATATAATTTTATTCTTCATTATTTAATTTTTTAAACAAGTCTTTGGACATTTTAAAGTGAATAGTTTTTTTTTCAGGAGTATTGACCTTTTCTCCTGTTTTAGGATTTCTTGATATTCTAGCTTTTTGAATATTTGTAAAAAAAACTCCAAACCCTCTAAGTTCTACTCTATCTCCTCTTCTTAGAGCTCTCTTTACTTCATTTAAAATTATATTCGTGAACTTTTCTAAGTCTTTTTTTAAAAAATTAGGGTAGTTTTTTGAGAGTTGTTTTAAAAGCTTTGATTTTACAATAGCCAATTTAGATCTTCTTAATTTTAATTATCTTCTTCTTTTTTCTTTAAATCTTCAGACAAAGAAGAAAAAGGTAGGTTTTTACCAGATCCTTCTGATCCATATTTTTCTAAAGCCTCTTTTTTTTCAATTTCCTCAAGTAGCTTTATACTTAGAACAACTTTTCTTTTTTTAAAATCTATATCAGCTATTGCACAATCAAGTTTTTCTCCACCTGTCCATCTGCTTGGCCTAGCATCCGCTGCATTGATCGCAATTGCAGATTTTTTAATTTGAAAGTCCATTTCACAATTTTCAGGTCTGACTATTAATCCTTTATTGTCAGTTGATATAACTTTTACTGTAATTGTTTGATTTTTTGTTTTATCTTTAAAGAAGTCAAAAGGATCAGCTTGAGTTTGTCTTAAACCGACTCTAATTTTCTGTTCTGAGGACTTTATCTCTAGAACCATAACTTTAATTTTATCACCTTTCTTATATTTTGTTAGTTCTTCTTCTCCATTGTTTAAGTAGGTTAAGTCATTGCAATGCAGAAAAGCATCTACATCTAAATTTTCAATTTTAACAAACAAAGAGTATTCATTTTTATTTACAATTTCACCTTCAACAATTGTATTGATTGGGTATTTTTTCTCAAAAGTTTCAAAAGGATTTTCTTTTGTTAATCTATGAGATATAGCAACTCTTCTCTTATCTTTATCTATTTCTGTAATTACACAGTCTATTTCGTCACCAATTTTAAACATTTTTTTTGCTGACAAGTTTTTCTTTGTCCAGCTTAGTTCACTTGAGTGTAGAAGAGTAGTCAGGCCAGGCTCTAATTCACAGAAAGCACCAAAGTCCATTAGTTTAACAACTTTTACTTTATATATTTTGTTAAGTTCATAATTTTCTATATGTTCAAAAGGATCTGGCGATAATTGTTTTACTGAACATCCAACTTGTAATTTTTCTTTATCAACACTTATAACTTTTAGATCATGTTTTTCACCAATATTAAATACTTCGTCAGGATGGTTAACTCTAGAGTAGGAAATTTCTTGTAAATGAACCAGCACATCTAACTCTCCATTAACATTAAAAAAGCAACCAAAAGAACTATAACCTTTCACTTCAGCATTTTTTATAATGTCACCTACTTTAAATTTTTCAATTATTTTTGCTTTATCTTCTTTTTTAAAAGATGAAATAATTTCTCTTCTTGAAACACATGCATTTCCACGGATTTTATCTAGTTTTATTAATGCAAATTTTTGTGGTTCATTCATCAAGTGACTAATATCTTTTAACGGTTTGTCTGATATCTGACTACCCGGCAGGAACATGAGTGAACCTGTATCAATATGTTCAACAATGCAACCTCCTTTACATTTTGAAGTAATTTTGCCCATTATTGGTTCATTTTTTTCGTAGGCCTCAACCAATTTATCCCACCCTTTAATTTTTTGTGCCTTAGAAGCAGAAACTAAAACCTCACCATGCTTATCTTCAATTTTTTCTAATAAGACAGATATTGTTTCTCCAATTTTAATCTTTTCAGATAGACCCATACTTTTTAATTCATTAATATCTAGAACAGGTTCAGATTTAAGCCCTTCAACAAAAAGAAAAACAAATTTTTCGGTAATTTTATTTATTTTACCCTCTATAATTTTTCCTTCTTCTATTTGAATTTTTGAGAGCTGGCTATTAAGTAATTTTTCGAATTCTTGTGAGGCTGGATTTGATAAATCTTTATAAATTTCCATTAAATAATTATTTTCCTGTCTATTATTTTTTTTATTTTTAAAAAACAACGTCTTATACTTAGGTTAGATGTGTTTAGCAAGATGCTATCCTTTGTTTTTTTTAGAGGTGAAATCTTTCTGTTTATGTCACTTTTGTCGCGTTTTTTAATACTTTCTAGAACATCTGCATAAGAAATATACTTATTTTTAGCCTTGAGTTCTTTATATCTTCTCAATGCTCTAGTTTTAAGATTAGCAGTAATAAATAACTTTATATCTGCATCTGGTACAATAACAGAACATATGTCTCTTCCATCCAGGCAAGAACCAGCATATCTTTTTGGGGGGCTATAAGCACACTTTAATTGAAACGCATGAACCAATTTTCTTATTTCTCTATCTTTTGCAACTTTCGACGCAACAGTTGCAACTTTGTCAGAAAGTAACTTTTTATTTTCTAAATCTTTAATTTTTAATTTATTAATTTTTTTTTTTAAGTAGGTATACTTAAATTTATAAGGTTGATTAATTTTAATATTAGCAACAAATCTATAAACTCGACCAGTGTCTAATTGTAGTAAATTGTAGTGTTTGGAAATTAATTTTGCTTGTGTCCCTGCGCCTGCAGCAGCAGGAGAGTCTATTGCAACTTTAATAATATTTTTTCTTTTTTTAATTTTATTATTTTTGTAAGTCATTTATTATTTTTATAAATTTTGGAAAAGATGTTTTTACTGAATCTTTGTTATGTATTTTCCATTCACCCCCAAATGACAAAGCCGCAATTACACTTGTCATAAATACTCTATGATCTTTAAAATAATTTTTAATAGTTATTTTATGTGATATATTAAGATTTGGATTACCAAATATTTTAATAGAACTTTTTGTTAAAATATTTTTCACACCTAACTGATTTAAAATTTTAGACCCCCACTTGAGTCTTGGACTTTCTTTTTGGTTTAATTCTGCCAAATTTTTAAAGTAAGAAATCCCATTAGCTTTTGCTGCAACTAGGAAAATTAATAAAAATTCATCAATAGCTCCACTATTAAATTTTGTCGGACAATTAATAGATTTAAATTTTTTTGAGCTTCTGACAAAAATATCAGCATTTTTTTCACCTTTATAATTTTTTTGATTTTTCAATATTATATTAACACCCATTCTTTTTAAAATATTTATAACACCGGTTCTTGATGGATTAATATTTACATTCTTGATTAGAAGTTTTGAATTTTCTGCTAAAGCAGTTAAAACTATAAAAAAAGAACTAGAGCTTAAATCTGAAGGAATATTGTAATTTAAAGGGATTATTTTATTTGTTTTTTTTATTTCAATTAAATCATATTTTTGTTTTTCTTTAATTTTAATTGGAAGTTTTAAATATTTACATAATAACTCTGTATGATTTCTACTTTTTTTTGCTTTAATATAAGTTGTTCCATCTGTCCTCATTCCTGCAAAAATTATAGAACTTTTACATTGAGCTGATCCTCTTGCTTCAATATATTTTATTGGTTTTAATTTTGGAGATCCAAATATTTTTAAAGGAAGATTTTTCTTATTTGTAAGTTTGAAATTTGCACCAAACATGCTTAATGGATCGGAAATTCTTTTAAAATCTCTCTTTGATAAACTTTTGTCGCCAATCAATTTAATTGGGTAAGTAGTATTTATTAAGAGGCCAAGAATAAGTCTCCCAAGGGTACCCGAATTTTCAGAATTTATTATTACATTTTTCTTGTATTTATAGCCATTAATACCTTTTCCATAAATTTCGCAAACATCTCTATTGAATTTTACTTTAATGCCCAATTTCTTAATTGCATTGATTGCCGCTAAAACATCTTCGGACATCAGTAGGTGTTTTGATTTTGAAACTCCACTTGCTAATGAGGCAAATAAAACCCATCTTATACTTAAGCTTTTATCGCCACTAATATTTATTCTTTTATTAAAATCTGCAATTTTACTCTTAATTATAATCGTTTCTGTCATGAATATTAGTTAAATTTGAAACTTTCACCAAAGTAGGCATTCTTGGCATTTATATCATTAACTAAATTATTAGGCGTGTCTTGGGCAATTATTTTACAATTACTTAATATCATTGCAACATCTACACAAGCAAGAAGATCTCTTGCCTGATGATCGCAAATACAAATAGTTATTTGTGTTTCTTGTTGCAAATTAACAATAATTTCCTGTAACATTTTAATAGTTAGCACATCAAGTGCCGCAAAACATTCATCTAATAATAAAACTTTTGGATCACTTAAAAGAGAAAGCGCAATAACTAATTTCTTTTTTTGTCCTCCAGATAAAAATTTTGCTTTAATTTCTTTAACATTTTCTAACTCAAACTTAGAAAGTAAATAATTTATTTTTTCTGATCTTAAATTTTTATTATCAATAACAATTTCGCTAATAGCTTTTAAATTATCATGAAGAGTTAACTCGTTAAAGTATCCACCATACTGAGGAACGTATCCAACTTTAAATTTTTTAGTACGAAAATATATAGGATAATTAGTAACTTCCTCTTCATTTATTTTTATTTGACCACTATCTGGACTTATTAGTCCAGTTATAAGATTGAATATTGTAGATTTACCTACACCATTTGGTCCAAGCATTCCAAAAATTTGGCCTTCATTTATTTTAAAATTAATATTATCTAAAATTATTCTTTTACCATAAGAAAGAGTTATATTTTTAAACTCAATTATTGAATTTTTATTTTTAAATGATTTAATTCTAAATTTTTTAATAATTCCCATATTTAGTTTCTACTTTTAATTTTTACTTTATTTTTGTCCTCATACATAAATATTTTTGTATCCTTTGTCTTAATATTCATTTCCAAAACGTCTGCAATCATAATATTTTCAGGATTTGTATAAACAATATTTCTAGATATAACCATTAAATTTCTTTCAAGTGAAAAATCCAAATACTCTCCTGTTATCTTGTTATCTAAATAATTTATTATTACACTTTCTGAAAAAATTGTATCGTAATTTTTAGTATTATATTTTCCATATTCAGAAGAGATCACAATTTTGTTCGAGTTTTTTAGATTTATTTCAGCTCTCACATCGGTCAAATAAATTACATCAGGGTCATTAATGTCTATTTCCCCACTTATTGCATTAATAATATATTCATTGCCTTTAGAGTCTTTAGATAGATAGCTTACATCCTTTATAGTGTTAGATGAAAAAGACTTTTCCTCTAAAGAATTAGAATTTGTCTTATTAGAATCTTCTTTTTTTAAAAAATTTAAATATATAAAATAACTTATAACTATAAGGATAATTATTAAAGAAAACCCCATAATTTTTTTGTTTTTCATTTATGAAATGTTTGACTCTAAGATATTATGTATATGAATTACTCCTATAGTTTTAAATTTATTTTTCTTTTCAAAAACACATAGCGAAGTAATTTTTTTACTATTCATTAAAGATAGAGCTTTTACAGCTAAGGCATCTTTATTAATGCTAATAGGTTTTTTTGTCATAATTTTATCAACATTAATTGACTGTAAATCTGAATTTTTTTGACTGTATCTTCTTATCTGACCATCTGTGATTATCCCTGTAGTTATTTTCTTTTTATTTCTTACTATCAATATTCCTAGATTTTTTTTACTTAATATCTTAAGAGCTTCATTCATTTTAATATTTTCATGGACAAAAGGAATCTTGTTTCCAGTCAGCATTATATCTTCAACAGTTTTTAATTGAGCACCTAAACTACCTGCAGGGTGTAATTTTTTAAAGTCCATTTTACCGAATTTTTTATAATTCATACTTGCGATTGACAATGCATCTCCCAAAGCTAATTGAGTTGTAGTGCTGGCGGTTGGAACAATTCCACCCGCCTCTGTTACTTTAGGTGTCATAAGTCTAATGTCTGATTCTTTATACAAAATTGAATCTTTTTTAGTAACCATTCCAATTAATATAATTCTATTTCTTTTAGCAAATCGAATAATATTTTTAAGTTCACTTGTTTCACCAGAGTTGCTGATCAAAATTAAAACATCCTTTTTAGAAATCATTCCAAGATCTCCGTGTGAAGCTTCGCTTGCAGATAAAGTAAATGATGGAGTTCCAACAGATGCAAGTGTTGCTGCAATCTTAGATGCGATCAAACCACTTTTGCCTACTCCACATAGTATAACCTTTGACTGACATTTGCTAATTTCAACTACAGCATCATTAAATGAATTACTAATATTTTTTTTTAAATCTTGGAGAGCTTTAATTTCTAAATTTATAACACTCCTTGCTATGTTTATAAATTTTTTTTTAATCATTAATGTGACCAGATATCATCTTTAAAAAGAGCTAAATCTAAATCAACTCTAGTTTTTAAAAATTTCAGACAATCCTTGTAAAGCTTTATACGATTTTCTCTTTCTAATATTTGTTCTAATTTTTCATGTATTTTATGCAAATAAATTACATCATTTGCACAATACTTTAGTTGGGCTGAGGTTAACTGTCCTCCAAAATCTGAACTTTGAAATTGCTTACTAATATCTATATTTGCAAATTCTTTTATTAAAGTTTTTAATGAATGATTATCAGAATATGATCTTGCAAGTTTTGAAGCTATTTTTGTATCAAGAATATTATTAGTCTCAGTTTTTAAATAATATTTAATGTGAGAAATATCTGCTCTACCATAGTGAAAGATTTTAGAAATATTTTCATCTTTTAATATTTTAACTAGGTTAGGTGCTTTGTAATTATCTCTATCGAATTGTACGATGTGAGCATCAGAATTTCCTGAAGATACTTGAATTAAGCATAAAGGATCTCTTCTGACATTAAGACCCATAAACTCTCCATCAACTGCTATTATATTGCCTAATTTCAAATCATCTGGTAGATCATTTTTATGAAGATGAATATTATTAGTCATTTTTAAACATATATATATGAAAGCAAAAAATTGTCTAATTTTTGGTGGTAGTGGCCAAATTGGTCGAAACCTTATAAGAAAACTCACCAAGAATAACTTTAGAGTTACTGTGGTAACTAGAAATATTCACCAAAAAAGTTATATTATTAAAACCCAAGCAAATGTTGGCTATATAGATATTGTTGAGTCTAATATATTTGATGAAAAAAAAATAAGAAAACTTTTTAAAAAATCTGATATTTGTGTCAACTTAATAGGTATTTTATTTGAAAAAAAAGGTGGAAACTCATTTAAAAACATTCATACAGTCTTTCCTTCTTTATTAGCAAAACTTTCCAAAGAATATAACCTTAAGCACTTCATTCATTTATCAGCCCTAGGCATAAATGAAGCTAAAGATTCAGCCTATGCAAATAGTAAAGTTGACGGTGAAAATAACATCTTAAAAAACTTTCCTCTTGCAACAATATTAAGACCATCTGTAGTTTATTCTGTAGATGATAACTTTACGACAAACTTTATGACCCTTTTAAATAGGCTCCCATTTTTTCCTCTTTATTACAGTGGAAACACAAAGTTTTCACCTATTCATTGTTCTGATTTAACAGATACTATCTATCATGTGATTTCAAATAATATTTATTCTAAAGTCATTGAGTGTGTGGGCCCAGAAGTTTTTACTTTCAAAGAAATAATAATGAAATTATTAAATTTGATTGGAAAAAAAAGAATTTTATTACCTATGCCCTTACCTTTAGCCAAAATGTCTGCGAGAATATTTGAAATAATGCCTAAACCCTTGCTTACACAGGATCAATTAAAGCTTTTAAAATACGATAACATTGCATCTGGAAAATATAAAACAAATTCAGACATTGGCGTTCCAAGTACGAGGCATTTTGATGAGGAGGTTAAAAAGTATTGTTATATGTGGAGAGAGGGTGGGCAATTTTCTACTGAAAAATATAATTCTAAAAAAAACTCAGAAATTAGTTTAAGTTAAAATTTAACCTGTTTGTATTTTCTTTTCTATAAATTCAGGAACCTCTTCTTTATCAGCTGTTTCGTCTTTTTTACCTTTTGGCTGATATGCATATAGGAGATGCAATTTACAATAGGAAAAGTCCTTTAATGATGACCTACCACAAAAGTAAAAAGATTTCTCGTCTGGGTGTCCAATTGGCCATTTGCATGAACTTTCATCCAATTCTTCTAATTGTTTAGGATTTTCTGGTTCAAAGTCTTTTTCAATTATTAAAGATTTAAACTTACTTTTACGACCTCTTCTACTCTTTATGTTTTTTTCTTCTAAAGAATTTTCAAAACTTTGATTTGAGGTAGCTTTTCTTGTTTTTATTTTAGCTGACAAATTCATCCGATGAGATTTCCCAATTACAGCATTACGAGTAACCCCACCTATTATCTCAGCTATTTGACTGGCTGTTTTACCTGAACCCCAAAGTTCTTTTAATTTTGCAACTTTTTCGTCTGTCCAACTCATAAATCAATATATTGTGTTAAACTTTTATATATTAACAATATACTGATATTAAATTTAATTAAACAATGAAAAAATCATAGTTATTAACACATATTGGCTCAACTTATTAGATATGTATTTTCAATCATAGCTTGTATCTAATAATTAAAATTTATAAAAACAAATTAAATTAATGACCTATTTAGCAAAAAACTATAATCGAAAAAAAATTTCCTTCAAGTATGGCAAAGGAAGTTATTTGTTCTCTATTGATAACAAAAAATATTTAGATTTTGTTCAGGGTATTGCTGTAAATTCATTGGGCCATGCACATCCAAAACTTACAAAAACGATTAGTACTCAAGCAAAAAGATTATGGCATGTCTCAAATGCTTTTCAAATTCCAGAAGGAGAAAAGTTAGCTAGAAAATTGTGTAAAAAAACTTTTGCTGACTATGTGATGTTTCAAAATAGTGGTGCAGAAGCTACTGAGGCTGCGATAAAAGTTGCTAGAAGATATTTCTACTCAATTGGTAAAATAAATAAAAATAAAATATTGTGCGTTAGAAATTCTTTTCATGGAAGAACTTTGGCTGCAATTTATGCAAGTGGATCAAAGAAAATGACAGAAGGATTTGGTCCAAAAGTAAGTGGATTTGATCACTTTGACTTCGGAGACCATAAGTCATTAAAGAAAAAAATTACCAAAAACACAGCTGCTATTATGGTGGAAACTATAATGGGTGAGGGCGGAATTAAAGTAATACCTGATTGGTGCTTAGTTGAATTGAGAAAGTTATGTAATCAAAAAAAAATACTACTAATTTTAGATGAGGTTCAGTGTGGAATTGCAAGATCTGGTGACTTTTTTGCATTTGAAAAATCAAAAGTAAAGCCAGATATTGTACCAATCGCCAAAGGAATTGGAGGTGGATTTCCTATTGGAGCTGTTTTAATGAATAAGAAAGTAGCTGCTGGGATGACACCAGGAACACATGGTTCAACTTTTGGAGGTAATCCATTAGCAATGGCTGTTGGAAATACAGTAATGGATATTGTTTCAGATAAAAAATTTTTAAAAAATGTTAAAAGTATTTCTAAATATTTTTTTTTAAAATTGAATAATTTTAAAAAACTTTATCCAAATATAATAAAAAATATAAGAGGCAAGGGACTCTTAATAGGTATTCAGCTACATACAGATCAGACAAAATTTATAAAAAAACTTATGGAAAATAAGTTACTAACTATACGTGCGGCAGAAAATGTGGTCAGAATTTTACCACCACTAAATGTTAAAAAAAACGAGATTGATCAAGCTTTAAAAATAATAAATAAAGTTTGCAAAGAATTAAATTAGAATGAAACACTTTATCAATTTAAAAGATATTCCATCTAAAGATCTTAAAAAAATAATAATAGATGCAAAGAGAAGAAAAAATTTAAGAAAAAAACTAAGCACACTCGAAGTTGATAAAGGTGCTCCTTTGAAGGGGAAGTTGCTTATCCAAATGTTTGAAAAGTCAAGCTTGCGAACTAGATTAAGCTTTTATCTAGCAATTAAACAACTTGGAGGGGGCACTTTAAC
The DNA here is from genome assembly GCA_902601785.1 of uncultured Pelagibacteraceae bacterium. Classification (GTDB taxonomy): domain Bacteria; phylum Pseudomonadota; class Alphaproteobacteria; order Pelagibacterales; family Pelagibacteraceae; genus Pelagibacter. Next base: position 26,828 of record CACKOH010000005.1, on the reverse strand, counting down.
TCTCAGATCAAATGAGCTTCATCTCGGTCAGGGCGGTGAAAGTATTGCGGATACTGCAAAAATTCTCTCAACATACGGTGATGGATTTATGCTGAGAACTGATAGTGACAAAAAAGTTGAAAATTTTAGAAAATATCTCTCAATCCCAGTAATAAACGGTCTTAGCCCATCATCACATCCGACTCAGGTTTTATCAGATGTATTTACAGTTGAAGAATTAAAGAAAAAACCAATTTCAAAACTGAATATTTGCTGGATTGGAGACTCTAATAATGTTTTAGACAGTCTGATTGCAGCATCAGTCAAATTTTCATTTAAATTGAGTATAGGTTGTCCAAGAAAATTTGAACCCAGCGCAAAAGTAAGAAATTGGGTTAAAAAAAATAAAAAGAAAATTTTTATTTACAACGATCCAAAAAAAGCAGCTTCAAATGCAGATGTAATTTTTTCAGATAAAGTAATTTCTTTAAATGATAAAGTTAATAAGAAAAAAAAAATAGCCCAATTTAAAAAATTTAAAATTGATAAAAAACTTATGAGATATGCAAAAAAAAATTGTATTTTCTTACATTGTCTTCCAAGAGGAAATGAAGTATCAGATGACATTTTTTTAGGAAAAAAATCCCATGTCTGGCAACAAGCTCTAAATAGAGTTCATGTTCAAAAAAGTATTTTATTATACTGTTTTGGAAAACTAAGGTAATGGTAAAGGATTATCCGAGTTTTGGTTCAGATATTTAATTACAGAAGCTCTATCTTTTTCTTTTCTCAATCCAGCAAAAGCCATCTTAGTTCCTTTGATCCATTTAGCAGGTTTGATTAAATAACCGTTAAGCTCTTCGAATGTCCATTCTTTATCATAAGATGCTAAAGCCTTGGAATATTTGTAGTCTTCAACTATGCCAATTTTTCTTCCAACAACATTATACAAAGCAGGACCAATATTATTTTTTCCACCTTTAACAATAGAGTGACATGCAGCACATTTCTTAAAAACTTTCTCTCCATGAGTTAGATCGCCCATAGCCATTAATGCATTAATATCGATTTTCTCTTCTACACTTGCTTTTGAAGAGGATGAAACAGTTGTTGCTTCTTCTACATCTACTGCGTAACCTGGAGTTTCTGGTTTTTCTACATGAAAAATAACATCTGATAATTTTCCAATACCTATTACTAAAAGTGCAACCATCAAAACAGCAGCAACTATTTTATTAATTTCGAAAGAATCCATTTTTTATTAAATAATTTTGAACATATATCACGATAAATTAAAAAATTATCAAAATTATCTGTATAAATTTGCCTCTATTGGTATTTAATAGCTATAATTAATTAAGTATTTATGAAAACTTTGATTATTATACCATCAAGACTAGGAGCAACCAGATTACCCGGGAAACCTTTGTTAAAGATTAACAATAAATCAATAATTTCACATGTTTTTAAAAGGGCTCAAGATGCTGATATTGGAGATGTGGTAGTAGCTACAGAAAATAAGGAAATTGTTGAAGATGTGACGATGAATGGAGGTAGAGCCGTTTTAACTAGCAATAACCACAAAACTGGTACAGACAGAATATATGAAGCTTTCAAAAAAATGAAATTTAAAGATGTGGACTTAATAATGAACTTACAAGGAGACGAGCCAGCAATAAATATAGAAGACATAGTAAGTTTAAAAAACAAAATGATTAACTACCAATCAAAAATAGGGACACTTGCTGCAAAAATCAAAAATGAAAAAGATTTTCAAAATGAAAATATTGTCAAAGTTCAAACAAAATCTGATCTTCAAGAAGACTCTTTTTCTGAAGCAGAAGTATTTTCACGGATATCTAAAAAATTAGACAACATTTATCATCACATTGGTATCTATTGTTATTCTGCCGAAACGCTTGAAAAATTTGTCGAATTAAATCAGACTAAAAATGAAATAGAGCAAAGATTAGAACAGCTAAGAGCACTAGATAATAGTATCAAGATAAATGTTGCATTAGCAAAATCTCCTCCAATAGGAGTAGACACCGAAGAAGATTATTTGGCCTTAAAAAAAATTATGGAATATAAAGATTAATGAGTAAAATTTATTTTCAAGGTACATTTGGTGCATATTCTCACTTGGCAGCTTTATCAGTTGATCCAAATGCTGAAATTATACCCTGTAAAACTTTTGATGAGTGTTTTAGTAAGGCTTCACTTGAACCTGAAAACAAAATAATTATTCCCGAGTCTAATAGAATAACAGGGAACATTGGAATTGAGTATTTGATATTTAAACATAGATTAAATATTTATATGGAGCATTTTCAAAAAATTGAACATAATTTGTTAGGTCAACCAGGCTCGAAATTAAAAGATATTAAAGAAGTATATTCTCATGCACAGGGGCTATCTCAATGTTCACAATTTATAAAGGAAAATAATTTAATAGAACATATTAGAGCAGATACTGCTGGCTCTGCTGAAATGATTTCAAAAACTAAAAATGCTAAGCAAGCTGCTATAGCTTCATCTTTAAGTGCTGAAATTTATGGACTAGAGGTAATAAAAAAAAATATTGAAAATGAGAATGGAAACTTAACAAGATTTTTAGTAATGGGTAAAAATATTTCCCAACCTGAGTTTAAAAATAAAAATTATATCACGTCTTTTTTATTTAAACTCAAAAGTAAACCAGCTGCGCTTTATCAATCACTAGGAGGTTTTGCAATTAATGGAGTAAATTTAACTAAACTTCAGAGCTATCCTGAAAAAAATACATTCGACTCTTATTTTTTCTTATGTGACCTAGATGGACACATTGAAGATAAAAAAGTTCAAAAATCTTTAGAGGAACTAGGTCTTCATTGTGAAGATTTTCACGTCTTAGGTGTTTTTGAAGCAGATAAGTTGAGAGAAAATAAGTAATAATCTTTTCTTGTAGATTAGAAAATATAACTGCTATAATACTTTTGGAGGCTAGAGGTGGATGCTGCTTGAACCCGACCAGATCTTAACGGAAGCAGTCGTAGAGACAGTTATTCAGGTTCTAGTCTCCTAATATATATGAATAATAATTCGAAAGTACTGGCATTAAAATATAGACCGCAAACTTTTGACGATCTAATAGGCCAGGAAGTGGTTGCAGAAACAATAAAAAATTCAATTAAAGCAGACAAAATTCCAAATGCATATTTATTCACAGGCATTCGAGGAATTGGTAAAACCACAATAGCCAGGATTGTTGCAAAGACTCTTAACTGTTCAAATGGCATTGAAAATAAATGCAAAGTAAAATGTGAGAATTGTGACTCCATTGCAAGTTCCGATCATATTGATGTTTTGGAAATGGATGCAGCTAGTAAAACTGGTGTAGATGATGTTAGAGATCTCATAGAATTTTCTAGATATGGACCAACTTCAGCTAAATATAAAATTTTTATAATTGATGAAGTGCACATGCTTAGCAAACAGGCTTTTAATGCTCTTTTAAAAACATTAGAAGAGCCACCAGAATATCTGAAGTTTATTTTTGCAACTACTGAAATTAAAAAAATACCGATCACAGTTGTATCTAGGTGTCAAAGATTTAATTTATCTAGAATTAAATCATCAGAATTATTTGAGTTTATAAAAAAAATTAAAGATAAAGAAAATGGTAAAGTTACTGACGATGCTTTAAGATTAATAGTAAAAATTTCTGAGGGGTCAGTTAGAGATGCATTATCTCTATTAGATAGGGCTTTATTAAGCTTAGATGAAAATACCGAATTAGATTTGAACTCAGCACAAAAAATATTTGGCTACTTTGATAAATCTCAACTAATAGATTTATTTGAACTTATTTTAAAAGGTGAAGAAACAAAAGTAATAAATATTTATAGAAAAATTTATGACCAAGGAGTAGAACCTAAAGTATTCATAAATGATTTCTTAGAATTGTTGTATTACTTTAAAAATATAAATTCTTTAACATTAGAAAGTACAAATTTTTCTCTTAATGATGAAGAGTTTTCGAAAATAAAAAGTATTTCAAATAAAGTAGAGTCTGATGTATTGGTACTGTTCTGGCAATTTGCAATTAGCTCTCTTGAAGAATTAGATATAGTTTCAAATCAACATTTATCAATTGAGATGTTTCTAATCAGATTAATGCATTTACAGTCTGTGAAATCTCAAAAAAAAATTGAGTCTGAAACTGAAAAAAGAGCAACCAATGATATTGAAGAAAATATAAGCTCAAATAAAATAATAGATCAAATAAAAAATATTTCCCAAGAAGAAAAGAATAAACCACAATTACAAACTGAAATTAAGGCAGAAAATAAAATACTAATAAATTCTTTTGATGATCTATTATTAATCTGCTCTGAAAAAAAAGAAATCAAATTGAAATATGAATTAGAAAAAAATGTCAATCTAGTAAAATTTGAAAAAAATAGAATAGAGATATCTTTTAACGATAGTTTAGATAAAGATTTTGTTAAAGATTTATCATCGAAACTTTATGATTGGACTGCTGAGCGATGGATAATTACTTTTAGTAAATCTAAGGGCGAAATGTCTGTAAAAGAAAAACAACTTAACAATATGAAACTTTTAATTGATGAAGCAAAATCTTCAGAAGCTTATAAAAATATAATAGAAAATTTTCCTGATGCAGAATTAATTGACGTTAAGATAAAAAAGGATGAGGGTTAGAATGACTGATTTTAGTAAGATTTTAGATAAAGCCAAAGAGCTTGAGGCAAAAATGAAAGAAAGCCAGCAGAAAATTAAGGAAATAAGAGTAGAGGGCGTTTCTGGCTCTAATTCTGTAACAATAACTCTTGATGGTGAAGGTGAGATGCAAACAATAAAATTATCTGATGAGATTATGAAAGAGGACAAAGCTATTATTGAAGATCTAATTGTTGCCGCTCACAATAACGCTAAAGCTCAGTTAAAATCAAAGACTTCTGAAGAAATTTCAAAAGCTACAGGTGGTTTTGGTATTCCTGGTTTTAAATGGCCTTTATAATTCATGCAAAACATTAATGAAATAGAAGAACTGGTTAAACTAATATCTAAACTACCAGGCTTAGGACCCAAATCAGCAAAGCGAATTGTATTAAAATTAATAAATAATCGTGATGAACTTGTTAAGCCTTTGGCAAAGTCACTAGCCGATGTATACAAAAATATTGTTCGTTGTAAAATTTGTGGGACTTTAAAATCAAATTCAATTGAGTGTAATTTTGACAACTGTAAGATTGTTGATAAAAAATATAATAAGATATGTGTTGTTGAGAATATATCCGATCAATGGAGCATAGAAAGTTCTAATATATTCAGTGGATATTTTCATATTTTAGGGGGTACAATTTCATCAGTTGGTCAAAAAAAAGAGGACTTGCTAATTAATTCTTTAGTAGAAAGAGTAAAAAAAGATAATATCGATGAAGTAATTTTAGCTACCAGTGCAACGGTTGAGGGTCAGACAACTGCATATTATATACAGGACAGTCTAAAAGGTATTGAGGTTAAAGTAACGAAGTTGGCTCAGGGTCTACCCGTTGGTGGTGAGATAGAAAGTTTGGATGATGGAACTTTATTTTCAGCTTTTAAAAACCGTTCAAATTTAATTTCTAATTCAGATTAGATTTTTTTTCTAATCTATTAATATGTAATAATGGTTCAGTATATCCAGAGGGCTGCTGCTTGCCTTTAAATACTAAATCACATGCAGTTTTGAAAGCTATAGAGTTTTCGAAGTCATCACTCATTTTGATATATTCAGAGTCATTCTTATTTTGGCTATCAACAATTTTTGCCATTTCTTTCATAATTTCTGTTACTTGAATTTCTGTAGTAATTCCATGATGTATCCAGTTGGCAATATGTTGCGAGGAAATTCTTAAAGTCGCTCTATCTTCCATTAGACCTACGTTGTTAATATCTGGAACTTTAGAACAACCTATTCCTTGGTCAACCCATCTCACCACATATCCAAGTAATGTTTGGGCTGAATTACTTATTTCATTATTTATTTCTTCAACAGACCAATTAGTTCTATCTGCTACTGGTATTGTTAGAAGATCATCAAGTTTTGCTTGATTCCTATTTAAAATTTTTTTCTGTTCATCAAAAATATTTATTTCATGATAATGTAGAGCGTGAAGGGCAGCAGCAGTTGGAGAGGGCACCCAAGCACAATTTGCACCAGCTTTTAAATGGCCTGTTTTTTGTTCCATCATATCTTTCATCTTGTCAGGCATAGCCCACATACCTTTACCAATTTGAGCTTTACCAGAAAAACCACATTTTAATCCAATATCCACATTTCTGTTTTCGTAAGCTGTAATCCATTTTGATGACTTCATTTCTCCTTTTTTAATCATAGGTCCTGCCATCATTGATGTGTGCATTTCATCACCAGTTCTATCTAAAAATCCTGTATTTATAAAAAATACTCTATTTTTTAAGGACCTAATACACTCTTTCAAATTAGAGGATGTTCTTCTTTCTTCATCCATTATTCCTATTTTGCATGTATATTTTTTTAATCTTAAAACCTCTTCTACTTTTGAAAAAATTAAATCTGTAAATGCCGTTTCCTCTGGTCCATGCATTTTGGGTTTAACAATATATACTGATCCAGTTCGTGAATTATTTTTTTTCTTTAAATCATGAAGTGCTGCAGCAGTCGTTATAAATGCATCTAAGATACCTTCTGGCACTTCATTTCCATCATTTAAAATAATGGATGGGTTTGTCATTAAATGCCCAACATTTCTTACAAGTAGAAGGCTTCTGCCATGTAATTTTAGACCCTTACCATCCTTAGAAATATAACTTCTATTTGGATTTAGCTTTCTCTCATATAATTTTCCATCCTTTTCAAATTTTGACTTTAGGTCTCCACGCATTAAACCTAGCCAATTTCTGTAACAAATAATTTTATCTTCCGAGTCAACTGCTGCTACACTGTCTTCATTATCACAAATAGTTGATACTGCTGACTCTACTATTATATCGCTTATACCTGCATGGTCTTGTTGAGCAGCAAATGCTCTAGAGTCTTTTAAAATTTCAATATGCAAATTATTATTTCTTAAAATAATTGCAGAAGGATTATCACTTTCGCCTCTATGACCAATAAATTTATCTTCATCTATCAAGCTAACTAAATCAGCACCTTTAAGAACTTTTAGTTTTCTATCTTTTACTGCAAAGCTTGTTATTTTTTTCCAGCTTAAATCTTTCAATGGAAAATATTTGTCTAAAAAATCTCTGCCATACTTAATAACCATTTCACCTCTTAGTGGGTCATATCTCTCTGAAACACTATCTTCTGATTGCTCAATGATATCAGTTCCGTATAGACTATCATATAAACTCATCCATCTAGCATTTGCAGCATTCAGAGCATATCTTGCGTTCATAACTGGCACTACCAGTTGAGGCCCTGCGATTTTTGCTATTTCGTCATCTACATCTTTTGTTTCAATTTGAAAATCAGGTCCTTCATTTTTTAAATAGCCTATTTCAATTAAAAATTTTTTATACTTTTCAAAATTGAATTCTGATCCCTTATTTTTGATATGCCAATCATTAATTTTGTTTTGTAAATCTTTTCTAATGTTTATTAATTCTCTATTTTTAGGTGCTAATTCATTTACAGTTTTTTCGAAACCTGCCCAAAAATTTTCTGGTGATATATCTGTTTCTTTAAGTAGCTCATCCTTAACAAATTGAACAAGATCACTTGAAACTTTCAAACTTTTAATATTTATGTATTTTTCTTGCATAGCACTTTCGTGACCCCATCTGTATTTTTGCCTGAGAGTTTTGCTCCTTCGGCGGAATTTAATCTCTTTCCAGAGTGTTATGCCTAAATCGGTCCTTTTGCCTGAGAGTTTCCGGGGTGGTTGCTCCTTCGGCGCTAAAAATTGCTTAGTCTCTCCCGATCATGAATTTCTATCTGTTAAAATTATTTAGTCAATTAATAACAATTACCTTTAAAATAATTCATCATTTTATAGCCTTTTTTATAATTTAACTATCCGATATAACTAAATCATGAAAAATTACCTTAATTTTGAAAATGAAATTAAAAATCTTGAAAATGAGATAGAAAAATTAAAGGATCCTTATAATCAAGAAGGGCTATCAGAAGTTGATACTCAAAAAATATCTAGCACTCAAGCAGAGTTAGATGAGAAACTAAAAAATATTTACTCAAATTTAGATCCATGGCAAACAACTATGGTCGCAAGACATGAGGACAGACCAAAATCTAAATTTTTTATAGACAATTTATTTGAAGATTTTATTTCATTGTCTGGTGATCGTCATTATGGTGAAGATAAATCAGTTTTATCTGGTTTTGCAAAATTTAAAGGAAATTCAGTTTTAGTTATTGGACAAGAAAAAGGAGAGGATTTAGATAGCAGAATCGAGAGAAACTTTGGAATGATGAGACCTGAGGGATACAGGAAAACAATTCGATTAATGAATTTGGCAAACAAATTTAATATTCCAATAATTTCCTTTATAGATACTCCAGGTGCGTATCCAGGTGTTGGCGCAGAGGAAAGAGGTCAAGCAGAAGCAATCGCAAAATCAATAGAATGTTGCATGGAACTTAAGGTCCCAACAATTGCAATAATAATTGGTGAGGGTGGTTCTGGAGGAGCAATCGCTCTTGCATCTTCAAATAAAGTTATAATGTTTGAGAATGCAATCTATTCAGTTATATCTCCCGAGGGATGTGCAACTATTCTTTGGAGAGACCCAAAGAAAATGCTCGATGCTGCAAAAGCAATGAAACTCTCAGCAAAAGATTTATTGAAGTTAAAAGTTATCGACGAAATTATTCCTGAGCCTTTGGGTGGTGCTCATCGAGATAGAGATAAGATGCTTGAAAACTTAAAAACTTCTATCACACAAAATTTAGATTACTTTAAAGACTTATCTCCAGAGGAGATAGCAAATGAAAGAAAAAATAAGTTTTTAAAGATTGGAAGGAATGAAGGATTTATAAGCACAACTGAAGATTTAAGTTCATTGACTGTCAAAAAAAATAAATTTGAAAATATTTTAAAATCAAAAAAAATACAAATTAGTATTGGTATAATTGTTATTTTGTTAGGTTTGATTTTTTTATTAATTTAAAATTACAAAGCCCCACAGCAATTTTTAAATTTTTTCCCTGTTGCTTGACATCTGTCATTTCTTGAAATTTTTTCATTTTTCTTAGTGATAAGTAAACATTTAGGATTGTTATTTTTTTCTATATTTCTAATATTTCGATTTGAGGGTTGTTCTTCCTGAACTACTTTTAAATTCATTAAGATTGTAACATAGTCTAATTTTAGTTTTTCTAAGAGGTTAGAAAATAAATCAAAAGCTTCTTTTTTATATTCAACTAGGGGATCTCTTTGACCATAAGATCTTAAACCAACAACTTGTCTTAATTGTTCTAAATATTGAATGTGGGATTTCCAATTTAAATCAATGGATTGTAGAAAAATTCTTTTTTCTATTTCTTTTGCATAATCTTCTCCAAGGATCTTAATTCTTTCATTTCTTGTTTCATTAAATTTTGAAAGTATTTTTTCTTTTAACTCTTCATCTTTAGATGCAATTAATTCCTCAAACTCCTTATCTGTGAAACTTTTTCCTAGTATTTGCTTAATTTTGTTACTAAATTCTGTGCTCTTAGGGTTTGAAAGTTTTTGAACCTTCAGTTTAATTAAGTCCTCAATTATCTCTTTTAAAAATTCATCAGAATAACCAAAAATATCACCACTACTCATTGCGTTTTTTCTCTGAGAAAAAACAACATGTCTTTGATCATTCAGCACATTGTCAAATTTTATTAGGGTTTTTCTAATATCAAAATTTCTTGCCTCTACTTTCTGCTGCGCTCTCTCTAATGCTTTATTGATCCAAGGATGATCTATGCTTTCCCCATCTTTAAGCCCTAACTTTTCAAGCATATTATTCATAGACTCAGAACCAAAAATTCTCATTAAGTCATCCTCCAAACTTACATAGAATACCGAGCTCCCTTCATCCCCTTGTCTTCCTGATCTACCTCTTGCTTGATTATCAACTCTCCTAGACTCCATTCTTTCTGTGCCAATTACAAACAAGCCTCCTAAAGACTTTATTTTATCTTTGTCAATTGTGAGCTGTTCATCAGGAATAGATCCTTTTTTTCCTCCAAGCTGGATGTCAACACCACGTCCAGAAATACTGGTAGTGATAATTAAAGATTTTTCTTTACCTGCATTTGCTATAATTTCAGCCTCATTTTCATGATTTTTGGCATTTAGGACCACATGTTTAATATTCTTTTTATTTAATAAATTTGAATAAACCTCAGATTTATTTACACTTGATGTAAAAACTAGTATTGGTTGGCCAAGCTCATTACGTTCTATAATTTTATTAATAATTGCATTATTTTTTTCTTTTTCAGTTCTAAATATTAAATCATTAAAGTCTTTTCTAATCATTTCTTTATTAGTAGGAATTACTACAACTGATAAATCATAAATTTCAAAGAACTCTGCAGATTCTGTTAAAGCAGTTCCAGTACAACCTGCTATCTTTTTATAAAGTTTAAAATAATTTTGATAAGTTATTGATGCTAATGTTTGATTTTCAGCCTGTATATCAATTTTTTCTTTAGCTTCAAGTGCTTGATGAAGGCCATCTCCAAAACGTCTCCCTTCAAGAATTCTTCCAGTTAGCTCATCAACTATTTTCAAACTTCCATCTTGAACAATATAGTCTTTCCCTTTTTCAAATAAATGATTTGCTCTTAAAGCTTGATTAACATGATGAACTAAATGAAGGTTTTCTGGATCATAAAAATTATCATTTTTTAATATTCCCGCATTTGAAAAATGTTTTTCAACACTATTAATTCCCTGATTACTTAAAAGAATAGTTTTTTCTTTTTCATCAATTTCAAAATCTTTTTCATTTAAAAATTTTATTAGTTTATCGATAACCCTGTACTGTTCAGTTTTATTTTCGGCAGATCCAGAAATTACTAATGGTGTTCTTGCTTCATCAATCAAGCAAGAGTCAATTTCATCAACAATTGAAAATGAATGTTCTCTTTGAACCATCTCACTTTGTGAAAATTTCATATTATCCCTAAGATAATCAAATCCTAACTCACTATTTGTTGCATAGGTAATGTCACAATTATAATTTTTTTTACGTTCCTCATCGCTTTGGCTGTTATTAATAAACCCCGAAGTTAACCCAAGAAAATTATAAATTAGCCCCATTTCTATAGAGTCTCTTTTTGCCAAATAATCATTAACGGTTACTATATGAACTCCTTTTTCATTTAGTGCATTTAAATAAGCTGCCAACGTGATTGTTAAAGTTTTTCCTTCACCAGTTCTCATCTCAGCGATTTTACCTTCATGTAGAATAACACCACCAATTAATTGAACATCAAAATGCCTTTCTTTTCGAGTTCTTTTTGAAGCTTCTCTTACAATTGCAAAAGCTTCGGGCATTATATCATTTAATGATTTTCCACTCTTAATTAGATCCTTGAGCTCTAAAGTTTTTTTTGGAAAATCTGAGTCATCTAAATTTATAAATTTTTCCTCTAACGAATTAATTTTTTCAACAATCTTGCTGACCCTATCAAGCTCTTTTTGGTTGCTAGATTTAATAAATTTGGAGATTAGATTTAATGGATTAAACATGACTATTTGATTTATTCTTTAAATATTATGTTTAATATATGTATTAAATAAATAATTTAAACAATATGGGAATTAATTTAACAAATTTTTTGTCTTCACAATCAAAAAATACCAAAATGATTGATTTTCAAGACTTAGATCATATTGATGGTCTATCAATTTCAGTACTAAGCGCAAATTTATATAAAAATGACAGAGACGATTTATCAATGTTTTATTTTAGGGATGGTGCAAATCACGCCTCGTTATATACTCAGTCTAAAATTGTTTCTGAAAATATAAAATGGAACTTAAATCAAAAAGCAAAAAAAGTATTTTCTTTAATTGTTAATACTAGAAATGCAAACGCATTTACTGGTAAAGAGGGATATGAAAGTTTAAAAAAATTAGCAGATATAGTCTCTAAAAATTTGACAGAGAAACAAAAACAAGACGAGGAAACACCTAAAAAAATAAATCCAAAAGAAATTCTATTTGGCTGCACAGGAACAATAGGAGAAGCGTTTCCATTTGAAAAAATATCTTATCAAATACCTAATTTAATTAATAAAATTCGTTACACACAAAATAAATTTATTTGGATGAAAGCTGCTCTTGGAATAATGACTACTGACACTAAGCCAAAAATTGCTATGGAAGAGTGCAATATAGGAAGTGAGAAAGTTAAAATTTATGGGATCGCTAAAGGCTCAGGGATGATACATCCTAATATGGCAACAACTTTAGCTTACATTTTTACAGATGCGAGCTTATCTAATGATATTTTAAATAAATTATTAAAAAAAAATATCTTTAACACTTTTAATGCCATTTCTTGTGATGGGGATACTAGTACAAACGACATGGTAACTATTTTTGCAACTAATAAAATTAACAACTCAAAAATAAAAAGTATAAATGAAAATAAAATAAAAAACTTTGATAAAGCCTTAAATAATGTTCTATTAAATTTAGCTAAAAGAGTTGTTGCTGATGGTGAGGGAGCATCAAAATTTATTTCTATAAATGTATCTAAATGTAAAAATGAAATAGAGGCAAAAAAAATAGCTTTTTCGATAGCAAACTCACCTTTAGTAAAAACTGCAATTGCAGGTGAGGATCCAAATTGGGGAAGAATTATAATGGCAATAGGTAAAGCTGGACCAAAAATTAATTTAAAAAAATTAAGTATAAAATTAGGAAATATAAAAATAGTTCAAGATGGAAAACTTTATCAAAGTTACAGTGAAGAGATAGCATCTAAATATATGAAAAATGAAAATATTGATATAAGTGTTGAAGTTTACACAGGAAAAAAAAATTTTACTTCATACACGATGGATTTAACCAAGAAATATATAAATATTAATGCAGACTACAGAAGCTAAATAATATTGAAAATTTTTATTTAAAGTCTATTTATAAAATATGATTAAATACAAGTTAATTTGTAAAGATTGTAATACTAAATTTGACAGCTGGTTTGCATCATCTAATGAATATGAAAAGTTAAAAAAAAGAAAATTTTTGACTTGTCATAGTTGCAACTCATTAAAAATAGAAAAAACTTTGATGGCTCCACAATTAATAAACAGCAAAAATAAATCTGAAACAAAATTAAATACTGCAAAATACCAAAAAATAAAAAAAACTATCAAAAATTATCAAAAGTTTATTAAGGACAATTTTCAATACGTAGGAGACAATTTTGCTTATGAAGCAAGATCAATCCATTATAATAATAAAAAAAAATCAAAAGGCATATATGGAAGTGCCTCAACACAAGATCTTAAAGAGCTAAAAGATGAAGGAATAGAGGCTCAGATGTTTCCTTGGATAGATGATAAAGAAAATTAATTTTTTAAAAATTTCCCAATATAGTTTACGGATAAGTCTTTTGTAATACTCCACTCGTCCTTAATTATATTAAAATGCATTCCATCAAACTTTTTTAAAGATAAATTATTTTTGTTCAAAATATTTTTTAGTTCTTCGGGTTTAACAAATTTTTCCCACTCATGAGTTCCTATCGGTAACCATCTTAAAACATACTCTGCTCCTACAATAGCAAACACATATGATTTTAAAGTTTTATTAATTGTTGCAATAAACATTAATCCGTTTTTCTTTAGAAGTTTAGAGCATGATTTTAAAAAGAAAGAAATATCTTCTACATGCTCAACTATTTCCATATTGAGTATTACATCAAATTTTTTTGTAATTTTTAATTTTTCAGGTGATGAGCACATATAATTTATTTTAAGCCCATTTTTTTTTGCATGAAGTTTCGCAATTTTAATATTTTTAATTGATGCATCGATTCCTGTAATATTAGCACCCAATCTATACATTGGTTCAGAAAGCAATCCCCCACCACAACCAATATCTAAAATATTAATCCCAGATAAAGGCTTAACTTTATTTCTTGTTTTAAATTGGTCGATTATATTTTCTCTAATGTATTTAATTCGTATTGGATTGAATTTGTGCAAAGGTTTAAATTTTCCGTGCGGATCCCACCATTCATCCGCCATATTTGAAAATTTTTCTATTTCTTTTTTATTTACGCTACTCATATAAGATAATTTGTTGACATAGCAATTAAGATGTATTTTATCAAATATTAATTAAATAATTATTATTCAGCTGATCATGAAAACTGTAGTACTTAAATTTGGTGGAACTTCTGTTGGTAGTATCGATAGAATTAAAAAAGTATGTAAAATTATAGCTTCTTATAAAAAGAAAAATTATAAGGTGGTTGTAATTTCTTCTGCTATGAGTGGTGTTACTAATGATCTAGTTAATAAATCAAAGTCAATTAGTAATAATTTTGATTTGGCAGAATATGACGCACTGGTATCTACTGGTGAACAAGTTTCATGTTCACTTATAGCAGGCAGATTGAAACATATAGGATTAAAATCCAGGTCTTGGTTGTCTTGGCAGTTACCTATTGTTACAGAGGGTAATTATTCAGGTGCTCGAATAAATAAAATAAATATTAAGGAATTGAATAAATATATTAAAAGTGGGGGCATTCCAATTGTTACTGGTTTTCAAGGAATTAATAAAAATTTTAGAATAACGACCATTGGTAGAAGTGGATCTGATGCTACAGCAATAATGTTAGCTAAATATATTAAAGCTGATGAATGTATAATCTATACTGACGTAGAAGGTGTTTATACAACCGATCCACGTCTACATAAAAAAGCAAAAAAAATAAAAAAAATTTTTTATGATGAGATGCTTGAAATGGCATCATTAGGCTCAAAAGTTATGCAACCAACTTCTATTCAGGATGCAAAGCTAAACAAGATAGATATTAAAGTCAAATCCTCTTTTGCATTTAAGTCAGGAACTTTAATCACAAATTCTAAAAAATCGTTTAGTGACCAAATAATTACTGGAATTTCCTCAACCAAAAATGACTCTAAAATTACAATAGTAGGTGTTAAGGATAGACCAGGCGTTGCTGCATCAATTTTTAAACCGTTATCTAAAAATTTGATTAACGTTGATATGGTTATTCAAAATATATCACAAAATGGAAAAAATACCGATCTGACTTTTACAATTAAATCTGAGGATCTTAAAAAAACTGAAAAGCTGATAAAAGAAAACAAAAGTATTTCATATAAAAAATTATCTTTTGACAGAAATGTATCTAAAGTATCAATAATTGGTGTTGGAATGATTACAACACCAGGAATAACTTATAGAATGTTCCAAGCTTTGGCTTCAAAAAAAATAAATATTTTAGTTATTTCAACATCTGAAATTAAAATTTCAGTTTTAGTATCAGCAAAGCATGTTAAAAAAGCAATTGCATCTTTACATAAAGAATTTAAATTAGATTAATTAAATGAGTGTTAGGCCATTTAGAGATATCAACAGAAGAAAAACAAAAGTAATAAATGTTGGTGATGTTAAAATAGGTGGAGATAATCCAATTTCAGTTCAATCCATGACCAACACTTTAACAACTGATGTTAAAGCAACAATAAATCAAATTAATGATATTGCCGAGGAAGGGGCTGATATAGTTAGAGTTTCATGCCCAGACGTAGAGTCAACTAAAGCACTTAAAGAAATAGTTAAACATGTATCGATCCCAGTAGTAGCAGATATTCATTTTCATTATAAAAGAGCGATCGAAGCAGCTGAGAATGGAGCTAAATGTTTAAGAATAAATCCTGGAAATATTGGCGAGGAGTCAAAAATTCATGATGTTCTTAGTGCTGCTAAGAATAATGGTTGTTCAGTCAGAATTGGAGTAAATGCTGGATCATTAGAAAAAGATATATTAGATAAGTTTAAAGAACCTTGTCCGGAGGCTCTTGTTGAAAGTGCTTTAAGAAATATAAAAATATTAGAAGATAAAGATTTTTTTAATTTTAAGATAAGTGTTAAGTCCTCTGACGTTTTTTTATCAATTGGTGCTTACAGACAATTATCTAAAGTATGTGATTATCCTCTCCATTTGGGAATTACTGAGGCTGGGAGTTTTGTATCTGGAAGTATAAAGTCCTCTATAGGACTTGGGAGTCTTTTGATGGATGGAATTGGAGACACAATAAGGATTTCCCTATCAGATAATCCTACAAAAGAAGTTACAATTGGAAATGAAATTCTAAAATCATTAAATTTGAGAAATAGAGGTGTTAAAATTATATCTTGCCCTTCTTGTGCAAGACAAGCTTTTAAAGTAATTGATACTGTCAAAATATTAGAGAACAAATTATCTCATATAAAAACACCAATAACTCTCTCAATAATTGGATGTGTTGTAAATGGGCCAGGAGAAGCAGCTATGACTGACGTGGGAATTACTGGAGGAGGAAAAGGAAATAATATGCTTTATTTGTCAGGGGTTCAAAATGAAAAGGTTTTGACCAAAGATATAATAGAAAAAGTTGTTACAGAAGTTGAAAAAAAAGTATCCGATCTAGAAAACCAAAAATGATACCCAATAAAACAATAGAAGAACTTATATCAAGGCATTCTACATTAGAAAAGGATTTATCCTCTGGAACTATAGATAAAAAGTTATTTGCGGATAAATCAAAAGAATATTCAGATGTAAATGAAATTATTGAAAATGCAAAAAAATATATTTCATTTGATAATGACAAGAAAGAATTAGAAAAAATATTAAATGATAGTTCATTGGATGAGGAATTAAGAAATATGGCTGCAACTGAATTAAGTGATCTACAAATACAACATGAGACAAATGAAAAAAAATTAAAATTATTTTTGCTACCAAAAGATGAAGCAGATAAAAAAAATGCTATTATTGAAATAAGAGCAGGTACGGGTGGATTAGAAGCAAGTTTATTTGCATCTGATCTTTTTAAAATGTATGAAAAAGTGAGCCATAAAAAAAAATGGTCATTAGAACTTATTTCAATTTCCAGAAGCGATGCAGGTGGTTTAAAAGAAGTTATAGCCTCAATTAAAGGTAATAATATTTATTCAACACTTAAATATGAAAGCGGTGTACATCGAGTACAAAGAGTTCCTGATACTGAAACTCAAGGAAGAGTTCATACATCAGCAGCAACAGTTGCTGTATTGCCTGAAGCAGAAGAAGTTGATTTAAAGATAAACGACTCAGATTTAAGAATAGATGTTTTTAGAGCTGGGGGACCAGGCGGTCAATCTGTTAATACAACGGATAGTGCTGTAAGAATTACACATATTCCTACCGGATTATCTGTTTCTCAGCAGGATGAAAAATCACAACATAAAAATAAAGCAAAGGGAATGAAAATACTGAGAGCTCGTTTATATGAATTAGAGAGATCAAGAATCGATCAAGAAAGATCAAAAGATCGTAAAACTAAAATTGGCACTGGAGACCGATCTGAACGTATCAGAACTTATAATTTTCCCCAAGGAAGAGTTACAGATCATAGAATTAACTTAACATTACACAGATTAGAAGAATTTCTAGAAGGAGAAGCCTTTGATGAAATGATCGAGTCATTAACCTTACAAGCTCAAGAAGAGAGCCTAAGTAATTTAAAATAATGAATATTAATTCGGCAATCATCAATGGTGCAAAAGTTTTAAAAGACAACTCTATTAGTAATCCATTTTTAGATTCAGAGATATTAATGGCTAAGGCAATCGACAAAGATAGAAAATATGTTTTGCTGAATTCTAAAAGACCTATTGATATAGATGATTTAAATATTTTTCAAAAATTAATAAAAAAAAGATCACTTGGAAAACCAATTGCTTATTTAACTAATAAAAAATTCTTTTGGAACTCAGAATTTTTAGTGTCAAATGATACTTTGATACCTCGACCTGATACAGAATTGATTATCGAGAAAGTTCTAGAATTAACATGTCATAAAAAAAATATAAGCATATTAGAGATAGGAATTGGAACTGGCTGTATACTTTTATCTATTTTAAAAGAGAGAAAAACTTTTTATGGAACAGGAATTGATATAAGCAAAAGTTGTTTAAATATAAGTAAATTAAACGCTATTAAGCTTAAAGTAGGCTCCAAACTTAAATTATACAAATCAAATGTTGACAAATTCACTTTAGGCAAATATGATTTAATTGTATCTAATCCACCATATATTAAAAAAAAAATTTTAAAATATTTGGAAAAAGATGTTGCTAAGTTTGAGCCAAAACTAGCTTTAGACGGTGGACTAGATGGTTTGTCAGCAATCAGAAAAGTAATTAAAAAATCATCTGAACTGATTAAAAAGAATGGCAAATTTGTTTTAGAGATCGGTTTTGATCAAAAAAATATAGTAATTAGTTTATTAAAAAAAGAAGGATTTTATATTAATAGTGCTTACAAGGATCTCGCAAATAACGATCGATGCATAGTCTGTACAAAAATATAGTTTTTTAAAAATCATGGTAACATTTAGAAACAACAACAATAACAACAATAGAAGAAGTAATTTTAGAAGAAATGACAGAAACTTTAAATCAAATGGAGATAGACCAAAGTTTGGATCTAGTTTCTCAAATAATGATAATTTTAAAAGAAAAGCTCCTGGTAGAAACAACCACAATGCACCAAAATTGATTGATAAATATAATGATTTAGCAAGAGAAGCCTCTTCAAATGGTGACAAGATTTTATCTGAAAATTACCTTCAACACGCCGATCATTTCACCAGGGTTTTAAATGAAAGAGAGAGCATAAGAAGAGAGAGATTTTATGAGAACAAAAGTGACGAAAATGTTAATCTTTCAGGAGAAACTAAGATACAAAAAGAGGAAATTTCAAAAAGTAATTTAGTTGATGTTTCTAATAAAGAGAATGAGGAAAAAAAAGTTTCAAAGTCTCAAGTTTAAATCTTTAGTTTAATCCTATAATTTTTTCAGATTTTAAAACATCTAATTTAATTTTTTTAGTCTCAAAAATTTTTCTCTCTTTACCCTTTAAAATCTTTCCAGAAGGCAGCTTTAGTTTTTGAGAATTAACTTTTTTCCCATTAACTATAACTTCATAGTGCAAATGTGGGCCAGTTGATTTACCTGTTGATCCTACATAACCTATAGTTTGACCTTGTTTTACTCTTACACCAGTTTTAATTCCACGAGCAAATTTAGACATATGAGCATAAATAGTTTGATAAGTTGAATTATGTCTTATTTTAACACAATTCCCTCCACCACCACACCATCCAGCTTTTTTAACTACACCATCACCTGATGCCATTATAGGAGTCCCCATTGG
The DNA here is from genome assembly GCA_902601785.1 of uncultured Pelagibacteraceae bacterium. Lineage (GTDB taxonomy): Bacteria > Pseudomonadota > Alphaproteobacteria > Pelagibacterales > Pelagibacteraceae > Pelagibacter. The sequence goes on along the minus strand of CACKOH010000005.1, from coordinate 7,418 downwards.
TGCAGCAAAGTCAGTTCCTCTATGCATTTTATTAAATCCATCAATCGGATGTTTTCTCATCCCAAATGGGGATGAAAGCCTAGCCCCATTTATTGGGGTTTTCATTAATGCTTTTTTTACACTTTTTCCATTTTTGTCATAATGACCTTCACTGCCATCTTTATCAAAGTAATACAGACTATTATCTTGACCACTAAGTTTTAAATTAGCAAAAAGAATTTCTCCAGTTTCAACTATCTCATTTTTTTCGTTTAAAAATATTTCATACATAATTTGAAATTTATCTTTTTTTCTTATATCTCTTTGAAAATCTACTTGAAATCCATAAATTCTTGCAAATTCAATTATTGTATTAGCAGGTATATTTTCGTCAGTTGCGGCTCTGTAAAGACTTTGTAAAATTAAATTTTCCTTATATATTATTTTTTTACCAAGTTTAATTGATAAAATTTCATCGTTAAATTTATCATTTTCAATATTTCTTTTTAATAATATTTTTTGAGTATTAGAAGTTTGATATATGAATTCATCAATTTTATTACTTGTTTTATCTAAATTAAATTGAATTATTTGTTTTGTATTTAATTTGTTAAGATTAACTTTGTCTTCTAGATAGCTTTTTATCTTAATGATTTCACTTTTTTCAATTGAATAGCTTTCTAAAATTTTATCAAAAGTTTCTCCAGACTTAATTTTATGTTTAATTTTTTTGTATTTAGGATCAAGGTTATTAACTAAGTGGTTTAAAGTTTTTTTGAAATAAATATTATCAATAAAATCATTATAGGATTGGATATTATTTTTTTTTGTTAAATTAAAATAACTTGTCGAGATAATTGTAATAGATATTAAAAAAAGTAGTCCAAAAATCTCAATATTTTTTTTAATTTTATTTTTTATATTTTTAAGCATTTCTAAATGAACAGGTTACAATTATTAGTTTACAGAAACTTAAAAATCAAAAAAAACCCTTGAAAATCCCATATTTTAAGCTCATTTTTTGGTGTTAAATGCTTGATTTCCTATTATTTTAGCCTATAAGCACTGGACTTTCTCAGTAAAAATATTGTTAACACAATAAATAAGTGAGGATTATTGAGCCTTTTTTGCTCAATTAGCTATTTAAAACGTAAAAATTTAAGAAGAGAAGTGTGGACGGTTAAGGTTACCAAAAATTTGTCGTACACACTTCAACATAATATAAATTTTATTCTTAGAATTTATATTGAAGCTAGTGTGCGCCGTTTTTAAACTTGAGAGTTTGATCATGGCTCAGAACGTACGCTGGCGGCACGCCTAACACATGCAAGTCGAACGAAGTAGCAATACTTAGTGGCAGACGGGTGAGTAACATGTAGGTATCTGCCCTTTGGCCTGGAATAACACGAGGAAACTTGTGCTAATACCGGATAAGTCTTTACGGAGAAAGCTTTATGCACCATTGGATGAGCCTGCACTTGATTAGTTTGTTGGTAGGGTAATGGCCTACCAAGACTGTGATCAATAGCTGATTTGAGAGGATGATCAGCCACATTGGGACTGAGACACGGCCCAAACTCCTACGGGAGGCAGCAGTGGGGAATCTTGCACAATGGAGGAAACTCTGATGCAGCGATGCCGCGTGAGTGAAGAAGGCCTTTGGGTTGTAAAGCTCTTTCGTCGGGGAAGAAAATGACTGTACCCGAATAAGAAGGTCCGGCTAACTTCGTGCCAGCAGCCGCGGTAATACGAAGGGACCTAGCGTAGTTCGGAATTACTGGGCTTAAAGAGTTCGTAGGTGGTTGAAAAAGTTGGTGGTGAAATCCCAGAGCTTAACTCTGGAACTGCCATCAAAACTTTTCAGCTAGAGTATGATAGAGGAAAGCAGAATTTCTAGTGTAGAGGTGAAATTCGTAGATATTAGAAAGAATACCAATTGCGAAGGCAGCTTTCTGGATCATTACTGACACTGAGGAACGAAAGCATGGGTAGCGAAGAGGATTAGATACCCTCGTAGTCCATGCCGTAAACGATGTGTGTTAGACGTTGGAAATTTATTTTCAGTGTCGCAGCGAAAGCGATAAACACACCGCCTGGGGAGTACGACCGCAAGGTTAAAACTCAAATGAATTGACGGGGACCCGCACAAGTAGTGGAGCATGTGGTTTAATTCGAAGATACGCGCAGAACCTTACCAACACTTGACATGTTCGTCGCGACTCTAAGAGATTAGAGTTTTCGGTTCGGCCGGACGAAACACAGGTGCTGCATGGCTGTCGTCAGCTCGTGTCGTGAGATGTTGGGTTAAGTCCCGCAACGAGCGCAACCCTCACTTTTAGTTGCCATCATTTAGTTGGGCACTCTGAAAGAACTGCCAGTGATAAGCTGGAGGAAGGTGGGGATGACGTCAAGTCCTCATGGCCCTTACGTGTTGGGCTA
>CACKOH010000004.1 GCA_902601785.1 uncultured Pelagibacteraceae bacterium | reverse complement strand
GCCAAAGGATTAAAAACAAGAGATAATAAGAGAACAGATAAATTCATAGTTAAAAGAAGAAACAAAAGGAAGGATACTAAGTAATGGCTAGAGCAGTTTGGAAGGGACCTTTTGTAGAAGAAAGTTTAATGAAAAAAGTTGATAGATATAAAGATGACCCAAAAAAAATTCCTATTAAAACATGGTCTAGAAAATCAACTATTTTACCAGATTTTGTGGGAGTTAGTTTTCAAATTTATAATGGAAAAAAATTTATTCCAATTACTGTATCAGAAGATATGGTTGGACATAAGCTGGGTGAATTTGCACCGACAAGAACTTTTTTTGGTCATACACCAGCAGACAAAAAAGCTAAGCCTACTACAGCAGAAAAGAAATAGTTATGGGTAAAAAAAAGAAAATTGATAAAAATAAAGATAAGACTGTAAAGTCTATCAACAATGGTGTGAGATCAAGCGTCAGAAAACTTAATCCAATACTAAGAAGTATTGTTGGAAAAAAAGTTGATGTAGCAATTAGAGATTTACAGTTTTCTGAAAAAAGAATTACAAGAGATATAAGAAAAACGATTAGTTCAGCAGTTGCCAATGCAGAAAATAACTTTCAGTATGACATTGATAATTTAGTTGTGAAAGAGGCATATTGTGGAAAAAAAATTGTTATGAAAAGATTTAGACCACGTGCAAAAGGGCGAGCTGCTCCTATTTTAAAACCTTGGTCAACAGTTACAATAATATTATCAGAAACAAAACAATTGGAGAAACATGGGACAAAAAGTTAATCCTGTAGGTTTTAGATTAGGTGTAAACAGAGGTTGGGACTCTGTTTGGTATGCTAAGAAAAAAGATTTTGGTAACTACTTAATCGAAGATTTTAAAATCCGTGAATATATAAAGAAAAACGTTATTAATTCTGGTGTATCGAAAGTTATGATCGAACGAACATCTAACAAATGTTACGTCACTATCTATACTTCTAGACCTGGTTTTGTGATCGGTAAAAAGGGAAGTGATATTGATAAAATAAAAAATAATCTATCTAAATTTACAACTAATGAAGTAAATTTAAATATTAAAGAAGTAAAAAAACCTGAGACTAATTCTTATTTAGTTGCAGAAAATATTGCACAACAACTTGTTAAAAGAATTTCCTACAGAAGAGCTATGAAAAGAGCAATGCAATCTTGTATTAGATTAGGTGCTAAAGGCATCAAAGTGTCTGTTAGTGGAAGATTAGGTGGAAATGAAATCGCTAGAACTGAGTGGTTAAGAGATGGAAGTATACCTTCACACACATTAAGAGCAGATATTGATTATGCTGAAGCAGAAGCACTAACTACTTATGGAATTATTGGAATTAAAGTTTGGATTTACAAAGGTGAGGTTTTTGCAAGAGAATTTAGCCAAGAAACAAATAAAACAACACCACAAGAGGGCAAACAGTAATGTTACAACCAGTAAGAACTAAATGGAGAAAAGCTCATAAAGGTAGAATTCATGGAACTGCTACAAGAGCAAGTACTATAAATTATGGAGCTTATGCCCTAAAAGCTTTACAGCCAGAAAGAATAACTGGTAAACAAATTGAAGCTGCTAGAGTAGCGTTAACAAGACACATGAAAAGACAAGGTAGAGTTTGGACAAGAATTTTTCCAAACATACCTGTTTCCAAGAAACCGATAGAAGTTAGAATGGGTAAAGGAAAAGGATCACCAGAGTATTTTGCATGTAGAGTTAAACCAGGTAGAATTTTATTTGAGGTTGATGGTGTTTCAGAATTAATAGCAAAAGAGGCTTTATATAAGGCTTCAGCAAAATTACCAATTAAAACAAAAACAATTAAGAGATTTGTATAATGAAAAAGCAAGAAATTAAAAAATTATCAAAAGATGAAGTTTTGAAAAATATTGAGAAACTTAAAAAAGATCTTTTTAATTTTAGATTTCAGAAAATGAATTCACAAATAATAAATCCAGCTAAAATTGGTGAAACAAGAAAAACAATTGCAAGATTAAAAACTATATTAAAAGGAAAAATTAATGCCTAAAAAAATATTAACAGGTGTAGTTATAAGTGATAAGCCAAACAAAACGGTCACTGTTATGGTTGAGAGAAAGTATTCCCATCCTGTACTTAAAAAAGTAATTAGAGTTAGAAAAAATTACAATGCCCATGATGAAAATAATAAATTCAAAACTGGCGATAAAGTATCAATAATTGAAAGTAAGCCTTTTTCAAAAAATAAAAAATTTCAAGTTATGGAGAATACAAAATAATGATTGGTGTACAAACAGAATTACAAGTAGCTGATAACACTGGTGCAAAAAGAATAGAGTGTATTAAAGTTCTTGGTGGATCTAAAAGAAGATATGCAAGTATCGGAGACACAATAGTTATTGCTGTTAAAGAAGCTATACCCAAAGGTAAAGTAAAAAAAGGTACAGTTCATAAAGCAGTTGTTGTCAGAGTTAAAAAAGGGATACATAGAAATGATGGTTCAAAAGTAAAATTTGATAATAATGCAGCAGTTTTAGTAGATGATAAAGGTGAACCAGTAGGTACTAGAATTTTTGGCCCTGTCACTAGAGAATTAAGAAGTAGAGGTCAAATGAAGATTATCTCATTAGCACCGGAGGTTTTATAAGATGATTAAAAAAGGTTTAAAAGTGAGAGTTTTGACTGGTAAAGATAGGAAAAAAGAGGGCGAAGTTATTGAAATTGATAGAGCGAATAATAGAGCAAAAGTAAAAGAAATTAATATGGTTAAAAAGCATGTCAAAACGACTAAAGAGAAAAAGGGTGGTATTTTTCCAAAAGAGAGCTTTATTCACTTGTCTAATTTAAAATTAATTGATGAAAAAGCTGCGAAAAAAAAAGAGGCTAAAAAATAATGACACCAAGATTAAAAGAAGTATTCAATAAAGAAATTCAGCCAGCATTGAAAGATCAATTTGGATTTAAAAATATTTATATGGCACCAAAAATTAAGAAAATAGTTTTAAATATGGGTCTTGGTTTAGATGCTTCAGATGCAAAAATCTTAAAATCGTGTGAGGAAGATATGGCAAAAATCACTGGACAAAAACCAGTTACAACAAAGTTTAAAAAGTCAGTTGCAAATTTTAAAACAAGAAAAGGATCTAATGCTGGTTTAAAAGTTACACTTAGAAAGAACAAAATGTATGAATTTTTAGATAGATTAGTTAATATTGCCCTACCTAGAATTAAAGATTTTAGAGGATTATCTCCAAAAGGGTTTGATAAATTTGGCAATTACACTTTTGGTATCAAAGAACATATAATTTTTCCTGAAGTTAGCTTTGAAAGAGCTGATAAGGTAAGAGGCTTAGATATTATAATTGTAATTAAAGCAATTAGTAAAGAACACAGCTTTGCATTATTAGAAAAAATGAATTTTCCATTTATAAAAAAAGGAGAAAATTAAATATGGCTAAATTGAGCGCTGTAAATAAGAACAAAAGAAGGGTTAAATTATCTGATAGGCTTTATAAGAAAAGAGCAGCTTTAAAGAAAATAGTGATGGATAAGAAAATCACACTTGAAGAAAGGTTCAAAGCACAACAAAAATTATCAAAATTGCCAAGAAACTCAGCTAAGACAAGAGTAATGAATAGATGTGAAATTACAGGAAGACCACATGGAGTTTATAGAAAATTGAAAATTTCTAGAATTGCATTAAGACAATTAGGATTACAAGGAAAGATACCAGGATTAATTAAATCTAGCTGGTAGAAAGGATAATTATGAGCTTAAGTGACCCGATAGGAGATATGATTGCTAGAGTAAAAAATGCTCAAGCTAGAAATCATAAAAAAGTAGAATTACCTTCTTCAAATTTCAAAACAAAAATTGCAGATATTTTAAAAAATGAGGGTTTTATTAAGGATTTTAAAATAAATTCTGAGGACAAGAAACCTACTTTATCATTAGAATTAAAATATCATTCAGGAAATCCAGTTATTAGCGCTTTTGAAAGAGTTTCAAAGCCTGGAAGAAGAATTTTTTCGAGTGCAAGTGGTCTGCCGAAAATTAATAATGGACTTGGTATAGCTATAATCTCCACTCCAAAAGGTGTTATGACAGATATAGATGCTAGAAAACAAAAAGTTGGTGGAGAAATAATCTGTAAGGTATTTTAATGTCTAAAATAGGAAAAATAAATATATCAATTCCTGAAAAAGTAAAAGTTGCTTTAGCTGGCAATATGATCAATATCGAGGGTCCCTTAGGTAAAAAATCAATTAATATTGATCTTGATATGTTTAATTTAGATATAAAAGAAGGAAAAGAAATTTCAATTAAACCTAAAAAAATTGATCAAAATTCAAAAAGACTTTGGGGCATGAATAGAAGCTTAATCAACAATGCTGTCATAGGTTCTAGCACTGGTTATGAAAAAATCTTAGAATTGGTTGGTGTTGGATATAGAGCTGCTCTTAAAGGAAATCAATTAAATTTACAATTAGGATATAGTCATGATATTGATTTTGATATACCTGAGGGAATTAAAATTTTAGTTGAAAAACAGACAACCTTAAAAATTACAGGATCAGACAAGCAACTTGTTGGCGCTGTTGCATCCAAAATTAAAACTTTGAGAAAAATTGAACCTTACAAAGGTAAGGGGATAAGAGAAAAAGATCAATACGTTCTTAAAAAAGAGGGAAAGAAAAAATAATGAAACTAAACACAAGTATTAGAAAAAGGTTTAGAGTAAGTAATAAAGTTAAAAGAGTTGCTGCTAACGACAGGTTTAGATTGAGCATCTCAAGAACAGCAAAAAATATTTCAGCTCAAATAATTGATGATATTAAAAAGATAACTTTATTGTCGGCATCTTCAGTTGAAAAGGATCTTAAATCTATTGAAAAAATCAATAAAACTGAACTATCTAAACTGGTGGCACAAAAACTAGCAAAAAAGGCTCAAGAAAAAAATATAACCAAAATATATTTTGATAGAGGTTCGTACAAATATCACGGTAGAGTCAAAGCTTTTGCTGAAACCTTAAGAGAAAATGGAATGGAATTTTAATATGGAAAATTTTAAAGATAAAAAAAACGATGATATACTTGAAAAATTAGTTCACATAAACAGAATTACTAAGGTTGTTAAGGGTGGAAGAAGATTTGGTTTTTCAGCACTAGTCGTAGTTGGTAATCAAGCTGGAAAAATTGGAATAGCTCATGCAAAGGCAAAACAAGTTCCAGATGCTATTAAAAAAGCTAATGAAATGGCTAGAAGAAAACTTACTCATATTCCTCTTAGGGAAGGTAGAACTATACATCACGATGTTAAAGCAAAAGATGGTTCGGGAAGAATTGTGTTAAGAGCAGCATCTAAAGGGACAGGAATTATTGCAGGAGGACCTGTTAGAGCGGTTTGTGAGGTTTTAGGTGTTAAAGATATTGTAGCTAAATCAATGGGCACTTCTAATGCACATAATGTAATTAGAGCTACAATGAAAGCTTTGTTGAAACAAAGTTCACCAAAACAAATATCAGCAATAAGAAATAAGAAAATTTCAGAAATAATTGAAAAAAGAGGATAATGATTAGTTTAAATAATAGACAAAAAATAAATAAAACAAAAATTAGAGTTGGTAGAGGTATTGGTTCTGGTAAAGGCAAAACATCTGGCAGAGGAGTTAAGGGTCAAAAATCAAGATCTGGTGTAGCTATAAAAAGTTTTGAAGGTGGTCAAATGCCATTATATCGAAGATTACCAAAAAGAGGATTTAATCCTATTTCAAAAGATGGAATTGCAATATTAAATTTAGAAAAAATTCAATCATATATTGATAAGAAAAATATTAACCCCAATGAAATGCTTAACTCTGATTTATTAAAAAAATTAAAATTAATAAACAAGAATTCAAAAAAGCTTAAGATTTTAGGAACAGGTGAAGTTAAAGATAAAATTAATATTGAAGCAGATTTAGCCTCAAAGTCCGCAATAGAAAAACTTGAAAAAATTGGTGGATCTATTCAACTTAAAAAATAGTTAATAGATATGAGCGACTCATCATCAACAACTGATTTAAGAAATAGGATAATATTTACTATTTTTATTCTTGCTGTATATAGATTTGGAACTTTTGTTCCGCTTCCAGGTATAGATCCAGAACAATTAAAAATAATGATGGAGGGTAATCAAAAAGGATTACTTGGAATGTTTAATGTATTTGCAGGTGGCGCTGTTAGTCGAATGGCAATTTTTGCGCTTGGTATCATGCCCTATATTTCTTCTGCAATTATCGTTCAACTTTTAACAGGTGTATCTGATTATTTTAAAAATTTAAAAGCACAGGGAGAAACTGGAAGAGGAAAAATTACTCAAATTACAAGATATGGAACTGTTTTGTTAGCAACGGTACAAGGTTATGGCTTATCAGTCGGTCTCGAGTCCTCAGCAGATTTAGTCATTAACCCAGGAGCTTTCTTTAAAATCACAACTGTAACAACTATTGTTGCAGGTACAATATTTTTAATGTGGTTAGGTGAACAAATTACTCAAAGAGGAATTGGTAATGGTATATCATTAATAATCTTTGCAGGAATTGTTGCAGAAATACCTAGAGCTCTTGTAACCACTTTTGAACTTGGAAGAACAGGTGCTGTATCAACATTTATGATATTAGCTATTTTTGTTTTACTAATTTTGACAATATTGTTTGTTGTTTTTATGGAAAGAGCACTTAGAAAAATTCTTATAAATTATCCAAAGAGACAAATGGGTAATAAAATGTACGGTGGTGAGTCATCACATTTACCCTTAAAAATAAATCAAGCTGGTGTAATACCTGCTATATTTGCTTCTGCACTTTTATTATTACCAGTGACTTTTTCAAATTTTTCGTTTTCAGATAACGAAACATTTTTAAATTTAAGTTCATTTTTTACACAAGGTCAGCCTCTATACATGTTGCTCTATGCATCTGGGATAATATTTTTTACTTTTTTTTATACCTCTATAACATTTAATCCGACAGAGACTGCAGAAAACTTAAGAAAATATGGTGGGTTTGTTCCTGGTATTAGACCTGGAGAAAGCACTGCGATGTATATACAAAATATTTCTACCAAACTTACTACTATTGGTGCTTTATATTTAACTTTGGTATGTTTAATGCCAGAATTTCTAATCGCAAATTATCCTATTCCTTTTTACTTAGGCGGTGCTTCAATTTTAATTGTCGTAGTAGTAGCGATAGATACTGTAACACAAATCCAAACTAGATTGATGAGTTCACAGTATGAACAATTAATCAAAAAAACTAAATTTGGTAGATAAGTGAATATAATTTTATTTGGACCTCCGGGTGCTGGTAAAGGAACTCAAGCTAAACATTTAGTAAAAAAACTTAATAATTTTCAAATCTCAACAGGCGATATTTTGAGAGAAGAAATAAAAAAAGACTCAGATATAGGAAAAAAAATTATTGATGTTATGAACGAAGGAAGATTTGTTAGTGATGATATAGTTAACCAACTTTTAGAAAAACAAGTCTTTGATCCAATTAAAAAAAATAAATTAATATTTGATGGTTATCCACGATCTATAAATCAGGCAAAAAATCTGGATTTATTACTTAATAGTTCAAATCAGAAGATAGATTTTGTTTTTTTTCTAAATGTTAATAAGGAGATAATAATTAAACGAATACAGAAAAGAAAAATATTAGAAAAAAGATCTGATGATGAATTGGATACAATTTTAAAAAGGTATGACACTTACATGGAAACAACAAAACCAGTTTTAAATTTCTATTCTAAAAATTCAAATTTCCATGAAATTGATGGAAGCGATGAAATCGATGAAATAACCAATAAAATCGATACTTTTATCAATGTTTAAGGCGTTGACTTTGATTAATCTTCTTATATAAAAGGCACAAATTTATCACAAAACTTATGGCTCGTATTGCAGGTATAAATATTCCACAAAACAAACTTGTACACATTGGTCTTACTTACATTTATGGTATTGGGGATAAATTTTCCAATCAAATTTGTTCATCTCTTGAAATTCCAAAAGCAAAAAGGGTAAACCAACTAACGGATGATGAGATCTTGAAAATAAGAGAGTATATTGACCAAAATTTTAAGGTTGAAGGAGATCTTAGAAGAGATTATTCGCTAAGCATAAAAAGATTAATTGATCTAGCTTGTTACAGAGGAACTAGACACAGAAAAAAATTACCAGTTAGAGGTCAAAGAACAAGATGTAATGCAAGAACAAGAAAAGGAAAAGCAATAGCAATTGCAGGAAAAAAATTAACACCAACTAAAAAATAGTCATGGCAAAATCTGATAAAATTGAAAATAATGATCAGAAGACAGAGAAGTCTTCAAAAAAAAGTGTAAAAAGTTCTTATTCAAAAAAGAAGAAGGTTAAAAAAAATATTTTAAATGGAATAGCATATGTGCAATCAACTTTTAATAATACTATAATTTCAATTGCTGATACAAATGGTAATGTAATATCTTGGGCTTCATCTGGACAAAAAGGTTTTAAGGGATCAAGAAAATCTACTCCATATGCAGCACAAATTGCTGCTGACTCTGCTGCTTCAAAAGCTTTAGAGTATGGAATGAAAACTTTATCTGTTGAGGTTAAAGGACCAGGATCAGGTAGAGAAACTGCTTTGAGAGCTTTACAAGCAAGAGGATTTAAAATTTTGTCTATTAAGGACACTACACCCATGCCTCATAATGGGACTAGACCACCAAAGAAAAGGAGAGTTTAATGGAAGTTGAAAATGTAAATGTAAAAAATTGGAAGTCATTAATTAAGCCGTCAAAACTTGATGTTCAAATAAGTAATGACTTAACTCATGCAAAAATAGTTGCTGAACCTCTGGAAAAAGGCTATGGCCTAACTTTAGGAAATTCACTTAGAAGGATTTTGCTTTCTTCAATAAGAGGTGCAGCGGTTACATCAATACAAATAGATGGTGTACTTCATGAATTTACATCAATTAAAGGTGTTAGAGAAGATGTTACAGATATTGTTTTAAACGTTAAATCTTTGGCATTAAAATGCAATTCAGAAGGTACAAAAAAATTAATTTTAGATGCTAAAGGGCCAGGTGAAATTAAAGCATCTGATATTGCATCAGTTGCTGATGTTGAAATTTTAAATCCAGAATTAGTTATTTGTAATCTTGACGAGAAAACATCTTTTCATATGGAAATGAATGTTAATACAGGAAAAGGTTATGTCCCAGCAGATCTTAATAAGCCAGAGGAGCCACCACTAGGATTAATTGCTATTGATTCTCTATACAGTCCAGTAAAAAAGGTTTCTTTTTCTGTAAGTACAGCGAGAGAAGGAAAAGCACTTGACTACGATAAACTAATTATGGAAGTTGAGACCAATGGATCCATATCAGCTGAGGATGCAGTGGCTTATTCAGCAAGAATTTTCCAAGATCAGTTAAAAATGTTTATTAACTTTGATGAACCAGTCGAGGCTCCAGTAAAAGAAGTTTCTACGGAACCAGAATTCAATAAAAATTTACTAAGAAAAGTAGATGAGTTAGAACTATCTGTTAGATCTATGAATTGTTTGAAGAATGACAATATTATCTATATTGGTGATTTGGTTCAAAAATCAGAAGGGGAGATGTTAAGAACTCCAAATTTTGGAAGAAAATCTTTAAATGAAATTAAAGAAGTTTTAACAGGAATGTCTTTATATTTAGGCATGGAAATACCTAACTGGCCACCTGATAACATTGCAGAAATGTCCAAGAAATTAGAGGAAGCTATTTAATGAGACACGGAATGGCGAATAAGAAGTTAAATAGAACTTCTGAACACAGAAAGGCTTTATTAAAGAATATGCTAAATTCATTGATAAAATACGAGCAGATAAAAACTACTTTGCCAAAAGCGAAATTTTTAAAACCTCAAGCTGATAAAATTATTACATTAGGAAAGAAGGAAACTTTACAAACAACTAAAATGTTAGTTACTAAGCTTCAGGACATTAAGTCTGCTAATAAAGTTAAAAAAACGCTTTCCAAAAGGTACGAAAACAGAAAAGGTGGATATACTAGAATTATTAAGGCTGGGTTTAGATACGGTGATAACGCACCAATGGCTATAATTGAATTTGTTGATAGAGACGTTGAAGCTAAAAGAGTAGATAAACCAAAAAAAGATACAACTAAAGAAACACCAAAAGCTGTAGAAAAAAAACAAGCATCAGCATAAATTCATACCATGAAAATGTCTTATATCGTTGGCTCAACGTGTAACGATATGCGTATTGATCGATGGATAAGGATTAAATTTGGAAAAATTCCCCAAGGACTAATAGAGAAGTATTTACGATCAGGTAAAATTAAATTAAATAAAAAAAAAATCAAAAGTTCACAAAAAGTTTATCTAAAAGATAATATTGATTTATTTAACGTTGAATTTAAAGAAACAATTGTTCAAAAAAAAATTAAATTTAATCCTTCAAAGGAAATTATAAAATCAAACGAAAATCAAATAATTGATAATAACAAAAATTTTATTGTACTAAATAAAAATTCTGGAATATCGGTACAGGGTGGAACCAAATCAAAAAAAAACCTTATTGATATTTTTTCCAAAAGTGAAATTTTTCAAGGTACAAAACCATACTCAGTACACCGTTTAGACAAAGATACATCTGGAGTTTTTATCATGGCAAAAAATAGAGAAAGTGCACAATTATTAACTTCATTATTTAGACTAAGAAAAGTTCACAAAACCTATTTAGCTATTTGTCATGGTGAACTAGCCAAAGATTCTGGTGAATGGAATGACGATTTATTAAGATTTGATGGAGAAAAAAAGATAATAGAAAAAGCTAAAACTTTATACAAAGTACTTGATAAAAATTCGGAGGCTAGTCTTGTTGAGCTAAAACCAATAACTGGTCGTAAGCATCAATTAAGAAAACAATTATATGCATTGGGTCAACCAATCTTTGGTGATATTAAATATAAATTATCAAATACTACCAGAGGTCTAAATAAAAATTTGATGCTTCATTCTTATCAAATAAAATTTATCATTAATGATGTTAGACACACCTATACGGCTTTATTACCTGATTATTTTAAAAATTTATTGAAGACAAAAAGACTTAGTTTTTCAAGTTTAAAATAAATTTCTCTATTAACAGATCTTTTAATTTAGAATAATCTTGATTTTTAATTTTATTTAAGTTCGATATTCCTTTATCTTTTATTCCACAAGGTATAATTTTTTTATATTGATCTATATTGTTATCTATATTTATTGCAAAACCATGATAAGCAATCCATTTTTTAACTCTTACACCGATTGCTGCAACTTTGTTTGTAATACCGTTTTCCTCATGCCAAATTCCAATATTATCTTTGTCAGAAAAAGTTTCTATATCAAAAGTTTTTAAAGTTTCTATAATTGTTTTTTCAATAGAATTAATAAATTTTCTAATATCTTTTTTATTTCTTAAATCTAAAACAAAATAACAAATTAATTGTCCAGGACCATGACATGTAATTTTCCCACCTCTATTTGTTTCAATAATTTTTATTGATTTATCAATAATATCTGTTTTACTGTAACTAGTCCCAGCAGTGTAAATTTCCTCATGCTCTAAAGTCCATATCAATTCTTTTTCGTTTTTCTTAAAGATTTGTTCTAATCTTTCTTCCATAAAATTTACAGCATAGATATAATTTACCGGTTTTACTGACTTTTTGATCTCTATTTTCATTTATAAATTGTATTATCTTTATTATGTATTAATAGTGCAAATTTAAATTATAGGTAGATTTATGTCTTTAACAAAAAAAACTAAAGATAAAAAAGTAAATTTTGAATTTAATAAAGAGTACATTAGAGTTGTTACCTCAAAAATAGCTAACAATGACGCTCAATTTATTACTAATTCTTTCAGTGAAATGCATCCTGCTGATGCAGCGGATATAATTGAACATTTAAGCCAAAATGACAGAGAAAGTTTAATTAAACTAAATAACTTTAATATAGATCCAGAAGTATTTGTTGAGTTAAACGAGTCAATCCAAACAGAAATTATTAATTATCTATCTTCCGACTCGATTGTAAGCATTATTAAAAATTTAGATTCAGATGATGCAATATCTATTTTAGAAAATGTACCAGAGGAATATAAAAATAACATTCTTAGCTCATTGCCGCCTAAAGATCGTTTTGCTCTATTGGAGAGTTTAAGTTATCCAGAAGATACAGCTGCTAGATTAATGCAAAGAGAATTTACTGCTATACCGAGTAATTGGTCTGTAGGTCAAACAATTGATTATTTGAGAGAAAATAAAGATCTACCTGAGGAATTTTTAGAAATATTCATAGTAAATGAAGATTTTAACCCCATAGGTACTGTTCCGTCCTCTAAGGTATTAACATCTCCAAGAAACACTAAGATGGTAACTGTAATGTCGGAGTCACAATTATTAGTGCCTGTAGACATGGACAAGGAGGAAGTCGCTAACTTGTTTGAAAACTACAATTTAAATTCAGCAGCAGTTGTTGATAAAAATAACAAGCTTGTAGGTATGATCATGAATGACGATGTTCTAACAGTCTTAAAGGAAGAAGCGGAAGAGGATGCATTGAGATTAGCAGGTGTTGGTGATGAAGAAATAACTGATGGAGTACTTACCAAAACAAAAAGAAGATTTAATTGGTTGCTATTAAATTTATTTACAGCGTTTCTAGCAACGTGGTGTATAAGTTTATTTGGAGCAACAATCGAACAAATGGTTGTTTTAGCCTTTTTAATGCCAATAGTTGCTTCAATGGGTGGTAATGCTGGGATGCAAACATTGGCAGTTACTGTACGAACTATTGCAACTAATGATCTGACTAAAAATAATTTTTCTTCAAATGTTTTTAAAGAGTTTTCAATTGGTATTTTGAATGGAGTTATTTTTGCAATTATTAGTGCCATAATTGTTCAAATATGGTTTCAAGACAATCTACTCTCAGTAATAATTGCTATTTCAATGGTTTTAACAATGATCATTGCAGGTTTATTTGGAATATTAGTTCCATTTACTCTTAAAAAAATGAACATTGATCCGGCAATAGCATCAAGTGTGTTTGTTACAACAATAACAGATGTTATTGGTTTTGTATCTTTTTTAGGTGTTGGGGCATATTTTTTATAGCTTATAGATTATCAATTAACCTTACACCATTTAAATAGTACGCTACAAAAAGCCTAGACGTATTAATAACATTTGTTAATTTTAAATTATTTATATCTCTAAGTTCTAAGTACTCAATTTTAATTTTAAATTGTTTTTGAAAATCATTTTTTATAGTTAGTAAATATTTATTTTTATTTTTTTTATTTTTAATACTTTTTTTCACATTAATTAATTTTCTTACTATCTTACTAGCTAAAATAAGATTTTCTTTAGATAGAAGGTAATTTCTTGAAGATAATGCAACTTTATTTTTTTCCCGAACAGTTTTGCAACCTACAACATCGGTATTATATTTTTTTTTTAAATACTTTTTAACCAAAAACAATTGCTGAAAATCTTTATTTCCCATAAAAATTTTATTTGGTCTAACTATATCAGTTAGTTTATCCATTACATCTAAAACACCTTCAAAATGACCTTTTCTAAATTTAGCACATAAAATTTTATCTTTCTTAATCAGTTTAATTTTAGTTTTTTTATTATTTTTAAATATATCTTTAAATTTCGGAATATAGACGAAATCAACTGTTTTACTTTGATTTAATATCTTTAAATCTTTTTTAATATTTTTAGGGTAAGTTTTAAAATCTTTTTTATTATTGAACTGTTTTGGATTAACAAAAATACTAACTACTGTTTTGTGACAGATTTGATTCGACCTACCGATAAGTGATAAATGTCCTTGATGTATTGAGCCCATTGTAGGAACAAACCCAATATCACTAAAATGCCTTAATGATTTAGTCAATGATGTCTTATTTAATAAAATTTTCATTTGTGTAAAATTCTTAAATAAGTAAAACATTTAAATGATTAAACAAGCTATTATTCCATTAGCTGGACTTGGTACAAGATTATTGCCTTTGACGAGTGTTTTTGCAAAGGAGTTATTACCTATTAATGGAAAACCTGGAATTGAATATATCTTAGAAGAATGTACCGACGCTGGTATTAAAGAGATAATTTTTATTATTTCAAAAAAGAAAATGATGATTAAAAAATATTTTTACAGTGATAAATTTTATAAAAATATAATTAAAAAGAAAAAAGATCCTAAAATTATTGAGGAATACAAAAAAATTCAAAAATATAAAAAAATGATAAAATTTGTTTATCAAAATAAACCTAAGGGCACAGGAGATGCAGTTTTAAAAACGAAAAAATTTATTAAAGATAAATATTTTTTAATGTTGTTGCCCGATGATCTAATAATGAAAAACAATTGCTCAAAATCAATGATTTCTACTCACAGTAAATATAAATCATCAGTTATGGCCAGCATGAAAGTTAAAAAAAAAACTGTCACTAGATGGGGTATTTATAATTTAACTAAAAAAGTTTCTAAAAATAATTATATTATTAAAGAGGTGGTTGAAAAACCATCTATTAAAAAAGCTCCATCAAATAAAGCTGTAATTGGTAGATATATTTTACCCAAGACAATTTTTTATAAATTGTCCAAACAAAAACCTGGTAAAGGTGGTGAAATTCACATCACAGACGCAATACAATCATTGATAAATGATAATGAAAAATTTATTGCACATAATTTTACAGGTAAGTATTTGGATTGTGGCACAATGGATGGATTTATAAAATCTAATATTGAGATCGGGAAATTATGAAACTTTGCATGATAGGAACTGGTTATGTAGGGCTTGTAAGTGGCGTATGTTTTTCTGATGTTGGAAATACAGTCTACTGTGTAGATAAAGATCAAAAAAAAATTGACTTACTAAATAAAGGAATAGTTCCAATTTTTGAACCTGGTCTTGAGGAAATTTTAAAAAAAAATCATAAACAAAAGAGATTGATATTTACAACAGATTTAAAAAAAGCAGTATTAAATTCAGATATAATTTTTGTTTGTGTTGGAACACCTACTAAAAAAAATTCTAATTCAGCTGATTTGAAATATGTTTTTAGTGTTGCCAAAGATTTAAAGAAAATTATTAAAAAGTATAAAATAATAGTTAATAAATCTACTGTACCTTTATCTACAGGTGATCAAATTGAGAAAATTTTATACAATCTAAAGAAAAAAAAATTAGTTGATGTTGTATCAAATCCTGAATTTTTAAGAGAGGGTGAAGCAATAAGAGATTTTATTTATCCTGACAGGGTAATTATTGGAACAGATAGTAAGAAAGCAAATAAAATTTTAAAGTCTCTTTATTTACCAATTATAAAAAAAAAAAGTAGATATTTTAACACCTCTAGAAGAGGGGCTGAACTCATCAAGTACGCTTCAAATGCTTTTTTAGCTACAAAGATTTCATTTATAAATGAAATAGCCAATTTGTGTGAAAAAGCAGATGTTGATATTAAAGATGTAGCTACAGGCATGGGCTCAGATCAGAGAATAGGCGATAGATTTCTAAGAGCAGGTCCAGCATATGGCGGATCGTGCTTTCCAAAGGATACACGTGCCCTAATTGATACCGGTAATAAATTTAAAACAGATTTGTCCATTGTTAAAAGTGTAGTTAATTCAAATGAAAAACGTAGAACTTTACTAGCAAAGAGGGTTGACAAAATTCTTGGAGAAAATTTTAAAAATAAAATTATAGCTTTTTTGGGTGTCACATTCAAACCAAATACAGATGATATGCGTGAGGCATCAAGTATACCAATGATTAAATATCTTAATAAAAAAAGTTGTAAAATTAAATATTATGACCCCTCAGGCGAAAAAGATGATTTTAAAGGTTTTAAAAATGTAAATTATTGCAGTTCAATTTCTGCTGCTTGTTTAAAAGCTGATTTAGTTATTTTACACACAGAGTGGAATGATTTCAAGTTGTTGAATTTTAAAAAATTAATAAAAAAAAAGAAATTTAAAATATACGACATGCGAAATTTATACTCACCTGTGAAAATGAAAAAATCGGATATTAACTATTTTGGCGTTGGAAGATAAATTAATTCAATTCAAATATTGCATCTACCTCAACAGATACACCTAATGGTAAGCTATTAGTACTTACTGCTGCTCTTGTATGCATACCTGCTTCACCAAAAATCAAAGATATTAAATCTGATGCTCCATTTATAACTTTAGGTTGTTCAATAAAATCATCGGTGGAATTAACATAACCGGTTAATTTCACACATGATTTTACTCTAGATAAATCTCCATTACATGCAGTCTTTACTTGAGAAACAATACTTAAACCGCATCTTTTTGCAGCAACATAACCTTCATCTGCTGAGAGTTCTTTACCGATTTTCCCCTTTATTAGTTTACCGTTTTCATCAACTGATATTTGTCCTGATATATAAAGAAGCTTTCCGACTATTTTTGTAGCAACATATGAACCTACTGGATCTTTAGCTTCTGGTAATATTATTTTTAATTCTTCAATTTTATTGTTAATTGTCATTTTTTTTTCTTTTTTTTTGTTTTCTTATTTTTATCGTATTCACGTCTTTTCTCAATAAGGATAAGAGCCTCTTCCATATTTAGCTCTGTAGGGTCTTTTTCCTCTGGAATTGTTGCATTTAGAGATTTGTATTTAATGTAGGGACCATATTGGCCCTTCATAATTCTTACAGGTTTTTTGTCTTCTGGATGTTCCCCAAGATCTTTTATGATTGAAGATGATATTCTCCCTGGTCTAGCATCGGCAATTAATGTTATTGCTCTATTCAAACCTATTGAAAATATTTCTTCAACATTTTCAAGTCTAGCAGATTTATTTTCACACTTTAAATATGGTCCATATCTTCCGGTGTTTAAAGAAATTTCTTTTTGATTATCTGGATTAATTCCTAGAGATTTTGGCAGTGAACATAAAAATTTTGCCTTATCTATATCTATACTTTCCAATTCAATTCCTTTTGGAATTGAGATATTTTTTAATAGTTCATTCACATCTTTTTTAGCTTTTTTAGTCTTTCTCTTTTTCTTCTTATTAATTTTGTCATCGGAATGATCCATAACCTTTTCATATTGTAAATAAGGGCCAAATCTTCCATTTTTTAAAAAAATGTTATTTCCATTCTCATGTTTCCCCAAATATTTTGGTTCAGCCAACTGAGCTTGTGCAGCAGCTTTAGCTTTCGATAAAGGTCTAGTAAATTTACATTCTGGATAATTAGAACAACCAATAAAGGCACCACCTCTAAAACTATTTTTTAAACTCAATGATCCTGTTTCACATAATTGACATTTTCTGACAACATTACCATTATCATCTTTGTCAAAAATTAGTGCCCCCAAGCTTTCATTTAATAAATCCAAAACTTCTCTAGTTCTTTTCTCCTTAACCTCCGAGACATTATTGTAAAAGTCTTTCCAAAATAATTCTAAAACTTTTATCCAACTTTCTTTACCAGTCGTAATTTCGTCTAATTGATTCTCCAATCCTGCAGTAAAATTATAATCAACATATTTAGAAAATAGTTTTTCTAAAAAAGCAGAAATTAATTTTCCACGATCAGTTGGAAAAAATCTTTTATTAGTTATCTCAGCATATCCACGATTGGAAATTGTTGATATTATACTTGCATATGTTGAGGGTCTTCCAATTCCAAGTTCCTCTAGCTTTTTAACCAAACTTGCTTCTGAATACCTTGGTGGAGGTTGTGTAAAATGTTGTTCATCCAAAAAGGACTCAATATTTATAGGTCCTTTTTTTACCTCTGGGAGTATCTCGTCATAATCATCCAAATTGAGATTTTTATAAACTTTTAAAAACCCATCAAATTTTAATATTGAGCCACTTGCTTTGCAAATTGTATTTTTATCTTCAGTTTCAATAGTAATTGTATTTCTATCAAATTTTGCTGAAACCATTTGAGATGATAAAGCTCTACTCCATATCAAATTGTACAATTTATTTTGGTCAGTACTTAAATATTTTTTAACAGCTTCGGGAGTTCTATTTATGTCTGTTGGTCTAATAGCTTCATGAGCTTCTTGAGCATTTTTTGCTTTTTTTCCACTATAGTTATTAGCTTTTTCAGGCACATAATCATTTCCATAACTTTTTTTAACAAAATTTCTAAAATCATTAATAGCGTCTGCTGATAAAATTGTACCATCAGTTCGCATGTAAGTTATTAAGCCAACTGTATCTCCTTCAATTTCTATACCCTGATAAAGTTTTTGTGCAATTTGCATAGTTCTTGAAGCTCCAAATCCCAATCTACTTGAAGCAACTTGCTGAAGTGTAGATGTTGTAAACGGACCTGATGGATTTCTGTTTATAATTTTTGAGGAAATATCACTGATATTAAATTTTTTATCCCTTAATTCAGACATTGCCTTTTCAATATTTTCTTTTTTTTTAAATGAAAATTTTTCTATTTTTTGTCCATCCAATTGATAAAGACTAGCAGTAATTAAATTTTTTTTTTCATCCTCAAATTTTAAATTTAAAGTCCAAAACTCTTCTGGATTAAATAACTCAATTTCATGCTCTCTTTCTGTTATTAATTTTAAAGCAACAGATTGCACTCTACCTGCTGACTTTGATCCAGGAAGTTTAGTCCACAATATTGGAGAAATATTGAAACCAACAAGATAATCTAATGCTCTCCTTGCCATATAAGCATCAACCAATAAAGGCTCAATTTGTCTAGGATTCTCGATTCCATGAGTTACAGCTTTCTTAGTAATTTCGTTGAACACAACTCTTTCAACCTCTTTATCTTTAAGTAGTTTTTTCTCATTCAAATATTCCTTTACATGCCATGCTATAGCTTCTCCTTCACGATCAGGGTCTGTTGCTAAAATAATTTTAGATGATTCTTTTGCAGCATCAGTAATATCTTTAAGGTATTTTTTTGAAAAGTTATCAACCTCCCATTCCATTTTAAAATTTTGATCTGGATCAACGGAACCATTTTTTGATGGTAAATCTCTAATATGACCGTAACTAGCTAAAACAGTATAATTATCTCCTAAGTATTTATTAATTGTTTTGGCTTTTGCAGGACTTTCAACTATGACTAGATTCATAATTTAACAAACTACTTAAAAGTAGTTGATAGTCAATTTAATAAATTTTTGTCTTACTTTCTTCTTTATTTTTCAGACGTTTAATATTTTCTCTGTGAGTATAAAATATCAATACAAACATAATTCCAAAAAAAAGTGCATTACTCATTTGATCATTAAAAAAAATATATACTGGTATCGTTAGTGAACCAATAAGTGATGACAAAGAAGAGTATTTTGATATTAAAAAAATTAGTAACCAAGACACACAAAAAATAAAACCTAAAAAAATATTTATAGTAAACAATATGCCTACATATGTGGCGACACCCTTACCACCTTTAAACTTTAACCAAACTGGAAAAACATGACCTAAAAAAGCACAAAGAGATGCAATATAAATTAATTCTGGATGAATAATTTTTACATATAGTACAGGAAGTATAGCTTTCATAACATCTAGCAAAAGGGTTGAATATCCAATTAATTTATTACCTGTTCTTAATGCATTTGTTGCACCAATATTTCCAGATCCAATTTCTCTTATATCTTTTTTTAAAAAAATTTTTGTTAGTATAAACCCAAAAGGTATAGAACCCATTAGGTATGAGATTATACCTATAGTTAAAAATTCCATTTTTACACTTTAAATAATTCCTGACCTTTTACAAACGTATTGGTTACTTTTCCTTGCAATTTTTTATCCTCTATAGATGTATTTTTTGATTTAGAAATTAAATTTTCTTTTTTAACAACCCAAGGTTTGTCTATATCTACAATACAAAAATCAGCTTCATTTCCAATAGATAAGTTTCCTTTATTTATATTTAATATTTTTGCAGGATTTGATGTCAATGCTTGAATTATAGTATCCAGCTTAATAGATCCATTATGAAATAATTCTAAGCTTAATGATAATAGTGTTTCAATACCTGATGCTCCGGTTGCAGCTTGAGAAAATGTTAATCTTTTAGACTCTTCATCTTCAGGTTTATGATCTGAAACGATTACATCAATCACGCCATCTTTTAATCCTTGGACTAATGCTTCTCTATCCTCTTCTTTTCTGAGAGGAGGGGATAATTTTAAAAAAGTTCTAAAATCTCCAATGTCATTTTCATTCAGAGATAAATTATTTATTGAAACTCCTGATGTAAATTTTATATCTTCTTTTCTTTGTCTAATTATATTTACTGATTTTGAAGAAGAAATTTGTGAGATGTGATATCTACATTTAACCTTTTCAAGTAATGTTAAATCTCTTTCAATTATAATTCTTTCAGCAATATCTGGTATTCCAGACAGCCCTAGCTTTGAGGCAATTATTCCAGAATTAATCATTCCATTTTCTGATAAATGCAAATCTTCAGCGTGTTGCATAATTAAACAACCCAGGTCTTTTGCTGAATTCATTATTCTGGACATTAGTCTTGTATTTTGAATAGTTTTGACGCCATCAGTAAATGCAATTATTCCTTTTTTTGCCAAAAGACCAAATTCGGTCATGTTAGTTCCTTCGATATTATGAGTTAAAGACGCGCATGGAAAAATATTTATCTTAGATTTATCTCTTCCTCTTCTTTTTAAAAAATCAACAATAGAAACATTATCTATAATTGGATCTGTATTTGGCATAGTAACAACAGAAGTTACTCCCCCAGATAAAGCCGCATTACTTAGAGTTCTAAAATTTTCTTTATACTCATAACCAGGTTCACCTACAAACACTCTCATATCCACAATACCAGGGAAGATATATTTTCCTTTTAAATCAATTGGTTTTTCTCGTGATGGAAGATTATTGTTGTTTACTTTTTTACCTATTGCTTCGATCTTTCCATCTTCATCAATAATTAATCCACCATTTTCGTTTAATGAATTATGAGGATCTATAATATTTGCATTTATAAAGTATTGTTTTTTCATTTATTCACAAAATATTTTTAAACACGCCATTCTTACAGCAACACCAAGTTCAACCTGTTCCTTAATAACACTCTTGTTGATATCGTCAGCTAATCTGGTATCAATTTCGATACCCCTGTTCATTGGACCTGGATGCATAATAAGGGCATCAGATTTTGCATGATCTAATTTGTCTGGTGTTAAACCATAGTATTCATAATATTCTCTATTAGATGACAAGAAAGAACTGGTCATTCTCTCATTTTGCAATCTTAACATCATCACAATGTCACAATCTTTCAGTCCTTTTTTCATATCAGTAAAAGTATTAACCCCAAATTTTTCTATTTCTTTTGGCATCAAATTCGTAGGAGCAACTATATTTACCTCAGCTCCAAGCATAGTTAACAAGTAAATATTTGATCTAGCTACACGTGAATGCAAAATATCTCCACATATTGCAATTTTTAACCCTTGGATTTTATCTTTTCGGTTAATTATTGTTAGCGCATCCAGTAACGCTTGGGTAGGATGTTCTCTGCGCCCATCTCCAGCATTTAATACTACACAATTAACTTTTTGTGAAAGAAGATTGCAAGCCCCTGAGTCTTGATGTCTTATAACTATGATATCAGGATGCATTGCATTTAATGTCATAGCTGTATCAATTAGTGTTTCACCTTTTTTAATTGCTGAATTACCCATATTCATTGACATGACATCAGCACCTAATCTTTTTCCTGCTAATTCAAATGAGCTTTGTGTCCTGGTTGATGGTTCAAAAAAAAGATTTATTTGAGTTTTACCTCTTAAAACATCAATTTTTTTATTCTTACTTCGGTTTATTGATATAAAGGTCTGTGCTTCGTTAAGAATGATACTTACATCATTTACTGACAAATCTTGAATACCTAACAAATGTTTTTGTGAGATTTTAATAGCTTTAGAGGTTTTAGATGCCATTAAAATTAACTCTATAACTATAATAGAGTTACTTGGCAAGCATTAATTATTTAAAAAATCAATTGCTCCTTGAAGAATGAATGCAGCAGCATTCTGATCTATATTTTTTTCCCTTTTAGATACATTTATATCCAATTGACTGGATAAATTAAACGCACCTACCGTTGAAAGTCTTTCATCCCATAGACAAACATCAATATTTAAAGCTTTATCAATATTGTTTGAGACATCATTAACTGATTGAGCAGATCTACCTAAAGTTCCATCCATATTTAAAGGAAAACCTATTATTATTCCTTTTATATTATTTTCCTCAATAATAATTTTTAGTTCATTGATTAAATTTTCTGCATTTGTTTTATTCAATGTTTTTAATGGAGTAGCGATAGATTGTTTTTCATCACAGATTGAAACACCAATTCTTTTAGAGCCAAGATCTAAACCAATTAATCTAGTGGTTTCTGACTGTTTTTTTTTTAGCTCTTCTATAGTGATCATATTGTATAATTATAACTTAAGTGATAGTTTGCGTCATATTTAATTATCATATGAGCATCGATCTTAAAACAATAAAGCACATATCTAAATTATCAAGAATTTCTGTTAATGAAAAAAAGGCAGAAAAACTTGCTGGTGATTTAAATTCTATTTTTGAATTTATTGAGAAACTTAATGAATTAAAGACAGAGAATGTTGAACCTCTTACTTCTGTCGCTGAAACAACACTTAAACTAAGATCAGATAAAGTAAACAGTAAAAATTTAAGAGAACAAATAATTAAAAATTCACCTCAAGAAAATGAGGATTATTTTGTAGTACCAAAGGTGATTGAATAATGTCTGATATTACAAAACAATCACTTTCAGAATTAATTAAAAATATTAAAGATAAAAAACTTTCTTCTACTGAAGTAACAAAAGCATTTGTAGAAAGGTCTGAAAAATCCAAAGAGTTAAATGCATATGTAACAGATGATTTTTCAGCTGCAATTGATAAAGCTAAAAGATTTGATGAAAAACCAAATTTAGATTTAAAATTACCTGGTATACCAATGGCTGTTAAAGATTTATTTTGTACCAAAAATATTAAAACTACAGCAGGTAGTAAAATTTTGAATAACTTTATTCCAACATACGAGTCTACAGTTACTCAAAATATTTGGAATGAAGGAGCTATATTACTTGGTAAATTAAATTGTGATGAGTTTGCTATGGGATCATCAAATGAAACAAGTTTTTTTGGAAATGTACAAAATCCAATCGATAAAGATTTAGTTCCTGGTGGATCCTCAGGTGGTTCATCATCAGCTGTTGCAGCACAATTAACACCAATTACAATAGGAACAGATACTGGTGGTTCAATTAGACAACCTGCATCCTTCACAGGCATCGTTGGTTTAAAACCAACTTATGGAAGTTGTTCAAGATATGGAATTGTAGCATTTGCATCTTCTTTAGATCAAGCTGGACCAATGGCTCAAAATGTTAAAGATTGTGCATTATTACACGAGGTTATTAGTTCTTATGATGAAAAAGACTCTACTTCTATTGATTTTAAAAGAAACAATTACAGCAATGAATTAACCAATAATATCAAAGGTAAAAAAATAGGTATTCCTAAAGAATATAGAGTAGATGGAATGCCTAAAGAAATAGAAGATCTTTGGAAAAAAGGTATTGATTATGTAAAAGATTGTGGTGCAGAAATTATAGACATTTCACTACCTCACACTAATTATGCTTTACCCACATATTATATTGTAGCTCCCGCAGAAGCTTCATCTAATCTTGCGCGATATGATGGTGTTAAATATGGATTTAGAGCTGATGGAGAAAATTTGATAGATATGTATGAGAAAACTAGATCTGAAGGTTTTGGAGCAGAAGTTCAAAGAAGAATAATGATTGGGACTTACGTTTTATCATCAGGATATTATGATGCTTATTATCTTAAAGCTCAAAAAGTAAGAAAGCTTATTAAAAATGATTTTGATGAAGCTTATAAAAAAGTTGATGCTATATTAACACCATCAACTCCAAGTTCAGCTTTCAAAATTGGTGAAAAGACAAATGATCCTGTTTCGATGTATTTAAACGATATTTTTACAGTTCCAGTAAATTTAGCTGGTTTACCTGGAATTTCGATACCTGCTGGTCATGATGTAAAGGGTTATCCTTTAGGACTACAAATAATTGGAAAAGCATTTGATGAACAAAATTTATTAAACATCGCATTTGCAATGGAAGAAAAGATTAATTTTAAAAATAAAATTACTGATTGGTGGATAAAATGAGTAAGGATAAATCAGAGTATCTAATCAATAGAAAAGATAATCAATATGAAGTTGTAATAGGCTTAGAGGTTCATGCTCAAGTTACTTCAGAATCAAAGTTATTTTCAACATCATCAACTAAATTTGGTGCAGAACCCAATACTCAGGTAAGTTTAGTAGATGCTGCTTTGCCTGGTATGTTGCCAGTTATAAATGAATATTGTGTAAAACAGGCAATAAAAACTGGTATAGGACTAAAAGCCAAAATAAATAAACGATCTGTTTTTGATAGAAAAAATTACTTTTATGCGGATTTACCCCAAGGATATCAAATATCTCAATTTAAAGATCCAATTGTAGGTCAGGGGAAGGTTATTTTAGATATGCCAGATGGTCAAAAAGAGGTTGGTATTGAAAGATTACACTTAGAGCAAGACGCTGGTAAAAGCATACATGATTTAGACCCAAAAAATACATTTGTTGATTTGAATAGATCAGGTGTAGCCTTAATGGAAATTGTTAGTAAACCAGATTTAAGATCACCAGATGAAGTAAATGCTTATGTAAAAAAATTAAGATCAATAATGAGATACCTTGGAACGTGTGACGGGAATATGCAAGAGGGTTCATTAAGAGCCGATGTGAATGTTTCTGTTAGAAAAAAAGGATCTAAAGTATTTGGAACTAGATGTGAAATTAAAAATGTAAACTCAATAAAATTTATGCAAATGGCTATTGAATACGAAGCTAATAGACAAGTAGATCTTATCGAAGAAGGTCAATCTATTGATCAAGAGACTAGACTTTTTGATACTAAAAAAAATGAGACAAGATCAATGCGATCAAAAGAAGATGCACATGATTATAGATATTTTCCTGATCCAGATCTTTTGCCTCTAGAAGTTTCAGATGATTTTATAGAAAAGTTAAAATTAGAAATTCCAGAGTTACCTGATGAAAAGAAAAAAAGATTTATTGAAAAATTCAAACTATCTCCTTATGAGGCAACTATTTTAGTTTCAGATAATGAAACCTCTAATTATTTTGAAAATGTAATAAAAAAATCAGATGTGAAACTTGCTACTAACTGGATAATTGGTGAGTTGTTTGCTGCTTTAAATGAAAAGAATCTAGAAATCACTGAAAGCCCCATAAGTGCAGGTAATTTATCAAAATTAATAAATTTAATTAAAGATGGAACTATTTCTGGGAAAATAGCTAAAACTGTTTTTGAAAACATGATGGAGGGGGACAAAGACCCAAAAAAAATAGTTGAAGAAAAAGGATTAAAACAAGAAAGTGATCCTAAAGCTCTAGAAGCACTAATTGATAAAGTTATTGATGATAACCGAGAAAAAGCCACTGAATACAAATCAGGTAAAGTAAAATTATTTGGTTTTTTTGTTGGACAAGTAATGAAAGTATCAGGTGGAAAAGCCAACCCTCAAATAGTAAATGAGATTTTAAAGAAGAAACTTTAAAGTTTATGGGTTCAGACCTTAATATTACACAAGAGCTGCAAGATTATATTTTAGAAAATGGACATAATCTTCACCCAGTTCAAAAAGAAATAATTGAGTACAATTCATCACTTGGTGATATAAAAAGAATGCAGATATCAATCTCACAAACTCAGTTACTTCATTTAATTATTAAAGTTTCTAATATAAAAAAAGTATTAGAAATTGGCACATTTACTGGCTTAAGTACTTTATCTATGTCACTAGCATTACCTGATGATGGTAAAATAATTGCATTAGATAAAGATGAGCAAACAAATAAAGTCGCTATTAATTTTTTTAAAAAAGCAAAACAAGATCATAAAATTACAACTTTAATTAAACCAGCTTTAGAGAGTTTAGACGAAATTAAAGAAAAATTTGAGCTCATATTCATAGATGCCGATAAAGGAAACTATAAAGAATACTATGAAAGATCATTGAGCTTGCTTGAGACAAGTGGCTTAATTATAATTGATAATGTCCTTTGGTATGGAGAAGTGGCAAAGAAAAACGAACATGACAAAATTACTACAACCATTAAAAATTTTAATGAATTTATCTCTAACGATAAAAGAGTAGAGAAAACCATAATTCCTCTTGGGGATGGAATGACTATATGTAGGAAATTGTAATGTACGAAGTATTTGGTTTCTATAGGTTTTTAAATATTAATTATTTAAAAAAAAATAAGAGATTAATAAATGAAGTATTAATAAAAAATAATATTCGAGGAACAGTAATAATTTCAAAAGAAGGTGTAAATGGTACTATTTCTGGTAAAGGACCATATATTAAAACTACTATTAATAAGTTAAAAAAAATTTTAAAATTTAAAAATTTTAATAGTTTCAATAACTCAAAAAGTTTGTTTCAACCGTTTCATAAACCTAGAGTGAAAATTAAGACTGAAGTTGTTCCTATGAACCTAAAACTTAATCAAATGATCAAAAAAAAAGACAGTCATGTTAACCCAAACAAATGGAATAAATTAATAAGGAGTAAAAAAACACTTGTTATTGATGCTAGAAAACCATTTGAATATCATGTTGGTACTTTTAAAGGTTCCACGAATCCAAACATTGATAATTTTAGAGATTTTCCAAAATATTTAAAAAATCTAAAAAAAAATCAACCTATCGCAATGTTTTGCACTGGTGGAATTCGTTGTGAAAAAGCTTCAGTTTATTTAGAAAAAAAAGGTTTTAGTAATGTATATCAATTAAAAGGTGGTATTTTAAATTATTTAAAAAAGACAAATCAAAAAAAAAGTTTATGGAAAGGTGAATGTTTTGTTTTTGATAACAGAGTTAGTTTAAAACATGGTCTAAAATCTGGTACTTATTCAATTTGTAGTGGTTGCAGAAAACCAATTTCTCCACAGATTAAAAATTCAAAAAAATATGAAGAAGGTGTTTCATGTCCAAATTGTCACGATAAATTAACAGATCAACAAAAAACAAGATTTAGAATGAGACAAAAGCAAATTAACCTTGCTAAAAAAGTTGGAAAAAGACATATCTTCCAAAAAGAATATTAATAACATTTAACAAACTAGATGAATTTATTAAAAGATGAGGTTTCAACTTTAGTCAGAAAGCTTGCAATACCAGCTAGTATAGGAACGCTTTTTCAAACCCTGTATACAATAGTTGATACCTTTTATGCTGGAAAAATATCTCCTGAAGCGCTTTCTGCTCTAAGCAAGTCATTTCCAATTTTCTTTATAATAATTGCTACATCTATTGGTGTTACAGTAGCTGGTACATCCTTGATTGGTAGCAGTATTGGAGAGAAAAATGAAAAAAATGTTTTAGGTTATTTTGTAAACGTTATTTTCTATGCAATAATTATTTCGTTATTTGTCTCAATACTTGGCTTAACATTTGGTGAAAGAGTATTTCTATTAATGAATTCAACGACAGAGGTTACCAGTCTAGGTCTAAAATATATAAATATAATTTTCTTGGGTACAATATTGTTTATTTTAGTAGTAGCACTAAATTCTTTTTTACATGCAGAAGGAGACACAGTAACATATAGAAATGCTTTAATTTTATCCTTTTTTCTGAATATAATCTTAAATCCTATTTTTATTTTTGGTTTTTTATTTATACCAGCTTTAGGAATATCAGGAATTGGAGTAGCAACTCTAATTGCTCAATTTGTTTCTCTTTTAATTGTACTTAGAAAAATTCTAACTAATGAAAGAATAAAGAAAATTACTTTCAGTTATTTTAAAGTAAAATATTTTTTTCTAAAAAATATTTTCTTTCAATCTATGCCAATAACGGTTGCTATTTTAGGATACTCAGTAGCTGCTGCTATTGTCTTTACTTATGTTGGTTTTTCTAGCGAATATGCAGTAGCAGGTTATGGGTCTGCAACTAGAATTGAACAGGTTGTTTTACTTCCTATTTTAGGAATAAATACAGCAATTATTTCTATAATTGCTCAAAATATTGGAGCTAAATATTATAAGCGAGTTGAACAATCATATTTTACATCAGTAAAATACGGTTTGTATTTGATGTTATTCTCAGGTGTTCTTGTATATTTAAGTGCTGACATTGTGCCAAAATTCTTCTCTTCTAATTCTGAAGTAATTGCATATGGTTCTATGTACTTGAAAATATCAGCCTTCATCTTACCGGCATATCCAATTTTCTTTCTTTCAAATGGTTTCTTTATGGCTTTAAAAAAATCAGAAAAAGCCATGTTAAATAATATTATAAGAAATGTTATAGTACCTATTTTGTCATTTCATATTGCTAGATATATTAATGCAGATTTTAAAACATTTTTTTATATTTGGGCTGCATTTCAATGGTCGATATCAATTATTTTATTCTTTTACGTTAAATATTATATAAAAAATAAATTGGTAGTCACATAGATTGATCTAAATTACTTAAAGATGTTTTTTACTAAAAAAAAAGTTTTAATAATGATTATAATTTGTTTAGTTGTTTTTATATTTACTTACAATGATGTTAAGTCAGAAGAAATTAAAGAAATTACTGGTTATGCAAAAATTATTGACGGAGATACAATCAAAATAAGTAGTAAAAAAATTAGGTTACATGGAATAGATGCTCCAGAAAAAAAACAAACATGTAAAAAGCCTTACCTAATAATTGGTATTTTTTCGTTCACCAAGAGCTACTCATGTGGACAAGTTTCTACTCATAAATTAACTAAAAAAATAAACAATCAAGTTATAAAATGTAAGATAAAGGATGTTGATAGATATAAGAGGCTTATTGGAGAATGTTATAAAAGAAACGAAAATCTTAATTCTTGGTTAGTATCAAACGGTTATGCAGTAGCTTATAGAAAGTTTTCTAAAAAATACATTTCAGATGAAATAAATGCAAAAAATAATAAACTTGGTATTTGGCAGGGCAAATTTGAAATGCCATGGGATTTTAGAAGAAAAAATTAAATTTATAATCTTGAAGCACTGTCATTAATCCAGGACCAAAGATGTTGAGCAAAAGACCTTCTTACAAATAAATTAACAATTTGATCTCCCTTATTGTGCACTATAACATCTATATGATTTAAAATTGTTTGCACAGATGAACCTTTTTTATCTTTAAATTCACTAAAATTGAATGGACTTCCTGCAGAAAATATTTCGTAGATATTTTTCCCTATGATTTCTAATTGAACAAATTGATCTGTAACATCAATTATGGCACCTAAACTTGATTTGGATATATCATTAAAAAGTATTTCATTTAGCTGATATTCATTTGTATCTTTTTTCACCTCATCGTTAGTAACTATCATCCATTCATCAGGGCTAAGCCAAATAGCGGTGAATTTATCACTGATTGTTGAGGTATTAGCCTCTGTTGGAAGAAGCATATTTAGATTTTTACCTATATTAGTAAAAAATTCTCTTTTTTTACCTCTTAAATTTAATTTCATTGTAGGTGAAATTTCTTTAACAACGATACCATTGTAGTTGATTTCTTCATTTGTTGCTGTTTTATAATTAAGCATTTAGTCTCTCATTTTTCTCATCATAAAACACTGTATTAGCCACGGTGACACTAATATTTTTATTTTCCATTGGAACGAAAAGTTTTCTACCCATCATATTTTTTCCATCTTTAACAACTGCTAACGCTATCGATTTATTAAGATTTGGGCTGAAATAACTTGATGTTACATGACCAAGCATTTCAACTGGTTTTTGATTTAATTCAGAAACAATTTGAGCACCTTCTTCCAAAACAATATTTGGATCTTCAGTCAATAAACCTACTAATTGTTTCCTATCTTCTCTCATTGTGTCGGATCTATAAAGTGATCTTTTTCCAATAAAGTCATATTTTTTCTTACTTACAATCCAGTCCATTTGAAGATCAATAGGTGTCATTGTTCCATCTGTATCTTGACCTACAATTATAAAACCTTTTTCTGCCCTTAATAAATGCATTGTTTCTGTCCCATAGGGAGTAATATTAAATTCTTTTCCAGCCTCTATACATTTTTGCCATATAGCCTCACCATAACTTGCTGGTGCATTAATCTCATAACTCAGCTCACCCGTAAAACTTATTCTCATAATTCTACATTTGATTTTATCAATTAATACCTCTTTAAATGACATGTGTGGAAAATTGTCATCAGATAAATCTAAATCAGGAATAATTTTATTTAAAATTTTTTTACTGTTAGGACCACACAAACTAGCTGTTGCAAAATGATCTGTAACAGAAGTTAAATATACATCTAATTCTGGCCATTCAGTCTGAAGGTAATCTTCTAGTTTCCCCAAAACATTTGCAGCACCACCTGTTGTAGTAGTCATAATATAATGATTTTCACCTAATCTTGTCGTTACACCATCATCATAAACCATACCGTCCTCATTAAGCATCAATCCGTATCTACATTTACCAATAGCAAGTTTTGACCATGCGTTGGTGTAAACTCTATTTAAAAATTCTGAAGCATCACTTCCCTGAATATCAATTTTACCTAAGGTAGAAGCATCTAATATTCCAGCACTCTTTCTAGCTGCTTTACTTTCCCTTTGTACAGCTTGATGCATTGTTTCACCTTCCTTAGGGTAATACCAAGATCTTTTCCATTGACCAACATTTTCGAATTTAGCTTTATTTTTAATGTGCCAATCATTCATTGGAGTTCTTCGGAATGTATCAAAAAATTCTCCCACATTTCTTCCAACAATAGTTCCAAACGTTAAAGGAGTGTATGGTGGTCTAAAAGTTGTCGTCCCTAATTCTCCCATTTTTACACCTGCTGTATCTGCAATGATTCCTAAAGCATGCATATTTCCAAGTTTACCTTGGTCAGTGCCCATTCCTGTTGTTGTATATCTTTTAACATGCTCGATTGATCTAAAACCCTCTCTTAATGCGAGTTTTATGTCTTTTGCTGTTGCATCATTCTGGTAATCGACGAAAGGCTTAGTTTTACCAATAGTCTGATCAGAGGGTAAAAGCCAAATATTTCTTTTTGAAGTTTCATGATCATTTTCTAAAGTAATACCTTCAAAGTCAGTTTTGTTGATATTTAAAAAATTTTTTAATTTATAATTTAAATTTTTAATTATTTCATCTAGTTCAAAGTCGCCCCCACAGGATCCAACACTAATTTGTTCTTTTGTATCTGCTATAGGAATAAAAATTTTTCGTTCTTCATCAAAGGTTAGTTTACTACCAGATTGCGTGTAGAGATGTACGGCAGGTGTCCAACCGCCTGCAATACCTAGGCAATTACAAGAAATAGAAATTTTACTACCAGTAACCGATGTACCGTCATTTGAAAGTTTCATTATAGATACGCCACTTAATCGTTTGTACCCTCTAGTATCAACAATTGTATGTGCCCAGTATATTTTTATACCAGCATCATTAATTTTTTTAATTATTTTTGCATCAGAATTTTCCCTGATATCTATAATAGCTTCAACCTTAATTCCTTTGTTATGCAATGATAAAGCACTTTCATAAGCACTATCATTATTTGTGAAAAAAATGTTTTTAGTTCCACATGCAACGCCATAAAAATTACTATATTTTTTAATAGCTGAAGAGAGCATGATACCAGGTCTGTCATTATTATTAAAAACTAAAGGTCTTTCTAGTGCACCTGTTGCTAAAATCACTTTTTTAGCTCTAATTTTAAGAAGTCGTTGTCTAATTTTATTTTTTTTATCCTTTTTGACCAAATGATCTGTTAAATTTTCTCTAGCAAGTAAATAATTGTATTGATGATATGCAGCTACGCTTGTTCTAGTTTTAATCTCAAGATTCTTAATATTTTTAAGTTCATTAATTTCTTTTTTTAACCATTCAGCTGCTGAATTATGATTAATTTTATTGTCTTCATTTCCATCAAATATTGTTGATCCACCAAGTTCATTCTTTTCATCTAAAAGTAAAGTTTTGAAATTATTTTTTGCTGCGTTTTTTGCTGCTAATATTCCAGATATGCCGGCACCCACAACTAATACATCACAATGAATATTTCTATGGTCGTATATATCGGGATCTCTTGTATTTGGAGATTTGCCAAGGCCAGCAGAATGTCTAATAAAAAATTCATACTTTTCCCAAAAACTTTTAGGCCACATAAAAGTTTTATAATAAAAGCCTGCTGGAAAGAGGGGAGCTAGAAAATTGTTTATTCCACCTATATCAAAATTAACACTTGGCCAACAATTTTGGCTAGATGCTTCTAAACCTTCATAAATTTCTATTTCTGTTGCTCTTGCATTTGGTTCTGTAATATTTGAATTAGGATTTACTTGAACGATTGCATTCGGTTCCTCAGAACCAGATGTCATAATTCCTCTTGGTCGATGATATTTAAAACTTCTACCAACTAAATGAACATTATTTGCTATTAAAGCAGATGCTAAAGTATCTCCTTTAAATCCATAGTATGTTTTTCCATCAAACTTAAATGAAATTCTATTAGTCTCATCTATAAATTCACTTGATTTTACTCTTAGATTTTGTGACATTTTATTGCGTTGGTGGTTTTTCACCCATTTTATAAATTGCTTTTATTTCATCATTAGAAGTATCTCTAGCCATATTAAACCATTTACGACAACCATGAGCATGGTTCCATCTTTCAAATTGCACACCTTTAATATTTTTTCTCATAAATAAATATTCTGCCCATTCATCATCACTTAATTCAGTTGGTTGTTTGGGTCTTTCAATGTGAGCTTCTCCACCAGCTTTAAATTCTTGCTGATCTCTCTCTCCACAATATGGACAATTAATTAAAAACATTAATGTGCAACTGCTGCAGCACCATGTTCATCTACAAGGTCACCACTTACAAATCTATTTAAATTAAACGCAGCATTCAGTTTATGAGGTTCGTCATTAGCAATAGTATGAGCAAACAAGTCTCCAGAACCAGGTGTTGCTTTAAATCCGCCTGTACCCCAACCACAATTAAAATATAATCCTTTGATTGATGTTTTGCTTAGAATAGGACTTGCATCAGGGCATATATCAACAATACCACCCCATTGCCTTAACATTCTCATACGACTAAAAATTGGATACAATTCTAAAATTGCATTCAAAGTGCCCTCTACAATTTGATGACTACCTTTTTGAGAATAAGAAATATAATCATCTGTGCCAGCACCTATAACTAGCTCACCTTTATCTGATTGACTAATATATGCATGAACAGCATTTGACATAACAACAGTGTCAATAATTGGTTTTACAGGTTCGGAAACTAAAGCTTGTAAGGGTTTACTTTCAAGGGGAAGTTTTAAACCTGCCATATTAGCAACTACGCTAGAATGTCCTGCTGCAACTACACCAATTTTTTTAGTTTTAATAAATCCTTTTGTTGTTTCTATACCCTCAACTGTATCACCACTTCTCTTGATACCTTTAACTTCACAGTTTTGAATGATATCGACTCCCATTTTATCTGCACCCCTTGCATATCCCCATGCAACAGCATCATGTCTAGCTGTACCAGCTCTTCTTTGTAAAGTACCACCCAATACAGGATATCTAATATCTTGTGATGTATTTATAATTGGACAAAATTTTTTTACTTCCTCAGTGTTTAAATAAACTGCATCTATTCCATTGAGCCTGTTAGCGTGAGTTCTTCTTTTTAAATCTCTCACATCTTGTAAATTGTGAGCAAGATTCATTACACCTCTTTGACTAAACATAACATTATAATTTAGTTCTTGTGATAAACCTTCCCATATTTTTAAGGCATGATCATATAAACCTGCACTAGCATCCCATAAATAATTTGATCTAATAATTGTTGTATTACGACCGGTGTTTCCACCACCAATCCAACCTTTTTCTACTACAGCAATGTTTTGCATATTATGTTTTTTTGCTAAGTAATATGCTGTTGCTAAACCGTGACCACCGCCACCAATAATTACAGCATCATATTCTTTTTTAGGTGCTGGATCTTTCCAGGCTCTTTGCCAATTTTCATGATACGACAAAGCATTTTTAAACAAAGAAAATATAGAGTACTTATTTCTCATAATAATTGAATAATTACTTTATAAAGATTGAATTTTCAATACAATCGCTTATTACACAATGTCATACGGAAGAGTGGGTGAGAGGCTGAAACCAGTCGTTTGCTAAATGACCGTGCGAGGAAACTTGTACCGAGGGTTCGAATCCCTCCTCTTCCGCCATTAAAATAGAGGACGATCTTTAAAGAAATTTCTCATTGGAATAGGCCTTTGTTCTAATATATATCTGTAAACATTGTAGTTTTCCATTACCCGCTGAACATAGTTTCGTGTTTCCCTAAATTTTATTAACTCAACCCAATCAACATAATTAATTTGTTTCTTTTGTGGATTTTTATTAATTTTTTTCCAATACTTAACTCGGTTTGGTCCTGCATTATAAGCGGCAACTGCAAAAGGGTACGCACCATCATATTGTAAGATAAGGCCTGCAATATAATGAGAACCTAAATTGATATTATATTCAGGATCAGTAGTTAATCTTGATTTTGAATAAGGAAGTTTTGCTTGTTTAGAAACCAATTTTGCGGTGTAGGGCATTAGTTGCATTAATCCTTTTGCACCTGCGTGACTGTTGGCTTCCAAATCAAATTCACTTTCTTGTCTTATAATAGATAAAATTAAAGCGCTATCTGGGATTTTTCTTCCATTAATATTTTTTGGAGTACTAATTATTGGATAATTAAATTTATTATGAAACCTTTTTTGATAGGAAGCAATTTTAGAAACTTGTATAGCAAAGTCATATCTATTTATATTTGTTGCAAGTTCAGCTGCTAGTATTTCACTACCTTTAGAAATATCATCATTGGCTAGATGTCTTAAAATAAATTTAGAATATTTATCTTTTTTAAGCTCATCTAAGAGATAAGTAAGCTTAACCAGTTCTTTATTAAAAAAAATAAGTCGATATTTTTTATCAACTTCCATGTCTTTATTAAGTTCAAATTTTCCATTTGGATTGATCTTTAAAAATGCTAATTGACCATAATAGGTAGTTAAATATTTTGATGCTTCTAAATACCATTTATTCGATTGTTCATTATCTCCAAGTTTCTCATATGCACTAGCAAGCCAATAAGCTCCTCTAGAGGTACTAATTGGATAGTTAACATTGTCATAAAAATTTTTAAAATGATTTTTTGCTGTTAAAGGATCATTTAAAAAACTCAAAGCTATCCAGCC
Organism: uncultured Pelagibacteraceae bacterium; assembly: GCA_902601785.1. Classification (GTDB taxonomy): domain Bacteria; phylum Pseudomonadota; class Alphaproteobacteria; order Pelagibacterales; family Pelagibacteraceae; genus Pelagibacter. Next base: position 49,745 of record CACKOH010000004.1, on the reverse strand, counting down.
ACTCATCCACTCTGCTGCTGCAAAGTCTGACCCTTCAGTCATACCGTGATTACTTGATATTTTATAAGCAATTTCATATTTTTTTTTATAAATTAGAGCCCGTGAAATTATTTCTCTTTCTTTCCACCATTTTTCTGGCATCACTAAATAATCTTTATCATTTCTAATTTTTAGTAGAATCTCTGTTGAAGAGTCAACACGACCTTTTTTTCTTCTCCATTTCAAACGATCATAATTAAGACCTGCATCATTTTTAAATTTTTGTGGCACATTTTTAATTGCTTGGTCAACTCCATATCCCTTACTTATTAGTATTTGTCTAGCCGTATATAAAAGCTCATAATCTTTTGGTAAATATCTTGTTAGTCTTTTAAGATCCCAATGCTTTCCATTCCATGCAAGATAATCTGCTCTTTTAATATAATCATCTGCATTTAAATTTTTTTTAAATTTTTTTCTAAAAAACTTTAAATCATTCTTAGATAATTTTGCTGTAATCCAACCTTCTTTAATTAAATTTGTACCCTTAGATTTATCACCAATTAATAGGTGACTTTCACCTAATATCATTTTACCATATCCACTAAGTGGTTCGTTACCTCCAAACCATGTAATGATCTTCTTGGGCGAAACATTAGCCGTAGACAATTTATGTTCTGCCAAATATCTTAATCTATCAATTCTTGGATATTCAGGATTACTGTCTATAAAAACCTTATAATCGTAAAAAGAGGCTTGATTCCCAGTTGTTAGTAGATGTCTCCACTGAATAAAATTATAAATAGATTTATCTTTAGCTTTTTTGGAAATATTTAAAGCTGAAGTCCATTTACTTTTTTGCATTTCAGAAATCGCTTTTTTTGCCAAACCAAAATCTTTTTTACTATAATATTTAGATATTTTAATGTTTTTAGTAGTTGTTATTCCTGCAACAGTTGGTTTTTTTTTAGGAATTTTAAAACTTAACTTTTTCTCTTTTATTTCTTTAACAACAACCTTTTTTTCAACCCTTTTTAATTTTGTAGGTTTTTTAAGAGGAGTAATAATATTTTTTGATATTTTTTTAATTATCTCTTCTGATGATAAGGTAGGTTTTTGAGGAGGAACAATTTGTATGGTCTCTGCGTAAAGGTTAGTTATTTTAAGAGAAACAAATAAGACCATTCCAAGAATAAATAATATTTTTTTGCACATAATCTTTTAGTATATGAATCTCTAAACTATGTTATAAGTATTTATGTTTAAAGGATCAAATGTTGCCTTAATCACTCCATTCAAAAATAATGGTCTAGATGAAGATGCATATATAAAGCTAATTCATTTTCATATTGACAATGGTACCTCTGGACTAGTCCCTGCTGGTACTACTGGAGAATCTCCAACCCTCAGCCATACTGAACATGAGCGTGTGATTGATTTATGTATTAAAGAGAGTAATGGAAAAATACCAGTTATCGCTGGTACGGGCTCTAACTCTACTGAGGAGGCTATTTCTCTAACTTCTCATGCTGAAAAGGCAGGTGCAAATGGTGCATTAATTGTAACACCATATTACAACAAGCCTACTCAAGAGGGGCTATATCAACATTATAAAGCAATTAATGATAAATGTGGAATTCCTATTATAATTTACAATATACCAGGCAGGTCAGTAATTGATATGTCAGTTGATACAATGGCAAGACTATATGAATTAAAGAATATTGTTGGTGTAAAAGATGCCACTGGTGATTTAGACAGAGTTGATCAACAGTTAAAGAAAATGGGTAATGAATTTATTCAATTAACAGGAAACGATGATAACGCATTTGAATTTAATAAAAGAGGAGGCGTTGGGACTATTAGTGTAACTGCAAATATAGCACCAAAACTTTGCTCAGAATTTCAAAAAAATTCAACATCTAAAAATGACAAGAATCTTGCTAAAGCAAAAGAATTAGATGATATTTTACAACCAGTACATACTGCAATGTTTGTAGAGAGCAACCCTAGTCCAGTAAAATATGCTGCCAAACTAATGAATTTGTGTGACGATGAAGTTAGATTACCATTGGTTAAAGTTACAGAAGAGACTAAAATAATTATAAAAAAAGCCATAGAGTCTGCAAAACTTATTTAATGAACAAAAAAACCAATGCTGGTTTAAAGACTATCTGTTTAAACAGAAAAGCAAGTTTTAATTATTTTTTTGAAGATCTTTTAGAGGCAGGAATTGTTTTAAAAGGTTCTGAAATTAAGTCCATCAGAGATGGTAAAGTTAATATAGCGGATGCATATGCAGTTGAAAAAAAAGGTGAAATAGTACTTATTAATTCACATATTTCTCCATATAAACAAGCAAGCTATTCAAATCACAATCCAACAGATGAAAGAAAACTTTTGTTAAACAAAAAAGAGATAAACAAACTTATTGGAAAAATGCAAAGAGACGGTTTTACCATTGTACCTACAAAAATGTATTTTAAAAAAGGTAAAGCTAAAATTGAACTAGCAGTTGCTAAAGGAAAAAAACAATACGATAAAAGAGCAACAAAAAAAAACAGAGATTGGAACCGTGAAAAGTCAAGATATATCAGAAAATCCAGCTAAAATTGTTTATTTAGGTATAGGATCAAATCTTGGTGTTAGAAGTGAAAATATTGAAAAAGCCAAATTTCATTTAAAAGAAAATAACATAAAATTTATTTCAATTTCAAAATACTATGAAACACCATCATGGCCTAACCCCAATTATCCAAAATATTTAAATATAATATTGAAAATTATTAGTTATGATGATCCTTTAAGTTTACTCAATATATGTAAAAAAATTGAGATTAGCTTAGGTAGAAAAAAATCAAAAAAAAACTCTCCCCGTATATGTGATATTGACATTATTGATTTTCATGGAATGAAATTAAGTATCAAAAGTAAGCTAAATTTACCTCATAAAAGAATGCATAGAAGAAATTTTGTTTTACTCCCCTTGTTTGAGATTGAAAAAAACTGGAAACACCCATCTAAAAAATTAGATATTAAGACCCTAATTTCGTTACTTCCTGTGGACGATATTACATCTATTAAACAAATTTAATTTAATGATATAGTAAAGAATGTTGAATTCTAATGAACTTATAAATAAAGTTAAAGTATATAACAAATTTCTTAATCATGAGAGATTAGATAAAGCATATAACTTTGCTATTAAGGCACATCAAAATCAAAAAAGAGCATCTGGTGACCCTTACTCTGTTCATCCGATTGAGGTTGCAAATATTCTTACTGAATTAAAATTAGATAGTGCAACTATTACTACCGGATTATTACATGATACAATTGAAGATACTGTTGCTACATATGAGACAATTAAAAATGAATTTGGACCTGAGGTAGCAGATTTAGTAGATGGAGTTACCAAAATTTCTGTTTTTGAAAACACTGCAAGTTTTAACTCAAAAGCAGAAAATTTTAGAAAATTAATTTTAGCAACTTCTAAAGATATTAGAGTTTTATTAGTTAAAATTGCTGATCGACTTCATAATATGAGAACCATCAAAGCAATAACTAAGGAAGATAAAAGAAAAAGGATTGCCCAAGAAACAATGGAAATATATGCACCACTTGCAGACAGAATGGGAATGCATAGAATTCGTGATGAGCTTGAAGATTTATCATTTGAAATCTTAAATAATGATGCAAGAAAATTAATAAAAAAAAGATTGGACGAAATCAAACTTGATAAGAAAAATTTATTTGAAGAACTTTCTTTTGAGTTAAGCTCTATTTTAAATGAAAATCATATCAACGCAGAAATTTATGGAAGAGAAAAAACTCCATTTTCAATTTGGAGAAAAGTTCAAAAAAAAAGAGTTTCTCTAGAACAAGTAACCGATATTGTTGGATTTAGAGTAATTTTAAAAAATATTGATGACTGTTATAAAACCCTAGGAATATTTCATAAAAAATGGAATTGTATTCCTGGAAAGTTTAAAGATTATATATCTTCACCTAAAATTAACGGTTATGAGTCTATTCATACTTCAGTAATTGGTTCAAACAAGAAACCAATTGAAATTCAAATAAGAACAAATGAAATGCATGAATTTGCAGAAAGAGGTATAGCATCACATTGGAAATATAAATCTTCGGAAAAGTTTAATTCATTAAGTTGGAAAGAATATGATTGGTTAAAAGATTTAGTTGAAATTATAGAAAAAAATGAAAATCCAGAGCATTCATATGAATACACTAAACTTCAGATGTTCCAGGAAAACGTTTTTTGTTTTACACCTAAAGGTTCAGTGATCAAATTACCTAAAGAAGCTACTGCTATTGATTTCGCGTACGCTGTACATACAAAAATTGGTAACTCAGCAACAGGATGCGAAATAAATGGAAACAAAAGCGACTTACAAACAATTCTTCATAATGGCGATCGTGTAAATATCATCACCTCAAAAAATAATTCACCATCACTTCATTGGATACCTACTACTAAAACTGGAAAAGCTAGAGCTGCCATAAGGCGGTATTGGCACGATAAGGGTGAACAAAAAGAGGAAAAAATTAAAAAATATAATACAACGCTATGGATGTCTTTACCTGATAAACCTGGTCAACTTGGCGATATCAGTTCGTTAATTGGAAGTCATAAATTAAATATCTCTAGTTTAGAGATGGTAGGCAAAAACCCAAACTACATTAATTTTAAATTTAAATTAATTATAAGAAACCTTAAAAATTTCACAAATTTTATTGCAGTGCTAAAACAAAAGAGTATAAAATTTAAGATAATTAGACACGAAGAAAAAAGAAATGCTTTCACACAAAAAATCCTTAAATATTTTAAAAAAAACTAATGCATTATTGGAAGGTCACTTCATTTTATCATCAGGCTTGCATTCATCAAAATATATCCAATGTGCAAAACTTCTAAGTTTTCCAAACTTAGCTGAAAAAATTTGCAAATCATTAGCAAACCAAATCAAAAAAAAATATCAAAAAATTGATTTAATTTTAGCTCCAGCAATGGGTGGAATAATTATAGGTTATGAAATCGGTAGACTTCTAAAAAAAGAAACAATTTTTTGTGAGAGAGTTAAAGGTAAATTTACTCTTAGAAGAGGTTTTTATATTAAGAAAGATGCTAGAGTTCTAATTATTGAAGATGTTATTACTACAGGAAAATCAAGTTTAGAATGCGTTAAACTAATAAAGAAAGCAAATGCCAAATTATTAGGATTTGCATCTATCATAGATAGATCGTCTAAAAAAACTTTAAAAATAAAAACAAAAATTGTATCTCATTTAAAAATAGATGTGCCTGTATACAGCCCAAAAAAATTACCTAAAACACTTAAATCTGTACCTATAACAACACCAGGAAGTAGATTTATCAAGTGAAAAGACTAGGTGTAAATATTGATCACGTTGCAACTTTAAGAAATGCGAGAGGTGAAAAACATCCAGACCCAATCAGTGCTGCATTACACGTAGTAAAGTGTGGAGCGGACTCTGTAACAATACATTTAAGAGAAGATAGAAGACATATTAAGGATAAAGATGCAAAAAAGATATGTAATTTGAAAAACGTATTAGTTAATCTTGAGATTTCAATGAATGAAAGCATTGTATCTAATGCTCTAAGAATTAGACCAGATTATATCTGTATTGTACCGGAAAATAGAAAAGAAATTACAACAGAGGGAGGTTTAAATTTAAAAAAAAATTTTAATAAATTAAAAAAAATAATTTTTAAATTTAAAAAAGCTCAAATAAGAACTAGTTTATTTATCAATCCCTCTATAAATGATGTTAAACTTTGTAGATTACTTGAAGTAGATTGTGTTGAAATCCATACTGGAAAATTATCAAATAAAGTTAAGTCAAAACTAAAACACAACAAAGAACTTCAAAGAATTAAAAATAGTTCGAAGCTTGCAAATTCTTTGGGCATAGAGGTCCATGCCGGGCATGGTTTGGATTATAAAACTACTAAATTACTCTCTAAAATAAAAGAAATTCGTGAATATAATATTGGTCATTTCATAATAGGAGAGTCTGTATTTCATGGTCTGTCAAAAGTGATTAAAAATTTTAAAAAATTATTGTAATAATATGAAAATTCTTGGGATCGGGGTCGACATTATTGATAACAAAAGGGTCAAGGAATCAATAAAGAACAATAAATTTACAAGACGAATTTTTAGTAGTAATGAACTTAAATTATCAAAAAAAACTAAAAATAAAGTCGCCTTTTTTTCGAAGAGATTTGCAGCCAAAGAAGCTTTTTCTAAAGCATTAGGTACTGGATTTTCCTCAAATTTAAACTTTAAAGACATTGAAATCACAAATGATAAAAAGGGTATGCCTAAATATGTTGATAATAAAAAAATTACAAAAATTGTACAAAAAAAATATAAAATTAAAAAGTTTAATTCTTTTTTATCGATTTCAGACGAAAAAGATTATTCAACAGCCTTTGCAATTATTCAATCCATATGAAGTTAGATAAAAATTTTTTTTCTGAAAATATAAAAACTTTGTTTTATGCTTTAGTAATTGCTATAGTAATCAGATCTCTTTTAATTCAACCATTTTATATTCCTTCATCATCAATGGAGCCAACATTGCTGGTAGGAGATAGATTGTTTGTTACAAAATATTCCTACGGTTATAGTAAGCATTCTTTTCCTTTTAGTCCTCCTATACTTAGCAAAAGAGTAATGTTCAATAGTCCAGAACGTGGAGATGTAGTTGTTTTCAAAACACCAGCAGATAATAGAACAGATTATATAAAAAGACTTATTGGTCTACCAGGTGATAAGATTCAATTTATAGACTCTAACCTATATTTAAATAACAGTGAATTGTTAAAGTCAAAAACTCTTAGCAAAAGTAATATTTATTGTGGAAATGAAATTATCGATGTTTATAAATTTGAGGAAAAATTACCAAACGGAAAAAAATTCCACACTGTCTACTTAAAAGAATACACCTATCAGAATTCAGATATCTTTACTGTTCCTGATAACCATTATTTTTTTTTAGGTGACAATAGAGATTGTTCTAAAGATAGTAGGTATTTAACAAGCGTTGGTTATGTTCATAAAGACAATCTTGTCGGTAAAGCCCAATTTATTTTTTTTTCATCTGATAGAAAGATGGGTAGTATTTTTGAATTTTGGAAATGGCATAAATCAATTAGATTTAATAGATCATTTGATAAAATTAATTGATGAAAATAAACTATCAAAAATTAGAAAAAAAATTAAATATAAAATTTAGAAATAACAATTTGTTAATTCAATCATTAACCCACAAAAGTTTCAACCCAAATGAAAATAATGAAAAGATTGAATTTTTAGGAGATAGAGTGCTTGGCTTAGTTATTGCTCAAAAACTTTTAAAAATCTATCCTAATGAAAAAGAGGGTATACTTGATAAAAAATTTGCTTCTTTAGTAAATAAAAAAACATGTTTAGAAATTGCAAAAGTTATTGAATTAGAAAAATATATAAAAACCTTCAACCCAAAAAATAAAATTATCAAAATCGAAGACAAAATTATTTCAGATAGTTGTGAGGCATTAATGGGAGCTATTTATTTAGACAAAGGGCTAAATATAGCTGAAAAAGTTATCTTAAAACTTTGGGATAGTCATATTGAAAAAAGTGTTGTTACTCAAATTGACGCAAAAACAAAACTTCAAGAATTAGCTCTAAAAAAATTTAAAAAATTACCAACGTACAAAATAATTTCTAATACAGGTCCACGTCATAAACCTATTTTTAAGGTGGGAGTTAAGCTTCCTAATACGAAATATTTTATATCAACAGGTAAATCAAAAAAAGATGCTGAGCAAAATGCTGCCATCGAATGTTTAAAAAATATAAATTTAAAACAATATGAATTGGATTGATCAAGGTTTTTTAGTCAGTAAAAGTAGGTATAGTGAAAACTCTATAATTGCTGAAGTATATACTATGGATAGAGGTAAAGTTTCAGGCATTATATTTGGAGGAACATCTAAAAAAATTAAAAATTATCTTCAAGTAGGAAATAAAATTCATGTTAATTACAACTCAAAAAATGATAATAGAATGGGCTATTTTAAAATTGAAATTTTAAATGCTTACAGTCCATTTTATTTTGATCATAAACAAAAGCTTTCTTGTATTACTTCAGCAATGAACTTAATAAAAATTTTAACAGCCGAAGCACAGACAAATAAAAAAGTTTACTCTCTTATCGAAGATCTTTTTAATTTATTAAATGAACAAAACTGGCTTAAAAAATATATTTTCTGGGAATTAGAGTTACTAAAATTACTAGGTTACGATCTTGAGCTAGAAAATTTAGTCGAGAAAAATTTAGAAGATAATAAAACTGTTTATTTCGCAACTTCTTATTCTGAAAAGAAATATGTTCCTAACTTTCTTATTGAAAAAGATTTAGAGGTAACAGATATTAATATTTTATTGAGTGGATTGAAATTGGTTGGAGATTATTTGGATAAAACAATCTTGAAACCAAATAATTTAAATTATCCTAACAGTAGATTAATTTTTCTAAATTCTTTGAAATAGTTATTCTAAAATTTTGTCTATTCTATCAGCATAATATGAAACAATAGCATTTGCTCCTGCACGTTTAAAAGAAACTAAACTTTCATAAACTGCATTTTTTTGTATTAGTTTTTTATTAATAGCAGTTTCTAAAAGACTATATTCACCAGAAACTTGGTATGCTAAAACTGGAATTCTAAAATTTTCTTTTATCGATTTAATTATGTCTAAATAGGGCATTCCTGGTTTAACCATAATCATATCTGCACCTTCTTTTATATCCAAAGCAACTTCCCGCATAGCCTCATCACTATTTCTAAAGTCCATTTGATAAGTTTTTTTGTCACTTCTAAGTGAGCTTTTAGAACCAACAGCATCTCTAAAAGGTCCATAAAAACTAGAAGCATACTTAGCTGCATAGGATAAAATTTGAGTATTTTTAAAATTTGAACTATCAAGTGCTTTTCTTATTTTTCCTATTCTCCCATCCATCATGTCTGAAGGTGCAAGAACATCACATCCCATTTCAGCCTGTAATAGAGATTGATTTATTAGCACTTCAATCGTTTCATCATTAATTATTTGATTAGACTTTATTAATCCATCATGACCATGTGATGTATAAGGATCTAGCGCAACATCACACATAATTCCAATTTGGTTTTTGTATCTTTTTTTAATTTCTATTATAGCCCTGCAAACTAAATTATTTTCATTTAATGACTCAGTACCCAAATCATTTTTTAAAATATTTTTCGTTTTAGGAAAAAGAGCAACCATTGGAATACCTTTTTTAATTGCTTTATCTACTATTTGAGAAACTCTATTTATTGTATATCTAAAAACACCTGGCATTGTAGATATTGATTCTTTTTTGTTTGATCCATCTATTAAGAAAATTGGTAATATAAAATCATTTGGACTGAGTGTATTTTCTTGAACTAACCTTCTAGTCCACGATTCCTTTCTGTTTCTTCTCAATCTTAAATTTGGATATTTTCCTGTAATCATGTTCAAATATACTTTATTAATGCGACAAAAGTATTATACAAATATATAAAATTATAAGTACAACACAATTTCGATGACTATAGATAACACAAAAATTGTAGACCTGAATATAAAAAAAGAGGAAAGAATTTTAAATTTCAGTGATTTTCAAAAACAGAACATAAAATTTGATATAGACAAGTTGCAAGAGGCATATAATCAAATTGTAAATATTAAAAAATTTGATGATGGTGGCGGTGTAACTCACTTTGGAGCCATTTCATTAACTCAAATACCTGGAGATCCAGACTCTATAAAAGGAAGCAAAGCTAGAGGAGTTTATTGGACTAAGCCTGACAAAACAGGAAAAGAAGTTTCAAGAGACATTAAGGTTGATGAGACGCAATATTCAGAATTTATTAAAGATTACGAAAACACATACTTTAAGGAAGTGTATGACGTGCTTTCTTCAAAATATAAATTGGGTAGAGTAAGAATTCTTTTAAAAGAGCCAAGATCTACTTTAAGTTGGCACAGAGATCCTGAGCCAAGACTACATATACCAATTATTACTAACCCAGGTTGTTTAATGGTAATAGATAATGTTGCAAAACATATGCCCGCAGATGGTTCTGTATGGGTTACAAATAATACTAAATATCACAATGCGTTTAATGGAGGTGAAGAAAATAGAATTCACCTTGTAGCTTGTGTTCTTGATTATAAATTTAATTAGTTTGAAAAATATATATATTTCTTCTGATCACGCTGGCTTTAAATTAAAGGAAATCATTAAAAAACATCTAATTAAAAAAAAAATGAATTATTTTGATCTAGGACCATCCTCTGATAACAGAGTAGATTACCCTGATTATGCTCATAAGGTTGCTCGAAAAGTAAAAATTAGCAAAAATAATATTGGAATTTTAGTATGTGGATCTGGAATGGGGATGAATATAGCTGCAAATAAACATAAGAATATTCGAGCTGCTCAATGTTTTAATTTAAAATCAACAAAATTATCAAGATTGCATAATGATGCAAATATCATTACATTAGGCTCAAGATTGTTAACAAAAAAAAATGCTTTAAATTGTGTTAGTGTTTTTTTGAATACTAAATTTGAAGGTGGTAGACACTTAAAAAGGATTAAAAAAATATAATGTCTAGTGAAAAAAATTATATAAATGATAGCTATAAAAGTTTTTTTGAAGACAGTTTATCTTCAAAAGACCCAGACCTTTACAAGGCAATTCAAGATGAACTCTTGAGACAGCAACAACATATAGAATTAATTGCTTCAGAGAATATTGTTTCTCAAGCTGTTTTGGAGGCTCAAGGTTCAGTGCTAACTAATAAATACGCAGAAGGTTACCCCGGTAAAAGATATTATAATGGATGTGAACATGTTGATGTTGCTGAAAATTTAGCAATAGAAAGATTAAAGAAACTATTCAATTGCAAATTTGCTAACGCACAGCCCCATTCAGGAGCACAAGCTAATGGTGCAGTATTTTTGGCGCTGTTAAAACCTGGTGATACTTTTATGGGTATGAGCTTAAATTCAGGAGGTCATATCACTCATGGTTTAAAAATTTCAATGTCAGGAAAATGGTTTAATCCGATAGGGTATGATGTTGATAAAAAATCTGAACTTATAGATTATGACAATGTTGAAAAACTTGCCTTAGAACATAAACCAAAATTGATAATTGCAGGTGGAAGTGCATATTCCAGAGTTATTGATTTTAAAAGATTTAGAGAAATTGCAGATAAAGTTGGAGCATATCTAATGGTGGATATGGCACATTTTTCGGGTTTGGTTGCTGGAAAGGGATATCCAAATCCGTGTGACTATGCTCATGTGGTAACATCTACTACACATAAAGTTTTTAGAAGTGCAAGAGGTGGAATAATTTTAACTAATCACGAGGAATTATCTAAAAAATTTAACACAGCAGTTTTTCCCGGCTACCAGGGTGGACCATTAATGCATGTTATTGCAGCTAAAGCAGCCGGTTTTTTAGAAGCTCTTCAGCCTGACTTTCAAGACTATATTAAATCTGTTTTAGCAAATGCAAAAATTTTAGCAGAAACTTTAAAAAATAATGGTTTTAAAATTTATTCTGATGGTACAGATACTCATCTTATGTTGGTTGACTTACGTCCTTACAATGTAAAAGGTAACTTAGCTGCGGAAAGTTTATCAAGAGCTAATATTACATGTAATAAAAATGGTATACCTTTTGATACAGAAAAGCCAATGGTAACATCTGGTATAAGATTAGGAACACAAGCGATTACAACACGTGGTTTTGGTTTAAATGAATGCAAGAAAGTGGGTGAATTGATTACAAAAACTCTTAAAGGATTATCAGAAAACCCAGATGATAACAGTAAAGTAGAAGATGAAGTTAGAAATGAAGTTATTGCTTTAACTTCTTCATTTCCGATATATAAGAATCTTTAATTAATGATTTGCCCCTGCGAAAAAAAAGGTGAGACCTCCGTTGTTGACTCACGTCCTACCGAAGATGGTACTGCTATAAGAAGAAGAAGAATGTGTGTTTGTGGTGAAAGATTTACCACATTTGAAAGAATTCAATTTAGAGAGCTTATGGTAGTTAAAAAGAACGGGAGAAAATCTCCATTTGATAGAGATAAACTTGCCAAATCAATATATATCGCTCTCAAAAAAAGACCTATAGATACTGGTACTGCTGAAAAATTTATCAGTAAAGTTTCAAGAGCATTAGAAGAACTTGGTCAAAGTGAAATTTCAACAAGCACAATTGGTACAATGGTTATGGAGGGCTTAAAAGAATTAGATCCTGTAGCTTATGTCCGTTTTGCGTCTGTTTATCGTAACTTCAGAGAAGAACAAGACTTTGTTCAATTCGTGGACAAGATAGATGTCTTCAAAAAAAAATAAATTTTCAAAAAAAGATAAACTATTCATGGAGATTGCCTTGGACTTGGCAAGATCTCGACAGGGATTAACTGGTACTAATCCATCTGTTGGTTGTGTAATTGTTAAAAATGATAATATTATTTCAATTGGTCAAACTTCTTATAATGGTAGACCTCATGCAGAATTTAATGCAATTAAAAATTGTAATACGAAACTTAATGGTTCAAAGATGTATGTCACTTTGGAACCATGCAGCCACCAGGGTGTTACACCACCATGTACAAATGAAATAATTAAATCAAAAATATCTGAAGTGGTTTACGCACTTGAAGATACTGATAAAAGAGTAAGAAAAAAAAGTTTTAAAATTTTAAAATCTCATAAAATCAATGTTTCGATAGGCCTTCTAAAAGATAAAGTTAAAAAATTTTATATTCCATATTTTTTTAATAGAAAAAATAAAAAGCCTTTTGTTACTGGCAAGATAGCTATTTCAAAAAACAAACTAATTTATAATAAATTTAAAACAAAAATAACCAACCAGTATTCTGATAAATTTACTCATTTATTAAGATACAAAAATGACTCAATAATGACATCAAGCAAAACTGTAAATATTGATAACCCTAAATTAAATTGCAGAATAAAAGGTTTTGAAAAATTTTCACCAGTAAGAATTATTTTAGACAGCAATTTAAGTTTAAACAAAAAAACTTATATTTTTAAGTCTGCTAATAAAAAAAATACTATCGTTTTTTATAATAGAGCGAATAAGTCAAGAATTTCTATCTTTAAAAAAAAAAAAATAGAACTAATTAAAACAAAATTAAATAATACTAAGCAACTAGATCTAAGACCAATTATAAAAAAACTTTATTCTTTGGGTTTTAGAAATACTTTAGTGGAAGGAGGCGATCTTCTAACAACAAACTTATTAAGGGATAAAATATTTAATCAATTTTATTTATTCAAAAGTCAAAAAAAACTACCAACAAATTCAGATTTTGTTAAATTTAATGGATTAAATGTCTTAAATAAAAAATATCCATTTAGACAAAATCTTAATTCTTCCTATGGAAAAGATACAATAACTCATTATAACAAATAATATGTTTAACGGAATTATTTACAATCAAGGAACAATTTCTAAAATAGTCAAAAGAGATAAAGGCCTTAATATTTTTGTAAAAAGTAACCTTAAAGTTTCAAGTAGAGATATGGGTTTATCAGTAGCTTGTGATGGTGTGTGCTTAACATTGATTTCTTTTAAAAAAAAGATTATGGAATTTTATCTATCAAATGAAACAATCAAAAGATCAAAGTTTAAATTTTTAAAACCTAGAGATATTATTAACTTAGAATTACCTTTAAAATACGGCACAAAAATTTCAGGACATATATGTCAGGGTCATGTAGACACTGTTGGTAAAGTATTGAAGATCTCCAAAGTTGATAAATCATATGTTTTTGAGTTTGAAATTCCTAGGAAGGAAAAAAAACATTTAATAGAAAAAGCATCTATTAGTGTAAATGGTATATCTCTTACTATTTCAAAAGTTACAAAAAAAGGATTTCAAATTTGGATTATCCCTCACACGTATAAAGAAACAAATTTATCTACTTTAAAGAAATCGAGCTTAGTTAATATTGAGATAGATATCCTATCTAAATACGTTAGAAATTATTTTAATGAAAAAAAATAATTTTGCTAAAATTGAACAAATAATCAATGTAGCCAAAAAAGGTGGCATGTTCATTCTTGTTGATGATGAAAAAAGAGAGAATGAAGGTGATTTAGTCATTTCTACTTCTGACACTAATGCAAAAAATATAAATTTTATGGCTAGGTATGGACGTGGATTAATTTGTCTTGCTTTAGATAGTGTTCAGGCAAAAAAATTAAATTTGAGTTTAATGTCGCCTATTAATAAATCTAGAAACAAAACTGCATTTACTATCTCTATTGAAGCAAAAAGAGGAATAACAACAGGTATTTCTGCAAAAGATAGATCTAGAACAATTAAAATTGCATCAAAAAAAAATGCAAATAAAAATGATATTGTTTCCCCTGGTCACATTTTTCCAATTATAGCTAAAGATGGTGGAGTATTAGTTAGGGCAGGACATACAGAGGCATCAGTAGATATATCTAGATTAGCTAAAAAAAATAATTCAGCAGTTATATGTGAAATTATGAATGAAGATGGGACAATGGCAAAAGGTGACAATCTTTTTAATTTTGCAAAAAAACATAAACTTAAAATTGGAAAAATTGAAGATCTAATTGCTTACAGACTAAAAAAAGAAAAATTAATACGCTTAAAAAAACAAAGTAATATTGAAGTAAAAAATCAAATATATAAAATAAGAATATATGAAAATTTATTAGACGGTGCAGAGCATTTTGCATTAATAAAAGGAAATATTAAAAAAGGTGTTACACCTAGAGTTAGAGTAATCTCGTCAAATGTAGTTCAAAATTATTTAATCAGCCAACAATTGCCAAATTCGTTTAATAAAACTTTAAATTATTTCAAAAAATATTCTTGTTGCGTTTTAGTTTTTATCAAAGACTCTAATCTTCGATCTGTTACACAAACACTTAAAGATTATAAAAATAAAGAATTTTATAAAACAGGCAATGACAAACTTATAAGAAATTATGGAATAGGTGCTCAAATAATTAAAG
Source organism: uncultured Pelagibacteraceae bacterium (assembly GCA_902601785.1). Taxonomy (GTDB): domain Bacteria; phylum Pseudomonadota; class Alphaproteobacteria; order Pelagibacterales; family Pelagibacteraceae; genus Pelagibacter. Next base: position 34,609 of record CACKOH010000004.1, on the reverse strand, counting down.
ATTTAAAAATTAAAAATATGATATTGATTACCAAGTCACCGAAAAAGGTTATTGGTTTAGAAGGATATGATATAAAGATTACCAAACAGGAACTGATTTAATGAAAAAAAAATATTTAATAGTTATTGCAGATTATTATAAAGATATATCAAAAGGATTACTGAGCAGTGCGTTAAGGTTAATTCCAAAATCAAATATAATTAAAATTATAACTGTTCCAGGTGTATTTGAAATACCAGTTACAATTTCAAAAAATATTAAAAAGTATGATGCATTTTTAGCACTCGGATGTGTTATCAAAGGACAAACTCCCCATTTTGATTTTATTTCTCAAGCATCAACCAATGCAATTATGGACATATCTGTAAATAATAAAAAGCCTATAGGTAACGGCATTATTACATGCCTTAATATGAAACAAGCTAAAGCAAGAAAACGAAAAGGAGCTGAAGCTGCTAAAGCTGTAATTACTATTTTGTCTCAAAAATGAGAACTCATTTTAATCCAAAAAATAATCCAAGAGTTATAATTATTCAAAAATTATATGGTAAATTTTATAATGAAGATGATAATTTAGAATTCCCAAAACACCGATTTAAAAAATTTATTAAAGATATAGTAACAGGGACCATAGAAAGAAATGACCTTATATTAGATGAATTAAACACAAAACTAGGTGATGATTTTGTATTTGAAAATCTTGATAAAGTTTTTCAAACTATTCTTAAAGCAGCAACTTATGAATTTATGTACAAACCTCAACTTTCACTAAATATAATTATCAAGGAATATTTAAATTCATCTAATTTTTTTTTAGAAAATTCTCAGACAAAATATCTAAATGCCTTACTAGATAATGTTGGAAAAAAATTGAGATCTAAAGATGCATGAATTTGAATTAATTAAAAATTATTTTTCAAAGATCTCAAAAAAAAATAAATTTGCCCTAAATTTAAATGACGATGTTTTTTTTGATAAAAAAAAAGGTATAGCTATTTCTGTTGATACATATAATTTAGGCTATCACTTTATTGACTTTAAATACCCTCATCTTGTTATTAAAAAAATTTTAAGATCTTCTATCTCAGATCTAGTTTGTAAAGGAGTGATACCAAAATTTTATTTTATAGCTGGGTCAGGTAATACCAAAACCTTTTCAAAAAAAAACTTATCTTTAATTTCAAAATCTTTAAAGGAGGAACAAAAAAAATATAATATTTTTTTATGTGGAGGTGATACCACATTTTCTAATAAACTTAGTTTTACTTTCACATCGCTAGGTTATTCAAAAAAAATTATTTATAGAAATAAGGCTTTAGTAAATGATGATATTTATGTGACAGGTTATTTGGGTGATAGCTTTATGGGCCTTCAAATTTTAAAAAACAAAATTAAAGTATCTAAAGAACTAAAAAAATATTTTGCTCAAAAATATTATCTACCTGATATACAAATAAAGTTGACTAAAAAGTTATTAAACTTTGCAAATTCCTCTATTGATTTGTCTGATGGTCTGATTGATGATTTGAGTAAAATGATAAACAGTCAAAATTTGTCATTTACCTTGTATGAAAATAAAATACCAATTTCAAAAAATTTGTTAAAAATAATAAAAATGAAGACCATGAAAAAGATTCAATTGGTATCTAATGGTGATGATTATCAAATTTTATTTACTGCAAACAAAATTAAATCCAGAATCATAGCCCAAACATCTAAAAATCTTGGTATTAAAATTTCTAAAATAGGTAAAATTTGTTCTAATAAAAAAAGATCAGTAATTATTGATGAAAAAGGTAAGGAAATAGTGCTTAAAAATAAAGGTTATGTTCATCAATTCTAAAAGTTAATTATTGTCTTTTTTAGCTTTTTTTGTATTGTGCGGGCTTAAAATTTAACAACCAACAACATTAAGGTTTTCATGAGCTCAACAGTCGAAACGATTTTATTATATACAATTGCAGCAGGACTCTTATCCATTGTCTATGGATTTTTTACTGGAAAAAATATTCTTAATTCAAGTGCAGGTAATAAAAAAATGCAAGAAATTGCATCTGCCATTCAAATTGGTGCTAAAGCATATTTGGCAAGACAATATAAAACAATAGCAATTGTTGGTGTTGTTGTTTTGGTAATTGTTAGCATAGCTTTTAGTCCATTAGTTGGTGCAGGATATTTAATTGGTGCTGCTTTATCAGGTATTGCAGGTTATGTTGGAATGTTAGTATCTGTTGAAGCTAATGTAAGAACAGCAGAGGCTTCAAGAAAAGGTTTAGCTCAAGGCCTTTCCGTTGCTTTTAAATCAGGTGCCGTAACTGGTATGTTAGTTGCAGGTTTAGCATTATTGTCAATAGCTGTTTATTACTATATCTTATTAAAATTAAATGTTGATGAAAGAGAAATTGTTAATGCTCTTGTTGCATTAGGTTTTGGTGCTTCTTTAATTTCAATTTTTGCAAGGTTAGGTGGGGGAATTTTTACAAAGGGAGCTGATGTTGGTGCTGATTTGGTAGGAAAAGTAGAAGCAGGTATCCCAGAAGATGACCCAAGAAATCCAGCCGTCATAGCTGACAACGTGGGTGATAACGTAGGTGATTGTGCAGGTATGGCAGCAGACTTATTTGAAACATATGCAGTAACTATTGTTGCTACAATGGTTTTATCATCAATCTTCTTTGTGGGTGATTTAAATATGATGATTTATCCATTAAGTATTGGTGCTGCATGTTTGTTAACTTCAATACTTGGTACTTTTTTTGTTAAATTAGGTAACACTAAAAATGTCATGAATGCTTTGTATAAAGGTTTTGTAGTATCTGCTTTAGCGTCATTAGTAATTTTATGGCCTGTGACAGATCATGTAATAGGTTTTGCAAATGAATATACAGTTAATGGCAAAACTTTTAATGGTATGAACCTGTACTATTGCGGAGTAATTGGTTTGGTAATCACAGGACTATTAATCTGGATAACAGAATATTACACAGGAACTAATTACAGACCTGTTAAATCTGTTGCTTTATCATCAACAACTGGACATGGAACAAACGTTATTCAAGGATTAGCTGTATCAATGGAAGCTACAGCAGTTCCAGCTCTAATAATTGTTGCAGGTATTCTTATCACTAACACAATTGCTGGGCTTTTTGGAATTGCTATTGCAGTAACTACTATGCTTGCATTGGCTGGTATGGTTGTTGCATTAGATGCTTATGGTCCTGTTACTGATAATGCTGGTGGTATTGCAGAGATGTCAAATTTAGATAAAAAAGTAAGAAAAACAACTGACGCTTTAGATGCAGTTGGAAACACAACAAAAGCTGTAACAAAAGGTTATGCAATTGGATCAGCTGGTTTAGGTGCTTTAGTTTTATTTGCTGCCTACACAGAAGATATTAAACATTTCTCAAAAGAAGCTGGTTCAGCTCTTGAGGGTATTGTTGTAACTTTTGATTTATCAAATCCTTACGTTGTTGTTGGTTTGTTAATCGGTGGAATGCTACCTTATTTGTTTGGTTCAATGGGAATGCAAGCTGTAGGTAGAGCAGGTGGAGCTGTTGTTGTTGAGGTAAGAAGACAATTCAAAAAATACCCAGGTATAATGAAAAGAAAACAAAAGCCTGATTATGCAAAATTAGTAGATTTATTGACAGTAGCAGCAATTAAAGAAATGATTATTCCATCTTTATTACCAGTTCTTTCGCCAGTTGTTTTATATTTTATAATTTTAACTATTGGCGGTCAAGTAGCTGCACTTGCTGCGGTAGGTGCAATGTTGTTAGGTGTTATCATTACTGGTTTGTTTGTTGCTGTTTCAATGACAGCTGGCGGTGGTGCCTGGGATAATGCTAAAAAATATATAGAAGATGGTAATCATGGCGGAAAAGGCTCGGAAGCTCACAAAGCTGCTGTGACTGGTGATACAGTGGGAGATCCATACAAAGATACTGCAGGACCTGCAGTAAACCCAATGATTAAAATTACAAATATTGTAGCTTTGCTTTTATTAGCAGTTATCGCTGGCTAATAGCTTTTCTTTTTTTGGCCCTCTGACCAAGAGGGTCATTAATTTTTTGTCTCATACTTGACATGAAATTATAAACAAATGAGCTTTTTTTGAAACCAGCCTCTGTTGTTGCTTCAACTATTTTAATATTTTTCATATCATCTTTATTGTAAAATTCTTTTTTTTTAAGTATGCCATATTTATCAATTTCCAGTACTAAGACATCATTCTTAAATATTTTCATTCTTCCAAGGTTTTTAAGCTTTGATTGAGTTTGTTTTCTTTCGATATAAATCCAAATGTCGTTGTCAAATTTACTTGTAGTTGATGGTGATCCTAAGGTTTTTTTAATATCGTTTTTATTACTTTTGTTAATAATTAGTGAACCTTGTTTTTTTTCCAAAAAAGGAACTCCATGGTGTTTAACAACAGGTTTAAAAGAGCAATTTGTAACTATTAATGAAAATAAAATTATATATAATGTTTTATACATGAAACAAAAGTATCTATATCTTTATAATAATTTAATAAATTACACTAGAAATAAAGACTTATATAAAGATTTAAACAGAGAAGATAATTTTTCCGATAGATTAACCTTATTTTTACTTCATTTTTCTTTTTTTCTTAAAAATTATAAAAATGATGAAAATAAGACTGTGTTACAGGAAATCTATGATTTTAATTTTCGTCAACTTGAATTGAGTATTAGAGAAATAGGTTACGGTGATCAATCTATTAATAAAAAAATGAAAGATTATATAAATTTATTCCATTCAATGGTTTCAGAAATTCATTTCTGGGAAGATTTATCCAAATCTAATAAATTGGAAAAAATTTCAATTTTTTTGAACGATTTTGGAAATATTGAATATTTACTTGATTATTTTGAGAATTTTAACGATGATTTATCAAAAAAAACTTTGAATTCTTACTTAAAAAGTGTAAGTAACCCATAATTATGGCTGTACCTAAACGAAAACAAACACCTTCACGAACAGGGATGAGAAGAGCTCAAACTATGAAATATTCAACTAAAAATATAGTTGAAGATAAAAAATCTGGTGAATATAGGCTATCACATCACCTAGACTTGAAAACTGGTATGTATAAAGGAAGACAAGTTTTAGACCCAAAAGAATAGTATATTATATCAATAAAATGTCAGATTTGATTAAAATTGCAGTTGATGCAATGGGTGGAGATGGCTCTCCTAAAAAAATTATTGATGGAATTATTTTAAATAATAAATTTAATAAAAATATTTTTTATAAGATTTTTGGTGATCAAAATCAAATTGTAGAATTAATTAAAAATAAAATTGATAATAAATTTTATGAAATTATTCATACAGATAAAGTTATCAAGAGTACAGATAGTCCCTTGGAAGGAGCAAAGAGGGGCAAAGAAACTAGTATGTGGCTTGCTATTCAGAGTGTTAAAGAGAAAAGAGCGGATATAGTTATATCAGCTGGAAACACTGGAGCTTTACTAGTTGTCGCTAAACTAAATTTAAAAATGATTGAGAATATCGATAAACCAGCACTGTCTGCCCTTTGGCCAAATAAAAAAGGGATGAGTGTAGTATTAGATTTAGGTGCAAATATTGAATGCAGTTCAAAAAATTTGATGGATTTTTCAATAATGGGCGCTTCTTTGTACACGTCATTATATCCTAATGACAAACCTAATGTAGCTTTATTAAATATTGGATCTGAAGAATTAAAAGGAAATGAAATAATAAAAGAAACCTTTCAAATTTTAAATGAAAAAAATTCCAATAATTATAATTTTGCAGGTTATATAGAGGGAAATCATCTAATGGATGGAGATGTTAATGTAATTGTTTCTGATGGTTTTACAGGGAATGTGGCTTTAAAGACTGCGGAAGGTACAGCAAATTTTATTACGAGTGAATTAAAAAAAACAATGACTGGAAATATTATAGGTAAAATTTCCTCATTATTAAATATATCTAATTTAAAAAAATTTAAGAAAAGACTTGATCCAAGATTGTATAATGGTGCAATTTTTATTGGTCTAGACTCACCGGTGGTTAAAAGTCATGGTGGAACTGATTATGTGGGTTTTTCTAACTCACTTGATGTTTGTCATAGAATTGTAAAAGGTAATTTGATAGAAAAGATAAAGCATAATATTTAAAATGAGAATAAATTTAACTAAAAAAGACTTAGTTAATTTAGTTTATATGCAGCTTGGTTTTTCCAAGCAAATCTCAGAAAATCTAATTGAAGATTTTTTAGAAACAATTGTGTCAAATATTAAATCTGAAAAAAAATTAAAATTATCCAAATTTGGTACATTTTCTATAAGACAAAAAAAATCAAGAATAGGAAGAAATCCTAAAACCAAGGAGTCAAAAGTTATATCTAGTAGAGAAGTTGTTTTGTTTAAGCCGTCAAAAGAATTTAAAGAATTTATCAATATGAAAGAAAATGAATAAGTCTGAGGGAGCTTACAAAACTATTGGGGAGGTTGCAAAGATTTTAAAACTTAAAGTAAACAAAAATGGCACTCTTCCAACGCATATAATAAGATTTTGGGAAACACAATTTAAACAAATCAAACCAAAAATATTAAACACTAATAGACGATATTATGATGAAAAAACAATTAATCTTTTAAAGAAAGTTAAATTCCTTTTAAAGGAACAGGGTATGACTATTAAAGGTGTAAAAAAGATACTAAATAACGAAGTTTCATTAAAGCTTGACGAAATGGCAGATAAATCTATAAAAGCTGGAAATTTAAAAAATAAATTAGTTAAAATTTCTAAAATTATTAAAGAACTAAAATAATATGGCAAAAAAAACACATGTTAAAGTAAGACTAGTTCCTGAAGCTAAGCCTGATAGTTCTTTTTTTTACTACGTAAAAAAACCTGCTGGAGGTGAAAAAGCTAAGGTGAAACTTTCAGCTAAGAAATATAATCCTGATACCAGAAAACATGAAATGTTTGTAGAAAAGAAGCTACCTCCACACAGCAAGTAACTATTTTTTTTTAAAGTTTTTTTTTTCGTATTCAATATAAGCCCAAATCATATTCTTCCATATTCTATTTGTAATTTTTGGGTCTATTTTATTTTTAACAGATTTTTTTTTTATATTTCTTAAAATAATATTTATTCTTTTTTGATCTACAATTTGGTTTTTTCTGTCTTTTAATTTAAGAACCTTTTTAACAAGATTTGTTCTTTTTTTTATAATTTTGATAAGACCATTATCAAGTCTATCTAATTCAATTCTAATTTTACTTAATTTTTTTCTTTTTAAAGGCGACATTTATATATTTGGATTTTTAAAAAAATATTATATTTAAGCGCTTATGTATACTGTTAATACAAAAATTTATAATCAATTGTCTCTCTGGTTATTTACTATGTTTATTATGATTTCTATTATGATTTTAGTTGGTGGCTTAACTAGACTAACTGACTCTGGTCTTTCAATAACTGAATGGCAATTATTCACTGGATTACTTCCTCCCATAAACCAAAATGATTGGATATTATACTTTAACTTATACAAAGAGATACCAGAGTATAAATTGCAGAATTTCAATATGACATTGCAAGAGTTTAAAGTTATTTTCTGGTGGGAGTGGGCTCATAGGTTTTTAGGGAGAGTAATAGGAATTTGCTATTTAATTCCACTTATATATTTTTCCTTTAAATTAAAAATCTCAAAAATACTTGATTTATATTTTATTTTTTTTCTTATTTGTTTCCAAGGCTTTATTGGTTGGTATATGGTTAGCAGTGGTTTGGTTGATAGAATAGATGTTAGTCACTTTAGATTATCTATTCATTTGTTAATTGCTTTTTTGATTTTATCCTTAATTTTTTGGAATTATCTAAAATATCAAAATTATAAACAAGTTTTAAATGGTATAAATTCAGTAATTCCATTTATATTTTTAGTTTTAATATTAATACAAATTGTAATTGGTGCATTTGTATCAGGAATGGATGCAGGAAAAATTTATAATTCTTGGCCTCTAATGGGAAATACTTATTTCCCAAATGATAATAATTTTGAAAATTTATTTAAAATATCTGCTTTTAGCGATCCATCATTAGTTCAGTTTATTCATAGAAACCTAGCATATGTAATTGGATTATTTTATGTGTTGATAATTTTTAAAGTTTATCAAAGTAAAATAACAAACCTATATAGATCAGTTAATATTTTGGGATTTTTTATTATTTTACAAATTATTTTAGGAATTTTTACAATTATACATGGTGCACAAATTTATATTGCTGCTATGCACCAAGTAAGTTCTATTTTTTTAGTAACTTCTTCTATCTATTTTTTCTTTATAAATACTAAAACTAACTAACTGCTTTAAGCTTTCCTTTTGAAGATTTATTTAAAGCTTGATTTAAATCATCAATAATATCGTCAATATGCTCGATACCTATACAAAGTCTAACATAACTTTGTGTTACACCTGATGCAGCAAGTTCTTTATCATTTAATTGGCTGTGTGTTGTGCTTGCTGGGTGTATGGCTAAGCTCCTAGCATCTCCAATATTTGCAACATGATAAAACATTTTTAATGATTCAATAAATCTCTTACCAGCTTCAATCCCACCTTTTAATTCAATACCAACCATAGGCCCATTTCCACCTTTTAAGTATTGTTTAGCTCTATCTGAAATATGTTTGTTATGTTCAGTAGAGTAAATAACTTTGGTTACCTCTTTATGTTTTTTCAAAAAATTAACTACTTTTTGCGCATTTTCGCAGTGTTGTTTCATTCTTAAAGCAACTGTCTCAAGACCCTGTATAATCGCAAAAGCATTATCAGGAGCACATGCTGATCCTAAATCTCTCAACAGGCAAACTCTAGCACGTACTGCAAAAGGAACATTAGCACCGGTCATCTCAGGTACTGCTTTTCCCCATATAACGTTATTGTAACTTGGATCTGGTTCATTAAATAATGGTTGTCTTTTAGGATCAGCTGTCCAATCAAAATTCCCACTATCAACAATGCTACCAGCTATTGCAGTTCCGTGTCCACCAATATATTTTGTCAAAGAATGAATAACTATAGCAGCTCCGTGTTCTATCGGCTTGCAGATAACAGGGGCGGCAGTATTATCCATTATAAGAGGAATGTTATACCTTCTTCCAATATCTGAAACTTCTTTAATGGGGAAAACTCTTAAATATGGATTAGGTAGAGTTTCACCATAAAAGGCACGAGTTTTGTCATCAATTAGCTTTTCAAAATTTTTAGGATCACTTGGATCTGCATATCTTATTTCTATTCCAAGCTTGCTAAGCGTATTGTTAAATAATGATACTGTTCCACCATATAAGTCAGTAGAACTCACAATATTATCGCCAGCTTGAGCCACATTTAATATGGCAAAAGATGATGCCGTTTGACCAGATGAAACAGTTACACATGATAAACCACCTTCAAGAGCAGCAACTCTTTTTTCCAATACATCATTTGTTGGATTCATTATTCGGGTATAAATATTCCCAAACTCTTTGAGTGAGAATAAGTTTGCTGCATGCTCTGTACTGTTAAATTCATAAGATGTAGTTCTATATATAGGCACAGCAACAGCATTTGTTGCAGGATCACTTCTGTAATCTCCACCATGGACCGCAATGGTCTCAGGATTGTTTCTTTTAGTACTCATAATATACTCCTTTTTTAGTGCTTTAACTTAATGTGAGGCGCACAATATAGTTCAAATGCCTACCGATAATTAATGAAAATTCCATTTTAGCAGTTTAAAGCCCGCAATAGGATCAAATCGGCATTATCTTTGTATCAAATTAAGACCAATTTTCAAGGTAAATATAAAATTGACTTTGATTTTAATAATAGTATTAATCCTCGCACAATGACGAAATTCCTTAAAAAAGACCAAATAACATCATCTTGGTATGAAATTGATGCAACTAATGCTGTTGTTGGTAGATTAGCTACAGTTGTTTCAAATATTATAAGAGGAAAAAATAAAACAACTTATACTCCACATATGGATGATGGTGATTTTGTTGTTGTTAAAAATATTGAACAAGTAAAATTTACAGGAAAAAAATTTCAAGACAAAAAGTATTACAGACATACAGGTCACCCTGGTGGTATTAAGATTGCTACCCCTGAAAAGTTACATGAAAAAAAACCAGGTGAAACATTAAAACTTGCAGTGAAAAGAATGTTACCTGGTGGTGTTTTGGGGCGAAAACAATTAACTAAACTAAAAATTTACTCAGGTAATACTCACCCGCATTCTTCACAAAATCCTACGGTCATCGAATTAAATAAATTGAATAGTAAAAATTTAGCAAGAAATTAACATGGAAAACACTGAAACATCTCCAAAATCTCCTAAACTTAAATTGGATTTTAAAGACAGTAAATATGCAACTGGTAGAAGAAAAACTTCTATTGCGAAAGTTTGGTTAAAAAAAGGATCTGGTAAAATCTATGTGAATGGAAAATTATTTAGTGATTATTTTGCAGATGAAACACATAAAATGCAAATTACAAGACCTTTTGAGATTATAAATCAGTCTACAGATTATGACGTTAGATGTAGCGTTAAAGGTGGAGGACCAACAGGTCAAGCTGGTGCAATGGTTCATGGTATATCCAAAGCATTAGTTTTATTTGATGAAAATTTAAAAGGTACATTAAAAACCGAAAAACTTACCACCAGAGACTCAAGAGCGGTTGAGAGGAAAAAACCTGGTAGAAGAAAAGCTAGAAGAAGCTTTCAATTCTCTAAAAGATAATTTTTTTTTAATATTAAACTGTTATAATATAAAATGCCTAAGCTTAATGCGTTAGTCGCAGGATCAACCGGATATATTGGTACTCAATTAATAAAGATATTAGTTAAGCACAAATATATAAACATAAAATATTTATGTGGTAATTCGTCAGTAGGTAAGAGTATTTCATTTTATGAAAAGTCATTATCAAAATATAAATTACCTAAAATAAGAAAATTTAATAAAAATTTATTAGATGATGTTGATATAATTTTTACAGCTTTACCTAATGGAGAAGCTCAAGATTTATCTAAACATTTAAATAAAAAAAATATATTAATTGATTTAGCTGCAGATTTTAGACTTGAAAAAGCATCAGAGTATAAAAAATGGTATAAGCAGAAGCACCGAGCAATTAAACTTATAAAAAAAAGTATATACTCACTACCTGAAATTAATAGAAAAGAAATTAAAAAGTATAATATTATCTCAAGTCCTGGTTGTTATCCAACATCTATACTTTTGCCGTTAATACCTTTGATTAAAAAAAAATTAGTTAAGGTTTCAAATATTATAATAGACTCCAAATCAGGTTATTCTGGTGCTGGAAGAGGCGTTCATAAAAAATACAAAAATAAAAATTTATATGATTCTTTAAGTGCTTATGGTGTTGGAAATCATCGTCATAATTCAGAAATAGACCAGATGTTAAAAAAATTTTCTAAAAAGAAAATTGAAGTAAGTTTTACACCACATTTATCACCAATGTTTAAAGGAATTCTAAGTACTATATATTTAGATTTGAATAGAAATGTAAATATGGCAAAGGTTTTAGGTTTACTGACAAAATTTTATAAGCAAGAAAAATTTGTGAAGATTTCCAAATCAAATACCCTCATAAGTACAAATGATGTTATTAATACTAATAATTGTCTAATTTCAGTCTGCAAGTCAAAATTTACTAATAAAATTATTATACTTTCAGCTATAGATAATTTAATAAAAGGTGGGGCAGGGCAAGCAGTGCAAAGTCTAAATAATAGATTTAACTTTCCAGAAACAACTGGATTAATATGAGATTAATATTTTGTTTATTTTTAATGTTATTTATTAGCAACTGTTCTTTAAATAAAGATTCTCAGTATTGGACTGAAGATACTATTAAAAAAAAAAATGAGCAAAAAAACCTTTCAAAAATATTAAAAAAATCAAAAGATATAACTTCAATGACTTTAGATGAATTTAAATTATATATAGAAGACTACACAAAAAAAAGTAAATATCCCGATATTACTAAATGAAAAAAATATATAATATTGCTGTAGTTGGTTTAGGACAGGTTGGTATCTATTTACTTAATGAATTAAATACTAAGAAAAAAAGTATTGAAACAAAGACTGGATCAAGAATTAATCTAGTAGCTATATCAGCAAAAAATATTAAAAAAAAAAGAAAATTTAAATTTAATAAGAAAATTTTTTATACTAACCCACTTGAAATACTTAAAAAACATAAAGTAGATATTTTATTTGAAGCAATAGGATTATCTGATGGTATATCTAAAAAGATTGTAGAGAAAGCTTTAAAAAGTAAGGTTCACGTCATTACACCAAATAAAGCTTTAATTTCTAAACATGGAAATTATCTAGCTAAATTAGCTGAAAGAAATAATGTTAACTTAGAATTTGAAGCTTCTGTAGCAGGAGGTATCCCAATCTTAAGATCAATTAAGGAAGGATTAGCAACTAACAAGATCTCAAAGATTTATGGAATATTAAATGGTACTTCAAATTATATCTTATCTGAAATGGAAAATTCTAATCAAAAATTTAATGATGTTCTTATTAAAGCGCAAAAACTTGGCTATGCTGAACCTGGCAATCCTAAATTAGATTTAAATGGTTTTGATGCTTTTGCAAAGGTAAGAATTTTATCTGCACTTGCTTTTAATAGCAAAGTTTCAAACCACAAATGTTTAATGGAAGGAATAGAAAAAATTGAATTAAAAGATATTAAAATCGCTAATCAATTAGATTTAAGAATAAAACTTCTTGGAATAACAGAATTAAAAAATAATCAACTTTTTGAAACAGTCCACCCATGCTTAGTTAACAAAAAATCTTATATAGGTAATGTTAACGGAGTAATGAATGCAGTAATTCTTGAAGGTAAACCAGTCGGTGAAAGTATTTTACAAGGTGAAGGCGCAGGTCCTGGTCCTACTTCATCTTCTCTACTTTCTGACTTATTGTCCATACTTAGAGGGAATATTAAAAAACCTTTTGGAATTCCTTTTGCTCAATTAAAAGCTCTAAAATCATATAATATAAATAATTATACAAATTCATTATATTTAAGGTTTGAAGTGAGGGATCGACCTGGAGTTTTATCTCAAATTACTAATCGTTTAGCAAAGTATAAAATATCTGTAAAAAGACTTATCCAAACACCTGTTAAAAAAACAAATAGAGCTACAATAGTAATCATAACTCACAAAACTTCTGAGATAAATTCCAAGAATTGTTTATCTATATTTAAAAAAAATAAAAATATTTTAAAAACGCCAACACTTATTAGAGTGCTTGGTTAATGGATATTTATTTTAAGCTTTTTGAAGTTTTATTTCCTGTTTTTTTTATGGTGGGTATTGGATATTTTATTGGTAAAAAAAATCCTAAATTAGATACTTCTTTTATCACAAATTTTGCTGCTAATGTTGGAAGCCCTGCGATGGTTTTTTACGCTATTACCACCACTGGTGTCACATTCTCAATGTTTATTGAGTATTTTTGGTATTCATTAATTGCAATATTTGCCTTTGCTTTAGTAGGTGTAATCTTTTTAGTTTTTTTAAAAAAAGAAATAATACGTGAACTTCCTCCATTTGTTTTACCAAATGTAGGCAATATGGGATTACCAATTTGTTTATTTGCTTATGGTGATTTAGGCTTAGGTATTGCAGCTACTATCTCTTCATTAGTTATATTTTTTCATTTTACAATAAATGTTTTTTTGGCTAGTAAAAAATTTAGTTTTAAACTTTTACTTCAAAGCCCACCTGTATATGCAATAATAATTTCAATTATCTTTATATATTATGAAATTGAAACCCCAGTTTTTTTAGTGAATACAACTATGATTACTGCTTATACAGCAATATTTTTAATATTGATGTCTTTAGGTATAGCCCTTACAAGATTAAAAGTTTTTTCCTTTAAATCTGCTTTTATTTCTTCAATATGTAGAGTTTTAATTGGTCCATTAATTGGACTAGGTATTATAAAAATTTTTAATTTATCTGGTTTTGCAGCAGGTGTATTTTTAATTCAATGTGCTATGCCAAGTGCAGTTTTGACTTATTTAATTGGTTCAATGTATTCACCTAAAAAAATCGTTGATAGTATTGCAAGTATGATTGTAGTTTCAACAATTATGTCATTCATAACGTTACCAATTGTTGTATTCTTTGCTTTAAAATACTTCTATTAAACTATATCCTTCTTTTATGAAGGCAATAATTTTAAATGCATCTGCCTGGATGATTGTTCCAGTAATGGATGCTTTTGCTAAATATTTAAGTTCATCGATGGATGTTCTTCAAATTACATGGGCTAGATATTTTTTTACTGTAGTTTTTACACTATCCTTAATGCTTATTTTTTATAGGCATTCATTAGTTTGGACAAAAAAACCAGCCCTTCAATTAATCAGAGGATTAATTTTTGTTTTTTCTACTTATTTGTTCTTTTATGCAATTTCAGAAATTTCTCTTCCAAAAGCTTTAACCTTAGCTTTTGTTGCTCCAATTTGTGTTACTGCCTTATCTCCATTTTTTTTAAATGAGAAAGTAGGGGTGAAAAGGTGGACCGCTGTATCTTTAGGATTTATTGGAACATTAATCGTAATAAGACCTGGCTTTATTGAACTTAATTTAGCTACCATGGCAGCATTAGGTAATGGAATATGTTATGGATTTTATCTTATAATCACAAGGAAATTGAGTACCTCAGACAATCCACTTTTAACGCTTTTATTATCTGGTTTGATAGGAACTATTATAATAAGCCTGTTTATGCCCTCTGTTTGGATTAACCCCACTTCAAATCAATGGATTTTAATGGCTTTAATCGGCCTTATAGCCTCTGTAGCGCACCTTTTCCTCATATTATCTCTAAAATATGCTGATGCATCTAAATTAGCTCCTTTGGGCTATACAGAGATAATTACAAATATACTTATTAGTTATTATTTCTTTCATGAATTACCTGATAATTGGACGTATTTAGGTTTATTTATTATCGTTCTTAGTGGTCTATATATTTCCAGAAGGGAATATTTGTTAAGTCGTTCAAGTTAATAGTAAACATATATTTACTAGTATCTAATATATTACTTTAATATATTAATTTAAACTATTGTAATTATTATATAATTTAATTATATAAATATTTATAAATTGGTATGTAGCTTTCAATTTATCTTATAAAATAAAAAATTAATAACTATTATTTAAAAAAATAAGACAAATTTGGAAAAATTTTCATTCAAAATTAATATTTATATTAAAATTGTTTAATACCAATGGTTTTTTAAGCTTATTAATTACAATATTGAAAATTTATAATCGGACAAGTCAGTAGGGTAACAAAAATTTATAAAAAATTCTTTGAAATTTTACTTTAGAATGCTCCGTAATATCATAGAAAAGTAAAGCAATGCAGTTATAGAATATATGTTTTAATCGGCCGTAGAGGTGCTTTATTTTAGTTTATCTTGATATATAACACAACTGAAGGGTGTATAAAACATATTTACAGTAAAATATGCTTAAATATCAAAAAATTGTTGATTTTACTGGTTTTTTTGACCATAAAACAGGCTTAAAATGACACTAAATATCAACTTTTTCTGATCTTAATAAACGAAGCTTTGTCCTTACTCCACCTCTACCAGAGTATCCACCTAGTAGCCCATCAGATCTAATTACTCTATGACACGGTATTTTGGGTGCATATGGGTTTTTTGCACATGCATTAGCTACTGCACGAGCTGATTTAGGGTATTTTATTGCAATTGCAACTTCTTTATATGTTTTAACCGAACCTTTAGGTATAGTTTTTAAAAAGTTCCAAACTTTTAATTGAAATTTAGTTCCAATCATTTTGTGCAATATATATAGAAAAACCACGTTTTTATGCACTTTTCAGTGCATAAAACAGTAGTTATAGGCACGTCGTTGACTCGCTATCGCCATGCCACCCGTCCCGCGCGTTCAGCGATCCCCCGCGAAACTTTCTGCCCTCTGAATTTGTTCCTTGCGGTTTTTCTTCAGCTGGCCAGTTAAGGGTTGCCCCTTAATTGATTTAAAAATATCAGCTATATTGTTTATTTGTATCACTTTTTAGTTGTTTTTTTATTTTTTGGTAATGACCTGTGAATGATGGGGATAACTCTAATCACCAAAAACAAGTATAAAATAGCTTATTAAAAAAAAAATAAATAGAATTGACAAATATATTGTCTCTAAAGTTTTTCCAACTTTTTTATATTGAATAATACTAAGGATTGCAAAAGCTATAGCGGTAATAAGAAAATAATTAGGTTCTATTAATCCGTTCATTGAAGCCATAATTTATTTTTTTAAACTATTGACATTAAAAATCATCTAATATATTACTATTGATAATTAATGGTTATCAATAGTAAATAATATGAATGAATTAATAAACAACATAAAAGCAATCAAAGAAGAAACATTATTAAACCTCAAAAACTCTAAAGCTGATAATACAATAAGAGCATATAAATCAGATTTTAATGATTTTGAATTATTTTGTTTTAAAAACGGATTTAAATTGTTTCCAACTGATCCTAAAATTGTTTCATTGTATATTACATATTTATCAAAAAAAAATGCCAAAATGACCACTTTAAAGAGAAGAATAGTCTCAATAGGCGTAATCCATAAGATGAAGGGCTACTATTTAGATACTAAACATCCTGCAATCATTGAAAATATAATGGGAATCAAACGCAGAAAAGGTAGCATTCAGAAAGGTAAAAAACCTATATTAATCAATCATTTAAAAAAAATAATTAATGTAATAGATGAGAATATCAAAAATGAAATCAAAAGATTAAGAGATAGATCAATAATATTAATTGGATTTTCAGGTGGTTTTAGAAGAAATGAAATAGTTTCATTAGATTACAATGACTTAGATTTTATGCAAGAGGGTCTAAAAATTACCTTAAGAAAGTCAAAAACAGATCAGTTTGGAGAGGGATCAATAAAAGGACTACCCTACTTTGATAATAGTCAATATTGTCCGGTTATTTCATTAAGTGAATGGTTAGAGATATCAAAGATTAACTCAGGTCCATTGTTTAGACGTTTTAATAAAGGACTAAGGTTATCAGAAAATAGATTAACAGATCAAACAGTAGCACTGTTAATTAAAGAATACCTTAATAAAGCAGGAATTGATAATAAAAATTATTCTGGTCATAGTTTACGTTCAGGTTTCGCTACAGCAGCCGCAGAGTCAGGAGCAGAGGAAAGAAATATAATGGCTATGACAGGACATAAATCAACTGAAATGGTTAGAAGATATATAAAAGAAGCCAATTTATTCAAAAATAATGCATTAAATAAAATTAAAATGTAAATTTAAATTCTTCATTGTCAAAATTATTAATATCAAACCTTTTATAATTTACATTGAATGGTATCCATCTATCAAGCTCATCATTTATATCTGGAGAAACTAAGTCTATTATATTTTTTTTAAATGCAGCACTAGAATGTACAATTAAACCAGAATGACTACTAACACACGTTTCACTAAAATAAACTAATGAGATGATATTGTGTAGATTAGGTTCATCAAAAAATTGAATATTTTTAAAATTTAAAAGTTCTTTTTTTATATAATTAAAAAAATTATTACTACCAATGTTAGAGGTAATAACAATTTTATTGTTATTAGAAAGGTAAATTATTTTTTTTTTTAAATTCTCTCTTACAATTAACGGAAATAATTCCCATCTTTTATCTAAATGAAATAATAAATATTTTTCGTTCAAAAAAACATTTTTAGATTTAGGGTTAAATGGCAAGTAATGATTCTTAGTTTCAATCTTTATATTAAGTTTATCTAGAAGAGATAAATAAAGTCCTAAGTAATGAAATTTTTTATTATCAATATGTTTATAATTTTCACATGAAATTTTGATAAAATTAAAAAAAGATTTTATAAAAAAATTGGGTCTATTTATTTTAAAATTCAAACCAAAAAATTTTTTATATTTTATAAAGTTTATACAAGCTTTTTTTGTTGACCTGATTAAGGTAGATAATAGATATGAATGGTTTTTTCCATCAAGCTGTAAAATAAGATCATATTTATTTAAAAAAATAAAATAAAAATTTTTTATTATAAATGCAATAAGTGACTTTCTATAAACAATGTAATTTAAATCGTCATGATAATATTGTACTATTGGTTTGTTATAACTTGAACAAATAAGAGTAATTTCGCATGATGGATTATTTAATTTAAGATTTGAAATTACAGGCGAAATATTTAAAAAATCACCTAACCGGTCTGTTTTAAATATTAAAATTTTTTTCATTTATTTTATCAATTTTAAATGTGTACCCAATTGATCTAAGTTTGCTAATATTAGCGATTAGTTTATCATTTTTACTATTTATCTTAACTAAAGGCTTAATTTTATTATGAGAAGAAACTATTTTTACTATTGATGATAATAATAATCCGTGTCCACTTCCTACATTAATTGTATCATTTATATTATTCTTGATAATAAAATTTATAATTTTAACAACATCTTTTACATGAATAAAATCTCTTTTTGATTTGTTCAATGTAATTATTTTTTGTAGTTTAATTTTTTTGTTGATGTCTGGAATAAAAAAATTTTCTGGCTGATTTTTTCCATAAACATTAAATAACCTTAATATGCAATATTTTTTATAGTTTTTTTTTAGATAGTTTTCTGATTGTAATTTCAATTTACCATATAAACTTTTTGGTTTTTTTTTATGCTCTTCTCTGATTTTATTCGATGAATTTGTATAGACATGACTTGATGACATGAAAATAAAGTTAGGTTTAAATTTCAGTGTATTAAAATAATTTATTATATTTTTTATGGATGAAAAGTTAGTCCTTTTACATAATTTTTTGTTCACATCACATTGAATTCGGGAAAGACTTGCGAAATGTATGAAAAAGTCAATTTTTTTTTTCTTTGTAAATAATTTAAATTTAGAAATATTGTTTATATCTTCTTTGTAATTAATAATTTTATATTTTTTCTTATATTTTTTACAAAAATGATTGCCAATATAACTATTAAAACCAGAAATTAGTATATGTTTCATTCTTTATAAAGATGAATAAATGTGATCTGTAAGTGTTCTCAATCTTTTATCTGTAATTCTAATATTATGTAAACCAAGAAAAAAAGCTTTTTTATCAATTAAATCTGCATTTTTTAATTTGGTGTTACTTTTAATTTTATATAATTGTATTGATGGTTGTTTGGCAAAATTTCCACTTATAATCGGACGAGTCATAATGCCTTTTTGGTTAAGTTTATTCATAACTTTAAGTTTATATTTTTTATTTTGTGAATTGAGTACAAACGGTATCCCAAACCAGGCTATATTTGAATATTTCTGATCTGTTAATATAGAAAACTGATTTTTATAATTTTTGTTATTAATTAATTTTTCTTTTATTTTTAAAAAATTATATTTTCTAATTGCTAAAATTTTCTTTAATCTTTTAAGTTGCTGTATACCAATTGCAGCATTAATGTCAGTTGGTCTTAAATTAAATCCAGAGTTAATAAAAATCCAATTTTTATCAATATTCTTATATTTTTTAGATATATATTTTTTATTTGAAAGATCTCTTGACCACCCATGGGATCTTAAAGATTTTATAACATTAAGATATTTTTTATTCTTCACACAAACCATACCACCCTCACCTGACGTAATGTGATGTGAATAATAAAATGAAAAAGAAGAGAATTCTCCAAATGTACCTAATTGTTTATTTTTAAATGTTGAGCCAAGTGCTTCACAGGCATCTTCAACTAAAATGAGTTTATTTTTTTTACAAATTCTGGTTAATTTGTCCATTTCTGCACAATTTCCAAGAGCATGAACTAGCATTAAGGCTTTAGTTTTTTTTGTTATTTTTTTTTCTAAATCTTTTAAGTCGATATTTAAAGAACTAATATCAATATCGACAAACTTAACTTTAAGACCACTTTGTATAATTGGCCAAAGTGAGGTAGACCAGCAAATTGCAGGAATTAATACCTCATCACCTGTTTTAAGTTTTTTTACTAATGGATTAATTAAACATTGAAAAATAAGCAAATTAGCTGAAGATCCAGAATTAACCATCAATGAATCTGTACTAACAACATTTTTTTTAAAATATTTTTCAATTTCTTGTGTTTTTTTACCCATAGTAATTTTTTTTGATTTAATTACTTTAATGGCAGCATCTAAATCTACTTTTTCAAGAACACTTTCTGTAAGTGGATAAATTGATTTAATCATTTAATTCATTATTAATCATATCATCAATTAATTTATCAAATGAAAACTTTGGTTTCCATTTAAGCAATCTTCTTGCCTTACTAAAATCACCTATTAAATTATCTACTTCTGTTTCTCTGAAATATTTTTGATCGACTTTTATAATTGTTTTATTTGTTAATTTATTTATAGCAATTTCTTTAAGACCTTTATTTTTCCAAATCAATTTTATATTTAGTTTTTTGGCACAAATATTTATAAAATCTTTTACAGAATTTGAGGTTTTGGTTGCTATGACGAAATCATTTGCTTTTTTTTGTTGTAATATTTTCCACATAGATTCAACATAATCATTAGCGTGGCCCCAATCACGTCTTGAATATAAATTACCCAAAATAAGCATCTTCTGTTTACCTTGTTTAATTCTTACTAAACCTTGAACTATTTTTTTGGTTACAAAATTGACACCCCTTCTAGGTGATTCGTGATTAAAAAGTATGCCATTACATGCATATAATCCATAAGCATCCCTGTAATGTATAACACTATGATATGCAAAAACTTTTGATATAGCATAAACAGATCTTGGTTGAAACAAAGTTTTTTCATTTTGTGGTGGTTTAGATTTACCAAACATCTCTGAACTAGATGCTTGATAAAATTTAATTTTTTTTTTCTTATAGTGACGTATAATTTCTAATAGTCTCAATGTGCCCAATGCATTTACATCTGAAGTATACTCAGGTATTTGAAATGATATTTTTACATGGCTTTGGGCAGCTAAGTTATAAATTTCATCTGGGTTAACATCATTAATAATTCTATTTAAAGAACCTACATCGGAAAGATCTCCATGATGCAAAACTAAATATTTATTTTTAAAATTTACACTATCAAAGATATGATCAATTCTACTTGTATTTGGTGTTGAAGTTCGTCTTTTAACACCATGGACTTGATATTTTTTTTTAATTAAAAACTCAGCCAAGTAGGATCCATCTTGACCGGTAATACCAAATATTAAAGCTTTTTTACTCATTTTTTTAAGTAGCATAATTTTTCATTAAAATATATTTTTAAATTATATCTTTTAGAAAAACTTTCTAATTCATTAATAGTTAATATATTACCTTTATCACCACTAACTTCTTTTAATTTATAATAGAAAAATTTTTTTAAATTAAAAGATAATTTTGGTTTAAGTTTTTTAAACCAATTCATTCCACTTTTTGAAGTTATCAGTGTTCCATTATTATTAAGTTTACTTAATAAATTTTCCATAAAATAGTTAAATGCTTTCATACAGCAACTATAAGACTTCAAATTAGTATCAATAATTAAATCAAACTTAATATTGCTTAATAACTGTTTAAATTCTTTTGAATATTTATCACATAAATAAACATTATAATTAGAAAGATTTAATTCATTAGCTTTATTTATCTCCTTTTTAGAAACACTTAACCCTATAATTTTATTATCTGTAGAAAAATTTTTAGCAAAAAAAGAATTACCAATACCTATATGCAGTATCGACTCATAATTAAAACTATTAGATTTTTTTAAAAAATCAATTATCTCAAGTTCATCAGTAGTAACTTCCCTATCTTCCCAATAGGTATACTCATTCTTAAGAAAGTTTATTTTATTACATTTACAGATATAATTCATGTTTTTTAAATTTTATATCCTCATAAATAGTTTTTAATTTAAGGTACAACTTAGTGAGAGAAACACTTTTCCCCATATCGATTCTTGGTATTAACAAAGGATTATGTTTATTTATATTATATCGTGATCTATTTGTTGTTACTGCGTTTTTATAAAACTTCTTTGTTAAGTCATATACATTTTGATTTACTTTACCAAAGGGATAACAAAATACATTAGACTCTATATTAAATTTATCTTTAAAATATTTTTTTGAAATTTCTAGTTCTTTAACAATATCTATATTAGTTAATTTTGTTAAATCAAAATGATTATGAGAATGTGACTGTACACTCATACCACTATCAAACCATTTTTTAATATCATCATTACTCATTATATTTTTGCTACTAAATTTTTCTTTTTTATTATCCCACTGATTATTTTTGCCTATCTGATTAGTAACAAAAAAGCATGTCGCTTTAAAATTATAACGCTTTAATATTGGCAAAGCATTAATTAAAATGTCTTTATAACCATCATCAAAAGTAATTATAATCTGATTTTTTTTATTGGGATCAATCTCATTAAAATTTACTGATTCATAACCTAATTTTTTCAAAAAAATAATTTGTTTTTCAAAAATTCGGGTACTTAGCGATATATATGATATGTCTTCACTGATAGAATGATAAGATAAAACAGGAATATTCATTATTTAATATATAAATTTTTCCCAATAATATTTTTTATTTTTTGAAAATGTTTTGTTAATAATAAAATCTGCAATCTCCTTTGAATTAAAATATTTAAAATATTTGTCTCTTCCTTTTTTAGCTATTTCTTTTCTCTTTTTATTATCATAAGAATATTTTATGATTTTTTCAGATAAATCAGAAATGTTATTATATGTAACAATCTCATCTTTTTGAAAAAAAGAACCAATCTTTGTTTTCTCATCTATCATTACCATTAAACCATTTCCAATAAGTTGTGAAAATCTATCACTACTATAAAAATTTGATGACTTACCTTGACTTAAATTTAGCCCAATTTTATTCTGAGATAATGAGTTAAGGAAGTCATCTGACCATATAGGCTGGTTACCATTTAAACCATAACAATCAAATTTAACATTAGGAGTAATATCAATTAATTTTTTAATTAATCGCTCTCTTGCATCTATTTTTCCTTTTTTTAAAACACCTCTATGGACTCCGTGACTCATTGCAAAAAAAACATCACTTTTGTAATAGTTGTTATTATAAATCCTAAGTTTTTCTAAAGATTGATCCACACAATTAGGCATGTAGTATACAAAAGAATTATTAAATTTTAATGATTTTGGTTCTGTTGTACAAAAATTAGCATCCATCAAATCTATTTTCTTAATAAATCTATCTTTATTTTTTACCCACTCATCATCCATTCTATCTAAGAACCATTGACACAATTTGATATCAGGATATTTTTTTTTAATAAACTCTATAGTCGAATTATCAATTAGATCAGCATGACCAAATACTATTAAATCTGGCAAATAGTTGCTTACAATATCAAGTAATTTATTATTAAGTTTAACAGAGCCTTTAAGGTCATTTAATTTTCTTGAATAACTAACAATATCTCTGTCACTTAATTCAAGTACACTATGATTAAGCCTTATAAAACCGTTATTAATTCTTCTACCCGAATTATAAAATAATCTTCCGTTATGTCTTTCATTGAAATTTGTAACATGTAAAATTTTTAAATTAGTTAAATCCTTACTTTTATTAAAATTAATTTTAAATGGTAAATTTTGAACTCTATAATGATCAATTTTTTTTGATATAAAATTATCATCTAAAATAAAGTTGTTGATAGAATCAACTTGTAATTTTTTTAATTTATTTTGATTCATAATCAACTTTTCAATCTCAATAAACAGACTTTTTGAATTTAGATTTTTTAAAATTATGCCATTTGTAATCGTTTCTGGAAGCCCTCCTCTATTAGAAATTATTACGCCACAGCCCCTACTTGATGCCTCAAGACTAGTTCTTCCAAATGGTTCATTCCATCTAGAGCACACAACAGCAATACTAGTTTTTTCAAAATTTGATAATACATCTTTGTGTTTCTTAAATCCTAACATGTTAAGATTTTTGTGATCAAAGTTAAATTCCTCCCTTGGTTCATCACCGATTACGTTTGCACACCAATCTGGATATTTATTTAAAATCTTGATTATTGTTTTACCAAATATATCATAACCTTTAGCAGAGTTTAATTTGCCGACAAAAGAAATAAGCTTTTGCTTTTTTTCTAAATTAATTTTTTTTTTATTTATTGATTGATGTATAACAAGAAGCTTTTGTGATTTTTTATATTGGGGCGGAAGATCCATTAAAAACTGATTTTTAGACCAAAAACTATTAAAAATTATATTTGTACATAGATCAATAAGCCTTATTTTTTCACTTAAAGTCTTTGATCCAAGCATTGTATTTGGATCATTGTGAAAATATAAAACTATTTTTTTTTTTAATTTTACTAGCTGAAGTGCATAATTTGGGCGATTGTGAATTTCAATTAACTCAACATCATTATTTTGAGTTTTAATAAAATTATTTATATATTGCTTTGTTTGACTTGAAAATAGACTTTTATTTAATGAAATATTAACATAATTTTTAGTTAAATATTTTTTATAATTTGTTGAACCGTAAACTTTTATTTTTTTTTTAAATTTACTTATTCTAACCATCGAGGAAACAAATAAAGACACTGCTCCTGGATACTCTGGAGAATAATTTTCTTTGTATGGCAAAAGTATTGATATTCTCATTTATTAAAATTTTGCAAAATTAATTTTCTTTGTTTTCTGTTTTTTTTAAGTTTATATTCAAAAGACATAGCTTCACTTTTAGTTTTAAATCTTTTTTTATAAATTAATATCCATTTGTGACCTTTTGTAGATCTTGCGCCCTTGTTATTGTTATGTTTATTTAATCTAGATTTGATGTCTTTTGTATAACCAACGTAAGTTTTACTGAATCCAGAATCTATGGATTTTAACATGTATGCGTAAAAAAACATATTTATGGCGGTCCCTAGGGGAATCGAACCCCTCTTTCGAGGATGAAAACCACGTGTCCTAACCGATAGACGAAGGGACCGAATTGCTGCTTTTTATTGTAAAAAAATAAATTAATCAAGCTTTATTAAAAATATTCAATAGTACTAGGAAGATTTAATTAAATTTTTTCTTGCATTTTTATTATTTTTTTTAATTTAGACGATTTATGCGTCACTAGAGTTTCTGAAATAAAATTTTTATCTTTGATAACTATGCCATTTAAAAGATCACCAGTAGTAATACCAGTTGCACAAAAAATAGAGTCACCAGAAACAATTTCATTTAATTCATATTTTTTTTTTAAATTTTTAATTCCCATTTTTTTTGCTCTAATTTTATCTTTATCTGTATTAAATAAAAATCTTCCCTGAAAAACACATTCATAAGCATCTAAAGCTGAAGCAGCTAATACTCCTTCAGGGCCTCCTCCGATACCTAAAAAAATATCAACATTATATTTTTTGTCTGTTACTAGCAAAGCTCCTGATACATCGCCATCGGTTATTAATTTAATTTTTACTTTCAGATTATTTAATTCCTTAATTATAGAGTTATGCCTTGGTCTATCCATAATACAGGCTGTTAAGTCTTCTGGTTTTTTATTTAAATAATCAGATAAATTAAAAATATTTTTTTTGACTGAATAATCTAAATCTACTACACCCTTTTCACGGACGTTTGCAGAAATTTTTTCCATATATGTTTCTGGCGCTTTAAATAGATTATTTTTTTCTGCTATTGCAATTACAGATAATGCACCAGGTAGGTTATATGCAGCAAAATTTGTGCCTTCTAGAGGATCAACAGCGATATCTATATCGGGCCCATTCTTAGTTCCAATTTTTTCACCTATGTAAAGCATTGGAGCTTCATCCAATTCACCTTCACCAATAACGATTTGTCCATTTATATCTAATTGATTTAATTCACTTCTCATTGAGTCAACAGCAGCTTTATCTGCTGCTATTTTATCTTTTTTTCCAATTAGATGAAAAGTGGCTAACGCAGCTCTAGATGTAACTCTTACAAATTTATCAATATATTTTTGATCAATTACCATTAAACTTTTTCATCAATAATTTCTTCTTGTTGAATTTTATATTCAAACTCTCTTAAACGCTTATAAACACTAGCAAGTTCTATTATTGTTGGCCAAGCTTTAAGTATATATTGCATTGAACCCTCTACTCTTCCAAAAGCTCTTATTATTTGCTGCATAACTCCAAGTGTAACTGCACCTGCTACTATGGCAGGAGCTAAGAACACGTAAGCAGATAAAACGTTGGCTTGTAAATAAGCAATCCTGCCAATATTAAAATAAAGATATCTTAAATAACTTAGATAATGAATACCTCTTACATCTTCGAATAATTCATCTATGGTTTTTGGACGGACAGATCCATCATCTTCAGCTATAACTAAAATTTTTCTATAAGCCGCTTCCTTTTTTTGTAAGTCATATTCAACTCCTACCAGTCTTAAAATTAAACCTAAAATTATTAGAAAAATTGTACCTCCTATTGACCAAATAAGAGCACCAACAATTAGACCATAATCCCAATCACCAAAAAAGAAAATTGGTATACCAATACTTAGACCAAATAAAATTGGCATAAATTCAATTAAAATCATTAAAGCTTCAATTAAACTTGTACCTAATGACTCCATTATCCTTGAAAATTTTATGGTATCTTCTTGAACTCTTTGTGCTGCACCCTCGATTTTACGGGCTTTGTCATAAACTGAATGATACCATTCAACCATTGCAGCTCTCCACCTAAATAAATAATGTGAAGTAAAAAAACTAACTAAAACTGCAACGCCTACATACATAGCTGCTAAAATTATAAATGAAAGTAAACTTGCCCAATATTCTTCTATAGTTATTGCATTTGGAGCTCCAAGGGCTTTTTGGATCATGTCATAAAATTCTCCAAACCACTCATTTATTTTAACATCAATTTTAACTTGCACCCAAAGTGAAGAAAGAATTATAAATGATCCAAGCCAAGACCATAAATACCAATTTCTTTCAGTAAAAAATCTAAACATAATTTATTTTAAGAAATTATCTGCATAAGATTTTTTTACAGTTTTTCTTTTTCTAGGTTCGATTAATTCGTAATCTATTTTTTTCTTTTTTGCATAATTTATTGCAAGTTCTTTAGATGAAAATTCCAATTTTAACTCAGTCAAAGTATCATCAGAACTTTCCCATCCCATTAAAGGATTTTTAGTAGGGTCTTTTGTTTTAAATTCTAATATCCACTTATTTGTTTTACCAAGTCCTGACTGCATTGGGCTTTTGTTAGGAATATAAATTATTGCTTTTTTCATAATGATGGTCGGAGTGGCAGGATTCGAACCTGCGACCCTCTGGTCCCAAACCAGATGCGCTACCAGGCTGCGCTACACTCCGAGTGCATTACTAATACAGTAGTTATTGATATTTTCAACGATTAAAGCTTCAAAATTAAAAGAATTTTAATAAATATCTGTTATATAAGAATTTATGATTATTGAATGTCCTTGTAAAAAAAAAAAATTCAATCTTGATATAAATTTAATCCCAGATGAGGGTCGCAATTTACAATGTGGTTCTTGCGATCGTATTTGGTTTTACAAAAAACAAGATCCAATTTCAGAAACTCTACAAATAAATGAAGATATTGCTATTAAAGAAAATGAAAAAAGTGACAATTCAGATGATGATATATCTAATGATCAAGAAGTAAAACAACCAGCTAATGAGAATAAAAAATCACAATCTGAATTATCGGCTATTAAAGAAACTGAAAGTAAACCCGAATTAGTTAAAAAAACTCAAAGTAGCAAATTTTTTTCATATTTAATTGTTTTTATAATCTCATTAGGGGCACTAATTATTTTACTAGACACTCTAAAAACACCATTAATAAACATATTTCCTGGATTAGAAGTGTTACTTTTCAACCTATATGAAACATTGAAAGATATTAAACTATTTATTATAGACCTTTCATAATTCTATGATCAATTATATATCAAAACCTTTTAGGTGGTTTTTTAAATTAGAAGCAGCTAGTGGATTAGTTTTGTTATTTGCTGCCATTATCGCTTTATATATAAGTAATTCAAACTTAGCAGATTTATATTTCTCAACATTAAATAAATATCTATTCATTGGTATTAATAATTTTGGATTAAAACTTTCTGTAATCCATTGGATTAATGATGCTTTAATGGCAATATTTTTCTTCTTTGTAACACTTGAGATTAAAAGAGAATTTTTACAGGGGGAACTTTCAAATATAAAACAAGCCTTACTTCCAATAATTGCAGCGGTAGGTGGAATGTTAGTGCCTGCATTATTTTATGTTTTTATAAACTTTGGTGATAGTGAAACTTTAAAAGGATGGGCTATACCCTCTGCTACAGATATAGCTTTCTCATTAGGTGTTTTGTCACTACTTGGAAAAAGAGTGCCTTTATCTTTAAAAGTTTTTTTAACTGCACTAGCTATTATAGATGACTTAGGAGCGATTGTTATTATAGCTCTTTTCTACTCAGGTGAATTAAGTATAAAATATTTAATTTTAATGCTGGGAGCATTTATAATTTTATTACTGATCAACAAATTTAATATAAAAAAATTTTTACCCTACTTGATTGTAGGATTGTTTCTATGGGATTTTACACATAACTCAGGTGTACACGCAACAATTGCTGGTGTTTTGTTAGCTATGACAATACCTCATAGGAAAAAAGAAAAAGATTTTTCATTATTAATTAAAATTGAACACGCAATCAGTCCTTATGTTGCATTTGGTATAATGCCTTTATTTGCCTTCGCTAACGCTGGTGTATCACTTGAAGGCTTAACTTTTGGATCCTTGTTAAACAAAGTGCCTTTGGGGATTTTATTAGGATTATTTGTTGGTAAGCAACTTGGTGTTTTTATTTTCTCCTATGTATCCATTAAAGCTAAGATTGCACAAATGCCTAGTGATACTAGTTGGTATAATTTTTATGGAGTCGGTGTTCTAACTGGTATCGGTTTTACAATGAGTCTATTTGTTGGAAATTTAGCTTTTGCAGAAAATATGCAGTATATGGATGGAGTTAAAATTGGTGTATTAACTGGGTCATTACTGTCAACTTTATTTGGGTATTTTTTAATATTACTCACCCCCAATAAACCTAAAAAGTAGTTACAATAAATGAGGAAAATATTTTTAAGTGGTATATTAATAATTATGTTTTTTTTTAACAATTTAGTAAAAGCTGAGTATGAAAAAATTTTTTACGACCTAAAAATAGAGAGCATAACTGGAGAGATAATAGATTTTAGGGAATATGAAAATAAAGCTGTCCTAGTAGTTAATACTGCAAGTTATTGTGGTTTTACTAATCAATATGATGAATTACAAGAACTATGGGACACTTATAAATCAAAGGGCTTAATTGTCTTGGGCATACCCTCAAATACATTTAATCAAGAAAAAAAAGATAATAAAGAAGTCAAAAAGTTTTGTGAGGTAAATTTTAATATTAACTTCCCTTTGTCCACTATTACTGAAATTAAAGGCGATAATGCACATGAAATATATAAATGGGCAAAAAAAAACTATGGAAAATCAGCAGTTCCAAAATGGAATTTTTACAAAATATTGATTAATAAAGAAGGTAAAATTGAGGATACATTTGCATCTTTTACTAAACCTATGTCTGGTAAATTAATAAAAAAAATTGAAGGTATACTATAATTTAATTGTTAAACCATCATGTGCTGGGATTACATTTTTAGGTAGAAGTTTTTTTAAATCTTTATAATCTAATACTGGTGACAAATTTGTTAAAATAGCATTTTTAGGTTTAAATTCCTCAATCATTGATAAAGAGTTTTCTAAATTAAAGTGAGATGGATGAAAATTATACCACAAACAATCAATTATTAAATATTTCAGATTTTTAAAATATTTATAATCTTTCTTATATATTTTACTTACATCGCTTATATAGGCTAATTTCTTATCTATAATAAAGCAGTTTGATTTAATTTTACCATGATCAACTTCGACAGATTTAATTATAATTTTCCTCTTATTATTTAACGTAAAAAAATTATTTTTTAATTTATTTAATCTCAATGTTGCAGGATATTCTTTTGAGTAACTTTTAAAAATATATGAAAAAGTTTTTAAAAGATAATTTGAAGTAAATTTGTCAGCATATACGTTAATCGGTTTTCTACTGTTTATGTAGAAGGATCTTAAATCATTAATTCCATGTGTTTGATCACCATGCATATGTGAATAAAGTACTTTAGTTATTTTTTTTATTTTATGTCTTAATAACTGTTGTCTAAGATCTGGTGAGGTATCAATTAGAATATTTTCATCTGAAGTTTGAAATAATGCTGAGCATCTAGTTCTATAATTTTTTTTATTACTTGGATCACAATTACCATAAAATCCATCTGGTCTTGGCACACCCATTGAACTCCCACACCCTAATATAATAAATTTCATAAGTGCTAGTTAAAGAATAACTTATTAAAATTATTTGTAGTTATTTCAATGATTTTTGACTTTGATATCTCCTTAATTTCTGCAAGTTTTGCAGCAGTAAAATCAATAAATGATGGTTCATTTTTTTTACCTCTATTTGGCACAGGTGCTAAAAAAGGACTGTCAGTTTCAATCAATACTTTTTCTAAAGGTAAGGACTTAAAGGTATCTTGCAAATCTAAGGAGTTTTTAAAGGTAATAATACCACTTGCTGAAAAATATGAGTTCAATAATAAAAGTTTTTTTGAAAATTCTTTAGATCCTGTAAAACAATGCATTAAAATTTTAAGATCATTATTTTTATATGAATTAAGTATTTCATATGTTTCATTTTCTGCATTTCTGGAATGAACAATTAATGGCGATTTAGTCTCAATAGAAGCTTCTATATGTTCTTTAAAACTTGATATTTGTTTCTCACGATCGCTATTATTATAGTAAAAATCTAATCCAGTTTCACCTATGCCGATAATTTTCTCATTTTCTTTGAAGTTTTGAACTAATTGAAAGGAAGTTAAAACATTTTTGTCACTTTCGTGTGGATGTATGCCAACAGTACCATAAATAATGTCGTCTTTATGGATCAATTGTTTAATTTTAGAAAAACTATCTATTGATGTCGATATTGTCAGTAATTTTTTAATACCAACATCTTTTGATCTTTGTATTACATTA
This sequence comes from uncultured Pelagibacteraceae bacterium, assembly GCA_902601785.1. GTDB lineage: Bacteria > Pseudomonadota > Alphaproteobacteria > Pelagibacterales > Pelagibacteraceae > Pelagibacter. The sequence goes on along the minus strand of CACKOH010000004.1, from coordinate 3,254 downwards.
TTAAGATCATTTATTAATGGTTCATGGTCAAGATGACAGTGTGAATCAATCATTATTTTTCTCTATTTTTTTAAAGAGTATATCTATTTTATTTATACTATTTCCTTTAATTAAAAATTCATTTTTAGATATATCTTCTAATTTAATGTCATTTTCACTAAGATTGAATATTTTTAAAGCCTTTAATACTGATCCAGGAATAATTGGATAGAGTAAAAAACTTATTTTTCTAATAATTTCTAAAGAAGTAAAAACAATGGTATTCAATCTAATAGTATCATCCTTCTTTTTCCATGGTTCTTGATCATTAAAATATTTATTGGCCTCAAAAAGTGAGTTAACTATATAATCGATATAAAAGTTTAAGTTTTGTTGATCTATTTGCAATCTTATATTTTCTAAATTATCTTTAAATTTATTTAAGATACTTAAATCCTCTTTTTCAAATTTAATTTTTTCTGGTATTTTTCCATCACAATTTTTTATAGCAAATGCAGTAACACGTTGACATAAATTACCATAATTATTTGCTAAATCACTATTTATACAATCCTCCAATCTATCCTGAGATATATTACCATCATTCCCAAAAGAGACTTCTTTAATCAAATAATATCTTAAAGGATCTAACCCGTATTCATCAATAATTTGCAAAGGATCTAAAATATTACCTTTTGATTTAGACATTTTCTCATCACCAGACAGTATCCATCCATGACCGTAAACTTTTTTTGGTAGTTTTATTTTAGCTGCTAATAAAAAAGCTGGCCAGTATACAGCGTGAAATCTTAATATATCTTTTCCAATCAAATGTACTGAAGCAGGCCAAAATTTTTGAAATAATTTATCTTCTTTATTAGGGTAGTTTAAAGCACTTATATAGTTGGTAAGTGCATCAAGCCAAACGTAAATAACATGTTTTTCATTTCCAGGAACCTTAATACCCCATGAAAAAGTTTTTCTACTTACTGAAAGATCTTTTAGTCCACTTTTAACAAAACTTATTACTTCATTTTTTCTTGATTCAGGGGATATAAAACTAGGATTTTTTTCATAAAAATCTAATAAAGGCTTTTCCCATTTAGAGAGTCTAAAGAAATAGGACTCCTCCTCTATCCATTCCACTTTTGATTTTGAACTAATTGAAATTTTTTTACCATCTATTTCTTCTATTTCATCGTCATTATAAAAAGCCTCATCTGAAACAGAGTACCATCCTGAATAATTAGAAAGATAGATATCATCATTTTTTTCCAGCTCTTTCCATAAATACTGAACTGCTGTCTTATGTCTGTCTTCAGTTGTGCGTATAAAATCTGTATTTGTTAAATTTAAAGTTTTAGATAAATCTCTAAATGTTTTACTAATTTGATCACAAAATTTAAGAGGATCTAAACCTTCTTTTTCTGCCGATCTTTGAATTTTAAGTCCATGTTCATCAGTCCCTGTTAAAAAACAAACTTTGTATCCATCTATAGTTTTAAATCGTGAAAAAAAATCTGCAACTATGCTTGAATATGCATGGCCCATATGAGGTCTGGCAGAAGGGTAATATATTGGAGTTGTGATATAAAAATTTTTATCCATTTAAAACACGATCTTCAAATTCCATAAAAATAGACTCTTCGTCTAAATTATAAATTTTTGTATTAATAATTTTTTTTAAAAAAAAAGTATAAAAATTTAATATTTCAATATTTTTGATATTAACCTTATGTCTTAAGTAAATCTCAATAAATGAGTAGGTCAATTCGATAAATTTTTTATCCTTTTTATAAAGTTTATTTTTGATTATCAATGATAGAAAATTTTCTAATGATAAATTTTTTACATCAATTTCAAACTCTTCTGAAAGTTTTAAAATCCTTAATAACTGACCAGGCGTGGTGTAGTAATTAATTAATTCTTTGTTAAATATTTTATAAATATCTTGATTAATAATCTTGTTAGCTATTTCAATCACTTGATTTTGAGGAAGTGAGATCTTAAAATTTATACATCTTGATTTTAAGGTGGGTAGCACACGTTTGTTACTATTTATTAAAATAAAGTTTATATTATCATTTGGTTCTTCGATTACTTTAAGCAATGCATTTACAGAATTAAGATTAAGTAAATTTATATTATCAATCAAAACAAACCTTGGACTTGTATTAAATGATGATTTATTTAAATTAGAAATTAGCTCTCGGATTTGATTAATATCAATATTTTTTTTTCCATCCTCAACATCAATGAGATTAAAATTAGGATTAGATTTATTCTTAATTAATTTAAAAGATTTATTTTCACTATTAATTTTATAATCTTTTGTATCATAATTATGATCCTCATTTAAGGATAAAACATAATTAATTATATGATAGGCTAAAGTACATTTGCCTATACCCTTCTCGCCTGATAAAATTATTTTATTAGGAAACTTTTTATTTAAATATAGATTTTTGAGCGTGTCGAAAATTTCATAATGTCCAAATAAACATTTTTGCAATAAAGACTCCATATATTAAATTAATTTATTTATTCTATCTAAGATTAATTTTTTATTTTTCTCAATTTCTAAATTTGAATTTATTATCATATACGATTTTTTTTTTGATTTAGCCAATTTAATAAAACCATTTTGAACTTTATTATAAAACTCTAAATTAAATTTATCGTACCTATTAAGTGTTTTTCTTTTTTTTAGTCTTGAAAACAAGTTTTTATTATTTACTATATTTAGGAATGTAAAACCTATTTTTATATCTTTAAGTAAATACTTATTTAATAAATTAATTAACTTCAAATTTACACCCATGCCATAATGCTGGTAAGCAATTGTAGAGTCTGTAAATCTATCAATTAGAATAATTTTTTTATTATAATTTTTTTTTATTAAACTAATATTTTCACTTCTTGATGATAAAAATAATAATAGATCTGTATCTTTATTAAAATTTGATTTATTATTTAACATTAGTCTTCTGATCTTCTCTGAATTTTGACTGCCACCGGGTTCACGTATTCTAATAAAGCTGATTTTTTTTTGTTTTAAATATTTTGCAACATAGGTTAAATGGTAGCTCTTTCCACTCCCTTCAATTCCCTCAAAAACAATTATAGGTTTTTTAGACATCACCCCAGATTAAATAGTTAATTGATTTAATTAATCTGGATATAAAGTTGACTTTTTTTACCTCTTTCGATGATAATAGGTCATATTCGCCGACCAATTCTTGATCGTAAACTACTCTTAATGTTGCAATTTTTTG
>CACKOH010000003.1 GCA_902601785.1 uncultured Pelagibacteraceae bacterium | reverse complement strand
AAGGATATTTGATAAAATGAAACTAGATAGAAAAAAATTAATTTTATCTGAAGCTGAAAAATTTATTAAACAAAATACTGCATAGTGAAGAAGGAAAATCTGCCCTCTAAAATTTGTATAGTTTGTCAAAGACCATTTAAGTGGAGAAAAAAATGGAAGTTGAACTGGGAAAAAGTCAAATACTGCTCAAAAAGGTGTTCTAATAAAAAAGTTTAAATATGAATTTTGAAAAATATAAATGGAAAAGTAGAATTTTATTAGTAAATACCCCGAATTTTAAAGACAAATCATATCAAAGAGCAAAAAAAATATATCAAAGCAAGATTAAGGAATTCCATAAAAGATATGTAAAATTAATTTGTAAATCAAATAAAAGCAAAACTTTTTCAATAAATCTTATAGGTTTTGATGGAAAATCAAAAAAAATTATGAATGATTTAAAGCCCAAACTAGTTTTCCAAATAATTGACAAGATGCCATTAGGTAAAAAAATTAGACCAATTAACTTATCTTTATATTCTGATTATAATCCTAAAACCACAACCCCTGGATTGGGATTTAAAAATAAAGAAAAGGCTCTATTCACAATTAATACAATTAAAAATAGATCTACGAAGTATCAAGTAAATGTAGTTTCGACCATGTTGGGCAGAGCCAAAAACCATCCAAATAAAACTAAAGAAATGGGTGGTGCTATAAAAGTATTTGATGATTGGTTAAAAAAATATAAGAGAAAAAAAAATGAAAAGTAAGAATTATAATTTTTTAAATAAAATAATAATTTTAACAATTTTAATAATACCCAATATTGTTAATGCTGATTTTTTTGAGGATATAACTGATAAAATTTCAGATAATCCAAAAAGACTTAGTTATGGGATTTCTGTTGCCGATATAAATCAAAATGGAAAATATGAATTTATAGTTACAGGATTTGGTTATCCTAATTTAGCTTTATCATATGATAATGGGACATTAATTAATATTGCTAATCAAAATGTATTTTCTGATGAATCTAGAAAAACTATTGGTGTTGCAGCCTGTGATGTTGATAGAGATGGTTATGAAGAAATATATTTTCTTAACACAGATTCATATAGTGGAACAAAAAAATATTCAGACAGACTTATAGACTTAGAAGGAAGCAAGTTTTCAGACATGTTCGAAATTGAAAAAAATAAAGAGGATTTAAATTTAACAGCAGGCAGATCTGTTGCTTGTGTGGATAGAAAAGGTAATGGCGAATATGGTCTCTATGTATCAAATTATGGTGGACCAACGAGGTTTTATGAGATTGAGGATAAAAGGATTAAGGATAAATCAGTTAGCTTAAATTTAGATAAGGTTACAGGTGGAAGGGCAGTTGTTTCAGGGCATATTTTAACAGATAGATCTGATATTTTTGCAGCAAATGAAAGAGGTGCAAATTTTCTTTTGAAAAATAATAATGGGGTTTTTGAAGACGTGGCTTTTGAGTATCGAGTAGATGATGTGATTCAAAACGGAAGAGGTACTGCATTATCAGACATACTTTATCGAGGAAGATTAGATATAATAAGTGGAAATTGGCAGGGTTATCACAGAGCTTACGCCTTACAAGATAATCAATTTAAAGATATAGGTAATAGTAAATTTGATAAACCTTCAAGAATTCGAACAATTATATCTGCTGATTTTGATAACGACGGTTATGATGAAGTCTTCATGAACAACATAGCTGAGCCTAATAAGTTATTTAGGATAATAGAGAATGGAGCTTTTGAGGAAATAATACTGGAAACAGGCCTCGAACCTGATGGGTTTGGCACAGGAGCTGCAGTTGCTGACATTGATGGTGATGGTATTTTAGAATTACTAGTTTCTCGTGGTGAAAGCAAAGAACAGGCATTAACTTTATATAAAGCAAAAGTTGATAAACAAAGCAAATATTTGAGAATTAGACCTCTTAATAAATTTGGAGCTCCAGCGAGAGGTGCAACAGTTACATTATTTACAAATCAAAGAAAACATTCAAAAACTATTGATGCTGGATCTGGTTATTTGTGTCAAATGGAGCCTGTGGCACATTATGGAATTAGAAAAAAAGAAAAAAATTTTAAAGTAGAAGTTAAATGGACTGATGGTACTAAAAATTTAATCAAAATAACTTCGTTAAATCAAACAGTTACTGTAAAACAAAAATGAAAAAAATCTTATCTAAATTCATTTTAATTTTCTTCGTATTTTTTCAATTTGAATCATTCGCAGAAGAAAAAAATTATCATAAAGAATTAATTACTGATTGGTCTAGAATATTTCCAGATCAAAATAGAAATGCAGCTGGACCAAAGTTTTTTAAGTATATTATAGATAAAGAAATTACATATAAAGATTTTATAGAATTTAATAAATTATATTGTCCAGTTTCTGGATCATTAATTGACCCAAATAGCGAACCAGATTTTCTATACGCTAAAGAAAGCAGAACTGGGGAAAAAATTTGTGGTGATTACTACAAGTGCTGTATTCCTTGCTCGTGCGATATAATGAAATATTCTGAAGTTGAAAAGATGACTCATAAGTTTTTGGATGGTTTAAAAGATTTTTATGTATTCACCATCAGAAATCCTTGCAAGAAGAAAGATTTTCCCGACCGGGTAAATAAAGATTACTTTTGTGATGGTGAAAAAATCAACAATAATCAAGTTTATAATCTCAATGATCGAGTAGTAATAGGTTTATTACATGAAGGAAGAAGCTGTAAAAAAGAAGAAATAGATTTTGTAAAAAGTCATCAAGTAACAGGAAGGTTTTGTGAACTAAGAAATAATACTCCTTTAGAAAACTTAAAAACCGGAATGGGCGATATATTTATAAAGCTTGCTAGATAATATTATTTAATTTGTTCAGAGATCTTTTCTGAGTTAAGCTGAATTTAGTGAATATTATTGTATTACAACACATTAAGATAGAAGACCCCGGATATATCAAAGATTTAATGTTAACAGATGGATTTAATCTAACTACTATTGAGTTAGATGAAGGTGAAAAAATACCCGAAGATTTAAATAAATTTGATGGAATGTTTTGTATGGGAGGTCCAATGGATACCTTTATGGAAAAGCAGTATCCATGGTTAGTAGAGGAGAAGAAAAAAATTAAAGAGTTTGTTGTAGATTTAAAAAAACCTTACTTAGGATTTTGTTTAGGCTGTCAGTTACTAGGAGAAGTAATAGGGGGGCAAGTAGTTAAATCAAACCCTGCTGAGATCGGAATGATGGATATCAACTTTACGAAAGAAAAAGAAGTTGACAATTTGTTTTCAAAATTTCCAAACCAAATCAAAAGTCTACAATGGCACTCGTATGAGGTGCAAGGCATTGAAAATCATAAGGATGTGACTTTGTTAGCTTCGTCACCAGTTACAAAATTTCAAATTTTTAAATACCAAAACCATGCCTATGGAATTCAATTTCATATAGAAATAAAAAATACCACAGTCAATGAATGGGGATGTGTCCCAGAATATAAAAAAGCTTTGGAGGATCAGCTTGGCGATGGTGCGTTAGAAAAATTTGATCAATCTGCTAAAGATAACATGAAAGATATGAACAACTATTCTACAATCCTTTATAATAATTTTAAAAAACTTTTATGAACAATAAAATATTTGAATGGGCCGGAGTTATAACTGCAATATTATATTCTTTGTTTGTAGCTTTAAATATAGGAATTGAATTTTTTGGTTTTTGTTTATTACTTTTTTCGGCGATTTTAATTGGAATATGGGCCTATAGGGGAGGCCATAAAGGAATTTTATTTCTACAGTTTTTCTATGCCACAGCTGGTATTATTGGGATGGTTCGTTGGTTTTAATTAAAGGTTGATATTATTTTTGGAATATAATTTTTAAAATTAAAAAAACCTTTGTTGCAATATTGCCAGGAAAATCGATCAAGATCTCTGTATAAAAAATTTAGTTTAATATTATTTGAATTTAAATAATCTAAGTTTTCACCAACTGTTGGATATAATCCAAAACAGTTTTCAATATTTTTAATTTCACTAATATCAATAACCTCACATTCCATAGAATTATCTTTTAATCTTTGTTGTTGGTCATTTATTAAAAGATACTTAAATTTCACTACCTTTTCACAAAGCTTGATAGTTCTATTTTCATTTTTAACAGCAACTATATATATTTTTTTAAAATTATTTTCTTTGAAGTCAGTGATTTCAAATGAGAGATTATTTTCAAAAATTACAAGATTTTTTTCCTCAATATCCTGTGGGTTACTGAAATCTTGTTTAATTATAGAGTAAGATTTTTCTGAAATTTTTGGTGAAGCGTTCTCATTTAATTTAATGTTTTGAAACTTATTATTGGTAAATTTTTTTATATTCCATTCACTTGCCAGGTAATGCTTACCTTGTGTTTGAATTCCAGCTACCCATCTCCAACTGAGTGTGTTAGATGCAGCATCTCCATCATACAGATGTTGCATAAAAAACTCAGCACCAAGTTGCCATGGTAATTCTAAAGTGAAAATCCAAATACTCGCAAACCACATTCTGGTATGGTTATGAAGATAGTTGTTTTCTTTAAGTTCATTTACCCAAGAATTAAAGCACTCAATGTTTGTTTTTCCTTCGATAGCATCTAAATATTCTTTGTTTTGTTTGAAATCCTCTCTTATTTTTTTTAGCTCTATTAAATAATCGTTCCATACATTTGGTCTTAATTCTAGCCAGCCTTTCCAATAGGTACGCCACAGAATTTCTTGGATAAACTTTTCATTTTTTGCAAAAGAAAATTTATCAAGGGATTTTTTTATTATTTCTTTTTCATTTATTATCCCGTGTGTAATGTAAGGTGATAAGCACGAGACATTAGATCTACCCTCAGGACCAAAATCAAAATTTCTTAATCTAGAGTAATCTGTTAAATTATTTTCAACAAAATGATTTAGTTTTTCAATGGCTTTCGCCCTCGAAGCCTCAAATAACATATTTAAACTACCTAGATTTTTTTTTCTTTAGACCTAGTTTGTCACTATGTCTTAATCTTAGAACAACAATTGCTCCAGCGATCAACAGAATAGCAACAGCCTCATAAACAAGAGCTGTAGGATCCATTTCTTTTCCTTGAAGAATAATAAATCGAGCAAGAGCTGTTATTGCAATAAGAAGTGGTAACGTAATACTTATAGATTGCTGATTCCAAAAAACTCTTACCATTGCAAGAACTTCTAAATATAGAAACATTAAAAGCAAATCAGCTAAAGTAACTGATTGGTTTAAAAACATATTTGAAATTTCAATGCCAACAGCAATAACAGTACTGATCAAAATAATACACATCAACCCCAGTTGTAAATTTTTCGCTATCTTATCCATTACTTATCTTTACTAAAAGGTAGCCATTTTTCAAATACTGATTTTGAAGAACCATCATAAGGTATTGAGTAAGAATATGGGTTTGGACTAGTTAGAACTTCAATTCCTTTTGAAAAGACAAATATAAAAACAATAACAAAAACAATTACCATTATCTTAAATGGATCAAAATTTTTTGTCTTAAAAACGCTAGCAGAACTTTCTTCAGCTCTGTGAAAATGTTTAAATGTCATATACACTGCAAAAATTAAACCAATATGAGCTATAAAAAGACCTGCCCAACCAAATGCAAAAGTTGTATATGAAAAAACATATAAACTAAAAACTGTAGTCCAAATAAAACTCAACACTAAAAGAATTTGTAATCTCACTGTTTTAGGAAGGGCCCGCAAATCATTTTTGCTATCATCAAATAAAATATTTGCTGCTTCTATCATCCAATTTTTTAATGATTCCATAAATCTAAGATATAGTTTTAAACAAATTTGACAAACGATAAATTGACCTAAGATTTATTAAGAACGTAGTTTTTTCTTATGAAAATTAATAAATTTTTCAACATTTGTTTTATTAAAGGTTTTATTTTCTTCAAAAGAAACTTTTTTCATAGAGTAGGCTGCACTCTTAGTTTGTCTAGAAATTATTGTAACATTTCCTTTGTAAAGTTTGAGTTTAACTGAACCATTAACTTTATTTTTACCTAGGTCCACAATTTTTTGAAGTTTAAATCTTTCTTTTGAATACCAGTAGCCATTGTAAATAAGCTCTGCATATCTTGGCATAATTTGATCTTTTTTATGCATTGTATCTTTATCAAGGGTTACAGACTCCATTGCACGATGGGCATGCATTAACAAGGTACCCCCAGGTGTTTCGTATACACCTCTAGACTTTATTCCAATAAATCTATTCTCAACTAAATCAACTCTGCCAATTCCATTTTTACCTGCAAGTTGATTTAATCTTTCTAATAATTTTGCTGGAGTAATTTTTTTCCCATTGATACCAAATGGATCTCCGTTTTTAAAATTGACAGTAACAAAAGATGCTTTATTTGGTGCCTTTTCTGGCGAAACTGATCTTTGAAAAATAAATTCTGGTGCAAAATTTTTGGGATTTTCTAAAAGCTTACCTTCAGTAGAAGTGTGAAATAAATTATCGTCCACTGAAAAAGGAGATGCACCTTTTTTATCTTTTGGAATAGTTATGTTGTGTTTTTTTGCATAATTAATTAGATCAGTTCTTGATTTTAATTTCCAAATTCTCCAAGGAGCGATGATTTTTATTTTGGGGCCAAAGTAATGATAGCCTAATTCAAATCTTACTTGATCGTTTCCTTTACCAGTCGCACCGTGGGAAACTGCAAATGCCTTAAATTTTTTAGCAACTCTAATCTGATCTTTAGCTATGAGCGGTCTTGCTATGGATGTACCCAACAAGTAGACACCTTCATAAATAGCATGACCTCTGATCATTGGATAAACATAATCTTTTACAAAGATATCTTTTAAATCTTTAATAATTATTTTAGTAACACCAAATTTTTTTGCATTAGCGATAATTTTTTTTCTATCAATCTCTTGCCCTACATCTGCGGTGTAACAAATTACTTCTGCGTCATAATTTTCTTGAAGCCATTTTAAAATTATAGAGGTGTCAAGCCCTCCAGAGTATGCTAGAACAATTCTTTTTTTAGATTTCATTAAACTAACTGCAAGCTTTTCGAGATGCGTTATAAGCTTTAGTAAATCCTAGCAATGAATAGTGATCAATTGTCTGAGAACCCTTTTGATTGTATCCTGTAATCATTATTCTAGAACCTTTTCTCATTTGCTTAATCATTTTTAGTTCAATTTTATTGTCAGCAATCCAAGCAAAGCCTTGCTCTTTAATATCAAATTTAAACTTATTTTTTCCTGAAGCTGCAGTAACAGAGTTGCTTTTGTTAAATTCATAGCCTGGGGTGACACTCACTTCATTGGTAATGCTTTCGTTTGGTCTAAAGGCTACAAATAATTTTGCATCTCTCTTGTTTGTTTTTGGAGCTTGCAAGATAGGTGAGGATTGTGCGAAACAAACTTTTCCACTTGCTTCAGAAACTACCATTGCCTCCCAGTCTTTATATTTACCAATTTTTTTTACTTCTTGAGCTTGAAGCTGGTTAAAGCTAGTTAAAAATAAAACAATAAAAAACACTGTAATTTTTTTAGTTATGGACATGGATTTGGGTAAATTTTTTGAACATGGTTAATTTCTTTAATGACATCATCTGATAGATTAACGTTTACACTTTCTATATTTGTTTTCAACTGCTCCATTGTTGTTGCACCAATAATTACGCTAGTCATAAAGTCTTGTATTTCACAAAATTTTATAGACATTTGACTCATATCAAGATCATGTTTCTTGCTTATATTGTAATAAAGCTCAACTGCTTGCTCAGTATTTGGCTTTCTATATCGTGTCCAAAAATCAAAATCTCTTTCCATTCTTGATCCTTTTGGAAATCTTTTATTTCTATATTTTCCACTTAAATAACCACTAGCCAGAGGAGAATATGATAAGCATCCAATTTCCTCTCTAATTGATACTTCTGCTAATCCAACCTCATAAGATCTATTTAACAAACTATATGGGTTCTGGATTGACATCATTCGGGGCAAATTTTTGTCCTTTGAGAGTTTAAGAAAGCTCATTGTTCCCCAAGGTGTTTCATTCGATAAACCAATGTATCTAATTTTACCCTGATCTATATACTTATTTAATTCTTCTAAAACATCTTCAAATTGGTTCCAATCATTTTCTTGATGAACATAACCTAATCTTCCAAAGTTATTTACTTTTCTTTCTGGCCAATGAAGTTGATATAAGTCAATATAGTCAGTTTTTAATCTCTTTAGACTATTATTTAAAGCGTTCTCTAAATTACGACCTACAAAACTATTTTCTCCATTTCTTAAATAATCCCGAGCGGGTCCTGCAACTTTAGTTGCAAGAATCACCTTGTCTCTTTTTTTAGTTTTCTCAAACCACTTTCCAATAATTTTTTCAGTATCTCCGTAAGTTTCTTTTCTAGGTGGAACAGCATATAATTCTGCTGTGTCCCAAAAATTTACTCCCTGTTCCAAAGCAAAGTCCATTTGTTCAAATGCTTCATTTTGGGTATTTTGCTCTCCCCAAGTCATAGTACCGAGACAAATTGTACTTACTTTTAACTCAGTATTTCCTAGATTTTTGTAATTCATTTGAAAATTATGTTAACGTTTTATTAACCTTTTAAGGTATCTTGAATAATTAGTAAAAGGCTATTATATAACACTCATATGGAATTTGATAAAAACGGAATACTAAACAGAGCAAAAGCAGCTCAACAATCAACTGTTGTAATGGATGAGGGCTTAAGAGCCTACATGCTAAAAGTTTACAACTACATGGCAACAGGAATTTTATTAACTGGAATAGTTGCGCTATTAACATTTAAAATGTCAGTCGTTACTAACGATGCTGGATCTATTGTTGGTCTAACTCAAATGGGTAATGCAATTTATATGTCAGGTTTAAAATGGCTTGTAATGCTTGCACCTTTAGGAATTGTTTTTTATATGAGTTTTGGGATTAATAAGATGAGTGCATCAAAAGCTCAGACAACTTTTTGGGTTTTTGCAGGTTTAATGGGCTTATCTTTATCTTCAATTTTATTAGTTTACACAGGAATGAGTGTAACAAGGGTTTTCTTTATTTGTTCAGCAACGTTTGGTGCAATGAGTATTTATGGCTACACTACTAAAAGAGATCTAACTAAATTAGGCTCTTTCTTAATGATGGGTTTAATTGGAATAATTATAGCTTCGATAGTCAATATATTTATGAAATCATCAATGATGTATTTTGTGATTTCAATATTAGGAGTTTTAATTTTTGTTGGTCTTACAGCTTACGACACTCAAAAAATTAAAAATATGTACGCAGTTAGTGATACAGGCGAAATCATGGGCAAAAAAGCTGTTATGGGCGCTCTTACTCTTTATCTAGATTTTATAAATCTATTTATAATGTTGTTAAGACTTTTTGGCCAAAGACGTTAATTTTATTATAGCTTTTTCCAATTTGTATTTTTTAATAACAATCTAAGCTCAAAAGAGTTTTTTAAAATTTTACCATTTGTATCTGTAATCAAATATTTAAGAGTTTTATTTTTTGGCTTAAAATTTTTACAAATTTTATAAATTGCATTTTCAGTTGCGTTTCTAAAAACACTAAAGCTTACCTGTTTGCTAGAAATATTTAATCCATAGTCTTTCCAAGATCCTTCTGACACCATCTTTGCATATAGATCCAAAATTATTTTAAGTTCATCTTTTTCAAAGAACTGTTTTTGCTCTATTTTATTTTGAGGGTTGTTAATTATTAATTTTAGATTACTGCGCATCAATTTTATGTTTATTAATTAGTGGTATTTGAAATGCCGTAAAAATTATTGTTATTGGCAACATTCCCCATACCTTAAAGTTAACCCAGAATTCCTCAGTTTGTGTCCTCCAAACAAATTCATTAAGCACAGCGAGCCCAAGAAAAAAGAACATCCATCTTTTATTTAATATCTCCCATCCAATATCAGATAAGGGTAAAGATTTTCCCATAATTTTTTTTAGAATTGGTTCTCTTGTAAAATATTTTCCAAAAAATAAAGCAAGAGCAAACAAGACATTAATTATAGTTGGTTTTACATAAATAAATATTGGGTCATTGAAATAAATAGTTAGTCCACCAAAGAATGTAATTAATATTCCACTTACTAATGGCATTGGAGGTATTTTTTTTTCAAAGAACCATACAACTGCTAATGCAATTAAAGTTGCAACTATTAGTGGAGGGATTGCAACTGATAAATTTTTATCATTACTATAATAAAAGAAAAAAAATATTGCTAAAGGCCCAAAATCGGTAATAAATTTCAAAAAAGATTTATTCACTGAAAAGATATTAACATATTTGCCACATCACAAAACATTAATCTTTTTTTGCATTGATTTTTATATTTAAATACCCATACTAAACATAATGCCAACTCAAAAAGCAAAATTCTCAATCGGCGACATAGTTAAACATAAACATTTTGAATTTAGAGGTGTTATTTATGATGTTGATTTTGAATTTAATAATTCAGAGGAATGGTATCAATCGATCCCAAAAAATGTCAGACCAAGAAAAGATCAGCCATTTTACCACTTACTTGCTGAAAATGATGAAATTACTTATGAAGCATATGTTTCAGAGCAAAACTTGCTCATGGACGACTCTGATGAGCCAATAAAACACCCATTAATTGAAGAAATTTTTTCAGGAAAAAAGGGTTCAAGCTACTTTAAGCTTTCAAATTAAGCATATCAATATTCCAACACATTTAGCTCAAATCAAAGCCACAAATATTCATTACATTTAATTTATATTCTGATCAAGGATGTTAAACGTTATATTTAGTCTTATTGTCTCCCCCTCTGCATTCTTGATCAGATAACTTTTATAATAGAAATTCCAAAATTAATTATTAAATAATAGGTATGTTTAAGATCTTTGAACCAAATAAAATTTTTCAAATAACTTCTAAAGCCCCAAAGTATATTTTATTTTTATTTGTTATTGTTTTAACAGTTGGTTTGACAGAGGCATTAATTTTGTCTCCAGAGGATTACAAACAAAGTGACGCAGTAAGAATTATGTATGTTCATGTTCCATCAGCATGGATCTCACTTGGAATTTTTTCGTCGATTACTTTTTTATCGATAAGTGGTTTTATTTTTAAGAATAAAAATTTTTTTTTAATAGCAAAAAGTTTAGCACCATCTGGATTTGTTTTTAATATAATAGCTTTAGTTACAGGTGCAATTTGGGGTAAACCTACATGGGGAACTTGGTGGGCATGGGACGCTCGGATTACATCAATGTTAATTTTAGCATTATTTTTTGCTATGTATTTGATAGCTTGGAGAATTTATGAGAAAGAAGAAAAAGTTTTTAAGATTACTACCTTTATAACTATTGTTGGTATTATAAATGTTCCAATTACTAAATACTCGGTTGATTGGTGGAATACACTTCACCAGCCAGCATCAATTAATATTTTATCAAAAAGCTCAATACATTCTTCAATGCTTTTCCCGTTATTATTAATGACTGCGGCATTTGCTCTATTTTCGTTGTTAATTTTCTTAATGAAATATAATACAGAACTGATAAAAATTAAAAATAAAGGCTTAGATAGATTATGATTAATGAATCAATTTTTATGAATGGATATGCAGTGTACGTAATGTCTGCTTTTGGCTTTACTCTTTTAAGTTTTTTAGGCTTGTATATGATTACGAAGCTACAATTTGTTAAAGAGCAAAGTAAATTTGTTGCTAAATTTGGATCTTTAAATCCTAAGAAAGCTAATTCTGCAAAAACACAAAGAATCAATAAAGAAATTTTAGCTAACGCCACAAACAACTAACTTTTGAACCATGTATGGTCGCAAAGTTAAATTAAGATTTTTGTTCGTAACATTAATTTTAGTTACACTAATTTTAACAGTTTTTTTAATTCTAAAATCTTTAGAGGAAAATGTAGTTTTTTTTCAATCACCAACTGAAATTAAAACATTAACAGAATTAGATACAAATAAAATTAGAGTTGGAGGAATGGTCAAAAAAAATTCAATTAATGTAAATTCTGATGAAGTTAACTTCATTATTACAGATTTTAAAAATGAAATAAATGTAAGTTATTCTGGTGCTGTTCCCAATCTCTTTGCTGAGGAAAAAGGGGTAGTTGCAGAGGGATTTTTAAAAGATAGAAATTTTTTTTCTGCCACTAAAATTTTAGCTAAGCATGATGAAAATTACATGCCACCAGAAGTAAAAGAAGCTTTGGAGGAGAAATAAATTGATTTACAGTGTTGTTGGTCATTACTCACTTATCCTAGGTTTATGTGCTGGCTTAATTTTAATTTTTTTTTCAATTCAAAATTTTAAAAACTCAAATCAATTAGACACTAAAATTTTATCGTTTTCGTTTTTACAATTATTTTTTGTTTTAATTAGTTTTTTAGCTTTAATTATTTCTTTTGTTATCTCAGATTTTAGTAACGAAACTGTATTTAATAATTCACATACGACTAAACCACTTTTTTATAAAATTAGTGGAACTTGGGGAAATCACGAGGGGAGCTTGCTGCTGTGGTTATTAGTTTTAACATTATTTATATTTATATTTTTATTAAGAACTAAAAATCAACCAATTAAATATAAAATTTTAACATTAGGTTTTCAGCAAGTAATTATAATTGGTTTTTTTTTATTTCTCATTCAAACTTCAAATCCTTTTAATTATTTATTTCCAGTTCCAGATGAGGGCTTAGGATTAAATCCAATATTGCAGGATCCTGCATTAGCAATTCATCCACCAATTTTATATTTGGGTTATGTTGGTTCCTCTATTATTTTTTCATCTGCTTTAGCTGCAACTAGTTTAAAAATAGTTTCAACAAGCTGGGCTATTCATATTAAAAAATGGGTTTTAATCTCCTGGATTTTTTTAACATTAGGTATTTTGCTTGGATCAATTTGGGCTTACTATGAATTAGGTTGGGGAGGGTTTTGGTTTTGGGATCCAGTAGAAAATGTTTCCTTAATGCCCTGGCTAGCTTTGACAACTCTTTTACACTGTATTTTAGTTCTTGAGAGAAAAGAAATTCTAACTTCATGGGTGATCATATTGTCTATTGCAACTTTTACTTTGAGCATGTGTGGAACTTTTTTAGTAAGATCTGGAATTCTAAATTCTGTTCATACATTTGCCAATGATCCAGAAAGAGGTCTATTTATTCTAATATTCTTATTTGCTTTAATTTTTTTGTCTTTATTTATTTTTTTCTTTTTTCATCAAACCAGTAAAAATAATTCGTCTAATTTTTTTTGGTTAAGTAAAGAAACTTCAATTTTAGTAAATAACTGGTTTATGATGTACTTTCTATCAGTTGTATTAATTGGTACAGTTTATCCTATCTTTTTAGATGTAATATCCTCTCAGAAAATATCTGTGGGGCCACCGTTTTATCACAAACTGATTGCCCCATTTTTAATTCCTTTTTTATTTGCGATGGCTATTGGGCCAAGATTAAAATGGATAAGATCTGATTTAAAAGATAGAATTTATCTAATTTCTTTATTAATTATCTCTATTTTAATATCTTTCTTTATTGTTAAAAATTTTAATACAAATATTCTTATTAATACTATCCTAATCTCCAGTGCTCTTTATTTATTTTTCATTACTTTAAGAGATTTTTTTAATAAGAAATATAAAAATTTTGCTCAAAACACTGCTCATTTTGGATTTAGTTTATTGATTTTAAGTATTTTATTTAACAATTTATTTTCAAGTGAAATAATAACTAATTTAAAAGTAGGTGAAACTTATGATAATTCAAAAACAAAAATAGTTTTTGAAAGTATCAATCAAAAAAAAGAGAAAAATTATAAATCTATAATTGCTAACTTTAACATTACTAATTCCGAAGGTATAAATAATAACTTATCACCTGAATTAAGAATATATAACCAACCTAATATCACAACTAGTGAGGCAGATATTAAAACTACATTAATGAAGGATAAATTTATTGTAATTAATCTTGTCCAAAATCAAGATTATTTTAATGTAAGATATCAAGTTAAACCTTTTATGTTGTGGATATGGTTATCAGTTATCATTATAAGCTTAGGTGGTTTAGTTAGTTTTTTACAAAAAAGAATATGAAAAATAAATTAATTCCGTATTCTATAATACTAATATTTTTAATTATTTTTGCTGTTTTTTACAAAAGTTTAAAAGATACAAATATTTACACACCAGAGACGAAGATCAATAATGATATCCCAATTTTCTCTGCCGAATTTCTGCTTTCAAAGGAAAATTTAACTTCAACTGAAATTTTTAAAATGGATGAATTTTATTTATTAAATATTTGGGCCTCTTGGTGTGCTCCATGTAGAGATGAACACTCAATATTAATGAGTCTTAGTGAAAATAATAAATTAAAGATTATTGGTATGAATTATAAAGATAACAAAAAAAATGCTAAAAGTTTTTTAGATGAATTGGGAAATCCTTATGAAAAAATCATTGTAGATAAAAATGGGACAAACTCAATAGAATGGGGAGCTTTTGGTGTACCTGAAACTTTTTTAATTTATAATAGCAAAATAATTAAAAAATATATTGGACCTCTTAATCAGGAGTTACTGATGGAAATACAAAAAACAATAAAATGAAAATATTAAAAAATTTAATAATTATTTTTCTATTACTGACTTTCAATAATCTTTATGCGAATGAAAATAGCGAAAGAAATGAAATCACTAAAAATCTTAGATGCTTGATATGTCAAGGACAATCAGTTTATGACTCAGACTCAGACTTTGCAAATAGCATGAAAATTTTAGTAGATAAAAAATTAGATCAAGGTTTATCAGATAAAGAAATATATATTTATTTTAAGGAAAAATATGGCGATTGGATTTTGTATGATCCAGGGCTTAATAAAAATACCTATTTACTATGGTTATTACCAATATTGATATTTGTATTTGGAGGTGCAATAATTTTTAAAAGATCTATATTTAAAAAATAATTAATTATCAGCCATGAATTTAAAAAATTTTTTTTCAACACTTTTTATGGTTTTTTTTTCGTTCGCAGTCTTTGCTGAAGAATTAGAAATAAAAAATCAAAATACGGAAGTTAACGTTTATACTGGGATGTTTGACTTTAGTGATGATGGAAAAAAATCAACTCTAGTTGGATTTCAACATCAAAATGAGAATTTAAATCGTGATACATTTTTAGGAAATCTTTCACCTGTTACTGGCGCACTGATAACAGCCGATAATGCAGGTTACATTTATACCGGTGTTCAAGCCCAATATAAAATTGGAGCATTAAATTTTACACCAAGTTTTACACCTGGATTATATCATGAGGGAGATGGTAAAGATTTGGGTCATCTAATTGAATTTAAGAGTGAATTACAATTTTCACTTGATTTATCAAAAACAAGTGAATTGGGCTTCTCTTATAATCACATATCTAATGCGAGTTTAGGAGACAAAAATCCTGGGGCAAATAGTTATATGTTTAATTTCTTAAAAAACTTTTAATAAGATTTATGAATTTAAAAGATTGTCATAATTTTGCTGATTTTAGAAAACTAGCTCAAAAAAAGTTACCTTCTCCAATTTTTCATTACATTGATGGTGCCGCTGATGATGAAGTTACATATGCAAGAAATACAAGTGCATTTGATGATGTTGATTTGGTGCCAAATGTTTTAAGAGGAGTAGAGAATGTAGATTTATCTACAACAATATTTGGAAAGAAATTAGATTTACCTTTTTATTTATCACCTACCGCTTTGCAGAGACTGTTTCATTATGACGGGGAAAGAGCTGTAGGTAAAGCTGCAAAGAAATATAATACCATGTTTGGAGTATCTGCTTTAGCCACAGTGAGTGTAGAGGAAATTTCTTCACTTGTTGATACACCAAAAATGTTTCAGTTTTATTTTCATAAAGACAGAGGACTTAACGATTCTTGTTTAGAAAGAGCAAAAGCAGCTAAGTTTGATGTTATGGCTCTAACCGTTGATACAATAACTGGAGGAAATAGAGAAAGAGATTTGAGAACTGGGTTTACATCACCGCCTAAACTAACATTATCAAGTTTATTTAGTTTTGCTACAAAGCCAATGTGGGGAATAAACTATTTAACAAAAGGTAAGTTTGAATTACCTCATCTTCAAGATTTCGTAAAAGAAGGCACGAGCACCAACTCGTCAATTGGAAATTATTTTTCTACAATGCTTGATCAGTCAATGAACTGGAAAGATGCTGAACAACTTTGCTCTAAATGGGGAGGTCATTTTGCATTAAAAGGAATAATGAGCGTTGAAGATGCTAAGCGAGCAGCTGATATTGGATGTACAGGAATAATGGTTTCAAACCATGGTGGAAGACAACTTGATGGATCAAGATCACCTTTTGATCAACTTGCTGAAATTGTTGATGCTGTTGGTGATAAATTAGACGTTATTTGTGAAGGAGGAATTCACAGAGGAACTCATATGCTTAAAGCATTATCATTAGGTGCAAAAGCATGCTCTGGCGGAAGATTGTATTTATATGCTCTAGCAGCAGCTGGACAAGCAGGTGTTGAAAGAGCTTTAGAAAAGTATAAATCTGAATTAGTAAGAGATATGAAGTTAATGGGTTGCACTAAAATTAGTGATCTTAACAGAAGTAATT
Source organism: uncultured Pelagibacteraceae bacterium (assembly GCA_902601785.1). Lineage (GTDB taxonomy): Bacteria > Pseudomonadota > Alphaproteobacteria > Pelagibacterales > Pelagibacteraceae > Pelagibacter. The sequence goes on along the minus strand of CACKOH010000003.1, from coordinate 76,615 downwards.
TAAGATTTAGAACATAATAATCATGAACATAAATGATTGTTATAACTTTGAAGATTTTAGAAAATTAGCAAAAAAAAAATTACCAGCTCCTATTTTTCACTACATAGACGGTGGCTCAGACGATGAGGTAACTCTAAATAGAAACACTACAGCATTTAATGACTGTGATTTAGTTCCAAATATATTGGCAAGTGTAGGTGAACCAGATTTATCTACAACAGTATTTGGTAGAAAGATTGACATGCCTCTTTTTTTGTCACCAACAGCAATGCAAAGTTTATACACGCCTGAAGGTGATAAAGCATCAGCAAGAGCTGCTGAAAAATTCGGAACAATGTACAGCATGTCTACAATGGCATCATTTACAATTGAAGAAATTGCGAATATTTCAAGTGGTCCAAAACTTTTTCAACTATATGTCCATAAAGATCAATCTATCACTGATGATTTAATTGATAGGTGTAGAAGGGCAAATTTTGATGGGCTTTGTTTGACAGTGGATACTCTAGTTGCAGGAAACAGAGAAAGAGATCATAGAACAGGGTTTACCACACCACCTAAATTAACTTTGGAAAGCTTACTTAGTTTTGCGATGCGTCCAGAATGGGTTTTTAAATATTTAACTAATAAAAAATTCGAGCTAGCTAACATTAAGCACAAAACTGACAAAGGAACTAACATTGCTAAGTCAGTCATAGATTATATCAACGAACAATATGATCCTAAAATGAATTGGAAGGACGCGGAATACTGTATCAAAAGATGGAATGGCCCTTTTGCATTAAAAGGAGTGATGTCAGTTGATGATGCGAAAAGAGCAATTGATATTGGCTGCACTGCGATAATGATTTCTAATCATGGAGGAAGACAACTAGATGGTTCGAGGTCTCCTTTTGATCAAGTTAAAGCTATTTCAGATGCAGTTGGTGATAAGTTAGAAATTATACTTGATGGTGGTATTAGAAGAGGAACACATGTTCTCAAGGCGTTGGCCGCAGGAGCAACTGCTTGTAGTTTTGGTAAAGCATTTTTATTTAGTTTAGGAGCTGGAGGTCAAAAAGGAGTTGAAAGATTGTTAGATAATATGCAAAAAGAAATTAGAAGAAATATGATTTTAATGGGATGCAAAAAAATTGAAGACTTAAATGCGTCAAAAATAATCTACCGTAACTAATCAACAAGTAATTGTCAGGATTATTGCAAATATTTTAAAAAGGTTTTTTAAAAATCATCAATAGACATTAGTCTGCTTTTCGTCTAGGTTTTCATTTTTAAAATTATGATACTTGCAAAAAATTTAGAAAATTTAGGAACTGAATCTGCTTTTAGTGTCTTAGCGGAAGCCAAAGCATTAGAGGCAAAAGGCCATCCAATGATTCATTTAGGACTAGGTCAGCCAGACTTTAAAACGCCGAAGCATGTTGTTGAAGCTGCAAAAAAAGCATTAGATGATGGACATCACGGATATGTAATGTCTAACGGAATTCCAGAATGTAGAGAGGCTGTAACAAGGTGGATAAAAAAACAGTATGACGCCAAAGTTGATCCTGAAAGAATTTTAATCATGCCTGGTGGAAAGCCTACGATGAGTTATGCTATTCAATGTTTTGGCGAACCAGGAGCAGAAATAATTCATCCTACACCTGCATTTCCGATCTATGAATCTATGATAAATTATACTGGTTCTACTCCTGTCCCATATGATCTTACTGAAGATAAAGATCTTAAATTTGATCCAGATAAAATACTATCTCTAATCACTGATAAAACCAGATTGTTAATTTTAATTAACCCAAACAATCCAACGGGTAGTTTTGTAGAGAAACCAGTAATAGATTACTTTGCAAAAGAATTAGAAAAACATCCACATGTTACTATTTTAAGTGATGAAATTTATAGTAGACAAATTTTTGACTATAAAGAAATGCCGTCTTTTTTTCATTATGAAGCTTTAAAGGAGAGATTAATAGTTTTAGAGGGATGGAGCAAAGCTTATTCAATGACTGGTTGGAGACTAGGATGGAGTTATTGGCCTAAAGAAATGATTCCTCATGTTAACAAGTTATTGATAAATAGTGTGTCTTGTGTAAATGCAGCTGCGCAATTTGCAGGTATAGCAGCTTTAGATGGTCCAGATGACTCGATTAAAGACATGTTAGATAAATTTACATTAAGAAGAAATTTAATTCACAAAGGATTAAATGATTTGCCTGGTATTGAATGTAGTTTACCAGGTGGTGCTTTTTATGCTTTCCCAAAAGTAATAGGTACAGGTATGAATGGTTCTGAATTTTGTAAAAAAGCTATGCATGAAGCAGGAGTTGCAATTGTCCCAGGAACAGCTTTTGGTAAAACTTGCCAAGATTACGTAAGATTTAGCTTTGCCGCATCTAGAGACAATATACTGCAAGCATTAGAAAATATAGGTAAGATGCTTTCTAAATAAGCTGTATTTTTTTATTTTTTTTAATAATATTAGGATTTATGAACCAACAAGTTGAAACAGAATTAAAAAGTCTATTAAACAGTAGATATTCAACTTCAGAATCTGCTCGTGGGAATTATGCGAGAGGCGAGGATACTTACGATCCAATTTTATCAAAAGCTGTAGTTTTTCCAGAAACTAATGAAGAGGTATCAAAAATACTAAAACTTTGTAACGAGTATAAAGTTCCAGTAGTTCCATATGGAACAGGCACATCTTTAGAAGGCAATGTTGTAGGAAATGAAAATGGTATAACTATCTGCTTAGAGAAAATGAATAAAATTTTAAGTGTAAATACTGAGGATTTTGATTGCAGAGTTCAGGCATGCGTAACAAGAGAACAGTTAAATGAACATTTAAGAGAGGATGGCGTTTTTTTCCTATAGATCCAGGAGCAAACGCTGCTTTAGGAGGTATGGCATCCACTTCGGCCTCAGGAACAATGGCAGTAAAATATGGGACCATGAAAACGGTCATTTCTGGTCTAACTGTAGTATTACCAAATGGAGATATTATAAACACAGGTGGCAGAACTAAAAAAACTTCAGCAGGTTATAATTTAACAAATTTATTTATTGGATCGGAAGGAACTCTCGGTATTATTACTGAAGTTCACTTAAGATTATCTCCTATACCCGAAAGTATAATGAGTGCGGTATGTCATTTCCCTTCATTAGAGGACGCAGTAATGACAGCTCAACAGGTTATTCAGTATGGTGTTCCAATTGCAAGAATTGAAATGCTTAACGCAGATCAGATGGGAATTTCTATTAATTATTCTAAATTAAAAGACATTGAGGCAGTACCAACTTTATTTTTTGAATTTCATGGATCCGAGTCTTCAAATAAAGAAAATATTAATATTGTAGAAGAATTATCAAAAGAAAATAACGGTAGCTCATTTAAATGGGCTAAAGACTTAGAGGATAGAAACAAACTTTGGCAAGCAAGATGGGATGTATATTATTCTGTTAAAGCTTTAAACGATAATGGAAGAGTTTATTCAACTGATGTATGTGTTCCAATTTCAAAAATAACTGAATGCGTAAAATTTGCAGAGGAAAAAGCAAAAGAATTCGGAGTTAGAGCGCCAATGGTAGGACATATGGGGGATGGCAATTTCCATGTTGTATTACCTTACGATCCTACAAAAAAAGAAATGTACAAACAGCTTAGAGCATTTAATGGTACTTTAATTAGAAAAGCTTTAGAGCTTGAAGGAACAATTACAGGTGAACATGGAGTTGGACTTCACAAAAAAGAATATTTACTTGAACAGCACCCTGACAGCATTCCAGTTATGAAATCAATTAAAAAAACATTAGATCCGAATAACATAATGAATCCTGGAAAAATTTTCGATTTAAACTAATCTAAAATATGAAAAAAATCCTGATCACTAGAAGATTATTAAGATCTTGTGAGGATAAAGCCAAAGAAACTTTTGCAGCAAATTTTAATTTAAACGACGAGTTATATTCTCAAAAAAAATTAATTGAACTAAGCGAAGGACAAGATGGAATACTATCATCTTTGACTGATAAATTAGATGCTGAAACAATTAACCAACTTCCAGACTCTGTAAAAATTATTTCTAATTTTGCAGTTGGATTTGGAAACATAGACTTAGAAGCTGCAAAGAAGAGAGGCATTGCGGTCACTAATACTCCAGATGTTCTAACTGATGCAACAGCTGAAATAGGAATCCTTTTAATATTAGGTGCTTGTAGACGAGCCGCTGAAGGAATTGAAAGTGCTAAAGAAGGTGGCTGGAAGTGGTCTGCAGATTATTTAATTGGAAAGCAATTAACAGGTGCTAGACTTGGAATACTTGGGATGGGTAGAATTGGTCAAAAAATTGCAAAAGTTGCTAAATCTTTAGGGATGATCATTCATTATCACAATAGATCTAAGTTAAGTGAAGACAAAGAAAACGGAGCGATTTATCAAGATAATTTAAAAGACTTACTGTCAGTATCAGATGTATTATCTGTTTGTTGTCCAGCTTCAAAAGAAACAGTCGATATGATCAACAAAGATACAATTGAATATTTACCTAAAGGAGCAATTGTAACAAATGTGGCTAGAGGAGATATAATAGACGACGAAGCTTTGATAGATGCTCTTGACCGAAGAAAAGTTTATGCGGTTGGATTAGACGTTTATAAAAATGAACCAAATTTAAATCCTGGATATCTTAAACATAAAAGTGCATTTATTCTTCCACATTTAGGTAGTGCAACAAAGGAAACTAGGACTGCGATGGCTAACCTTGCTATTGATAATTTAGATGAGTTCTTCAAAACAGGTAACTGCAGGAATAGAGTTAATTAACACAAATAAGTGTAGTTAAAAGAGTTTTCTCTACTGTGGGTTGTATCAAATATTTGAGCACTTAAAAGTGGCATTGACTCCTGCTCTCATTAATTTTTAATAAGGTGTTTTAAATTAATAGAAGAGGGACAATGAAAGCACAAGTTTTGCACAAATATGACCCAGAAATGAAAGAGAAGGTTTGGGTTACAGGTCAAGAAATGCCAGATCCAAAAATTGAAAAGGCATCAGATGTAATTGTTAAAATTGGTGCTGCAGGAGTTTGCAGAACAGATTTACATATAATAGAGGGAGTATGGAAACACATTCAAGACCCAGATGGAACTTTGTTGCCATGCGTGATGGGACATGAAAATGCTGGATGGGTAGAGGATGTTGGTAAAGATGTAACTGATTTTAAAAAAGGTGATCCTGTGATTTTGCACCCACTGATATCTGGGACAGGTGGCACATGTCTAGATTGTAGAAGAGGTAATGATATGCATGCTGCTGCTGGAGCCTTTCCTGGCTTAAGTATTAAAGAGGGAGGTTACTCAGAACTCTTAAAAACCAGTGTTAGAAATTTAATTAAACTTCCAAAAGTTTTGGCTCCTAAAGATGTTGCACCTTTTTCGGATGCAGGACTTACAGCTTACAGAGTTGTTAAAAAAGCAACTAGGCATTTACTACCAGGCCAAAGTTGTACAATAATTGGTGCTGGAGGTTTGGGGCATATAGCAATTCAGTGTTTGAAAGCAATGTGTGCTGCTGACATTATTATAGTTGAAAAGTCTGAGACAGCTTTGAAACATGCAATGGAACTTGGTGGTGATCACGGAGTTTTAATTGATGGAAATGAAATCGAAAAAGTTCAAGAACTAACCAAAGGCTTAGGTTCTGAAGCTGTTATCGATTTTGTAGGTGAAAAAGGATCTACTGCTATGGGAATTCAAATGACTTCTAATGGTGGTTTTTATTACATAGTTGGATACGGAGAGGAAATTAAATCACTTGCAGTTGACTTAATTATTTCTGAGAAAACTATTGTAGGTAATTTAGTGGGAACGTGGTCTGAATTATATGAACTAATGGAATTAGCTGATAGAGGAAAAGTTAAGTTATCCATGAAAGAATATAAATTAGACGATGCTAACAAAGCACTTCATGATCTTAATGAGGGAAAAGTTAAGGGTCGTGCAGTACTAGTTCCATAATTAACAACAAAAAGAGGGGAAAACATGAAGACAATAAAAACTTACGTAGTAGCACTTATCTCGGCTTTGTTGGTATTAAGTCCTGTTGCGTATGCTGATAAGTGGAGTGATCAGTTTCCACATATAAAAGCTACTGGAGATATTCCAGGTGAGTGTTCTTACGATGCTATGTCTAAGAAAAATTACAAAGGTAAGACACTTAAAATAAATACACATGCTGTTCCAGTTATGGGAGAGCCAACAGCTTTACATGCTGAGCAATTTGCTAAACTTACAGGAGCAAAAGTTGATGTAACACATACACCAGCTGGTGATTTGTATGCAAAAGCGATGGTTCCATTTCAAGCAGGTCAAGCTCCATATGATATAGTTTTTGGATTTTCAAACTTTATTAATGATTGGAAAAGATACTTAGAGCCAGTTCCAAAAAAATATGTTGAGATGAAACAAATGCAAGATGTTACTCCATCTCACATTGGTATAGCATCTTGGGATGGTGTTATGTATCAGTTTCCAGTTGATGGTGACAGACACTATTTAAAATATAGAAAAGACGTAATTGACAATCCTGAGTATCAAAAAAAATATAAAGCTGATACTGGTAAAGAGTTAAGAGTTCCACAAACATGGAAAGAGTATGGAGAAATGGCTGCGTACTTTAATGGTTGGGACTGGGATGGTGATGGCGAGAAAGAATATGGATCTGCAGAAGTTATGAAAAAAGATGACTTGATGTATGCAGCTTTTTATTCAAGATCTGCCGCTTACTCAAAAAATCCTAAAACTCCAGGTGGCTTTTTCTTTGATTTAAAAACTATGAAACCATTGATTAACAATCCGGGTTTTGTGGAAGCTTTAACCGATTGGGTTGCAGCTACTAAATATGTTCCTCCAGGAGGAATTAACTTTGGTCTTGGTGATGAAATTGGATCATTTGGTGGAGGACAAACTTTGTTTAGTTTCTCATGGGATGATGCATTTGTTGCTGCTATGCAACCTGACAGCCCAATTAACAACAAAGTTGGTGCTGCTCAATTACCAGGCGCAATGAAAGTTTGGAATAGATCAACAAACTCTTGGGATGAAGGCTTTAACCAAGCTCCTTTCTTCGTATGGGGATGGGCAGTTGGTGTTGCTAAGAAAAGTAAAGAAAAAGAAATGGCTTTTGATTACTTATGTTTCTTTGCAAACGAAGCAAATCACCAAGCTGACATAGGTATTGGTCGTTTCGGAGTTAACCCATTTAGAAATGATGACTTTAAAGCAGATGTTTGGACTCAAATTGGTTGGGATAAAGATATTGCCCAATCATATGTTGATACTTTAGCTCAGATGGAAGATAGTAAAAATAGAGTTTTCCCTTTGAGAGTTCCAGGTACATTTGAGTTTAACGCTGCATTAGCTACAGCTGCAGCAAAAGCTTTAGCTGGACAGTTATCACCACAAGCTGCCTTAGACGAAGCTGCTAAGCAGTGGGAAGATATACTTAATAGAGTAGGAAAAGATAATGTAAGAGCGGCTTACTCTGTTGGTGTAGCAATGGAAGATAATAAGCTTTAAAAATACTTTGTGGCCGTCATAACGACGGCCACAACTAACAAATTCCAAAAATTACAATTATGAATTTTAAGCACAAGTACGTTTTTTTATTTCCTGGTTTATTTGTGCTTATAGGGATACTTATTTTTCCTATTATTTTTACTATTAGATTAAGTTTATCGGGCTGGAACAGCTATACGCCTGAAATGAATTTTATAGGAATTACAAATTATATAAGACTTTTTACTGACGACCCAAGATTTTGGGAGTCTTTTTTTAGACTGAGTTTTTTATCAGTTACTACTGTTATTCTTCAATATGTTATTGGCTTTGCACTAGCGCTTATAGTTTGGAGAGAAATTAAATTTAAAAGATTCTTCAGAGTTATATTTTTAATTCCAATGATGACTACGCCTGTCATTATGACGGTAATTTGGAGAACTTTTTTTCACGAGTCCCTCGGTCCTGTAAACGATCTTTTGGGAAATTTAGGAGTAGAGCCTATATTGTGGCTCAGCGATCCAGTTATTGCTAAATTCACTGTAATTATTGTTGAAGTTTGGCAGTGGACCCCATTTATGTTTTTATTGTTACTTGCAGGTTTATTATCTCTGCCTAAAGAGCCTTTTTTAGCTGCAGCCATAGATGGTGCAAGTCCTTTTAGAAAGTTTGTATATGTTACTTTTCCACTTATGGCTCCAATCTCAATTGGGGCAATTATTATTAGATTAATTGAGGCGTCAAAGATAATGGATACAGTTTTTGTATTGACCTCTGGAGGACCAGGTACTGCAACAGAGACTTCGAGTTTTTATATTTATATTAAAGGCTTAAGGGAGTTTCAAATGGGTTACGCTGCAACTCTTTCTTTTACGTATTTAGTTATAATGATCATAAGTCTAACGATCATAGCAAAAGTTTTAACAAAATTAATGATTAAAGAATAATGGAAAAACTCTACAAATTTTTAAAATATACTTTTATTATTCTCTGGACAGTTTTTATTGTGGCGCCTTTTCTGTGGGCTATTTCTACTTCTTTTAAAGATTTCCAGTCAGTAAATAGTAAGGTTACCTATATTCCTTGGTTAGATTTCGAACCAACACTTGAAGGATGGCGTGTATTAGTTAAGTCACCTGCAAGAGGTGGGGTGGATATTGTTGAACCTTACTTTAATAGTCTTTTTGTAACCTGCACTGCAAGTTTAATAAGTATAGTTTTAGGTACGTTAGCAGCTTATGCTTTATCAAGATTTACTTTTAAAGCTGGTTTTGTGAGAAATAACGATATTACTTTCTTTTTTATATCGCAAAGAATAATGCCGCCGATTGTTTTATCTATACCGTTCTTTATATTTTTAAGTACGATTGGATTATTAGATAGTTTGATAGGACTAGTAGTAGTTTATATAGTTCTATTAATGCCTATAGCAGTTTGGATTATGGTAGATTTTTTTAACAGAGTTCCAAAAGAATTAGATGAAACAGCATTGATAGACGGATGTAATCCTTACCAGGCATTCTATAAAGTTGTGTTGCCAAACTCTATACCAGGGTTAATTGTTGCGGGTATGTTTTGTATTATATTTGGTTGGATAGATTTTTTCTTTGCATTTATTTTAACATTTACAGAAGTACAGCTATTACCTGTAAAGGTTGTAGCACTTAATTCTTCAATAACACCGTGGTGGAGCTTGTCAGCATCTGCTTTGATATCGGTTGCGCCTTTAATCATCGTCGCTTTTGTTGTCGAGAGATATTTATCTAAAGGAAATTTATCTGGAGCATTAAAATAATGAATTTAATTGGAGAAAATATAACTTACAAACCAGACGATCAGTTTCATTTAAACGATGTTTCATTTAATTTTAAAAAAGGAAATTTGTATACGATCTTAGGAAGAACTTTATCTGGAAAAACTACATTTTTAAAAACAATCGCTGGTCTGCTAAACCCTGATAGTGGAAATTTATCATTTGAAGATAATGATTTTATCAAAATACCTGTGTGGGAAAGAAATGTAGCAATGGTTTATCAACAATTTATCAATTATCCTCATTTAAATGTTTATGAGAATATAATTTTCCCGCTTAAACAAAGGAAAATAAGCGAAGATCAAATAAAGAAGGATGTAGACGAAGCACTTAAAACTGTAGGACTAGTCGGTTTCGAAAATAGGAAAATTCAAGAATTATCAGGAGGACAGCAACAAAGAGTTGCTTTAGCAAGATCTTTAGCAAAAAAAGCAAAAATTTTATTACTGGATGAACCTTTGGTGAATTTAGATTACAAATTAAGAGAACAATTAAGAGAAGAGTTTAAAAGAATATTTACACAAGGTTTATCAGAAGATACTATTTTAATCTACTCTACTACTGACCCACAGGAAGTCATGGAATTAAATGGTGAGGTGATAGTGTTAGATGAGGGTAAAGTTTTACAAAAAGGACCTGCAAAAGAAATTTTTGAAAATCCTAGAACTTTAAAGGTGGCTGAAATTTCAAATGATCCACCAATGAATATTTTAAAGGGAACAAAAAGTTCTGAAAAATTAAGTTTTGAAAATATTTTAATTAATTCTCCTTCCCATTTTAAAAATTTAAGTGATCAAGGTTATAATTTTGGGATTAGGGCCTCAGAAATAAAATTAGATGATCAAGGTGAAGAGTTTGAAATTGAACTTGCTGAAATAAGTGGTTCAGAAACTTTATTACATTTAAAAAAGGGAGAGTCTAAGGTGATAGCCCTTATCGAAGAAGTTATGAATTTTAAAATTCACGAAAAAGTAAAAATTAAATTTAATGAAAATAAATTATATGCTTTCGATCAAAATGAAGAATTAGTTTCTTCACCTTATGGAGTATCCCATGGCTAAAATTGAGTTGTCAAATATTTCTCATACTTATAATCCAAACGACACTAATCCTACTTATGCACTTAATCCGTTTTCTATGACGTGGGAAAATGGAAAAAGATACGCAATTTTAGGACCATCTGGTTGTGGAAAAACCACAATGTTAAATATCGTTTCAGGATTAGTTAAACCATCAAAAGGAAAAATTTTATTTGATGAAAATGATGTTACAGACCTTATAACGGAAGAGAGAAATATAGCTCAAGTTTTTCAATTTCCAGTCATTTATAACACAATGACAGTTTATGATAATTTAGCTTTCCCATTAAGATGTAGAAATTTTACAGATCAAAAAATTGTAGAAAGGGTAAAATCAGTTTCAGACACTCTTAGATTGTCGTCTTTTTTAAATTCACCAGCAAGAAAACTAACTGCCGACCAAAAGCAACTCATATCTCTTGGAAGAGGATTAGTAAGAGAGGATGTTGCGGGTGTCTTAATGGATGAACCACTAACTGTAATTGATCCGGATTTAAAATTTAGATTAAGAAGAAATTTAAAGGAAATTAATGAACAATATAAAACTACATTAGTTTATGTCACTCACGATCAAAATGAGGCAATGACATTTGCTGACAATATAATTGTGATGGATCAAGGTGAAATAGTTCAAGTAGGACTTCCAAAAGACTTATTTGAAAAACCAAGAACCACATTTGTTGGATATTTTATTGGTTCCCCAGCTATGAATTTGTTTAATTCTGAAATTCTTTCGGATAATTCAATAAAGTTTAATAATGATACCATTAAAATAAAAACTAACTTGTCAAAAATTAAAGACAAGAATGTAAAATTAGGAATACGATCAGAATTCATTAAAATTGCAACTGATCAAAAAGAAAATATTGTTAGTGTTAAAGTAACAAGAGTTGAGGATTTTGGAAATTTTAAACTCATAACTGGTAAAGCTGGCGATTTAGAGATTAAGTCTAAGGTTGAGAGAGAAATTCCAATATCAACAGAGGAACTAAAACTTCATTTACCTGAAGAAAAATGTTGCATCTACTCTAACGAAATGCTTGTTAATTAAAACTAATACCCAGATGCATATCCATCTTTTCTAGGATCCGAACCTCCAATTAATTTACCTTTTTTTCTGTCTATTTGGATTGCTTGTCCACCACCATGTGGATCATTAGTAAATACTACTTTATGTCCAATTAATTCAAGTTTACTTTTAATATCCTCACTTATTTCTCTCTCAAGTTTGTAGATATTATTGAAATGAAATGCTCTTGGATAAGAAATGGCTTTTTGGGGAGTCATATTAAAGTCAAAAATATTATTAAATACATGCACTTGACCAACAGGTTGATATTGACCACCCATTACTCCAAACGAAAGTACAGTTTTATTGTCATTGTTTAAAGCTAGGCCTGGGATAATGGTGTGTAATGGTCTTTTTCCACCCTCTATACAATTTGGATGATCTCTTTCTATTCTAAAGTTTGTACCTCTATTATGAAATAAAATACCTGACTTATTAGATGTAATCCCACTTCCAAAAGAGTAACAAATAGAATTTATAATGGAGACAGAATTCAAATCCTTGTCAACAACTGTTAAGTATACAGTTTCAGGATGATTTGGAATGTTTAGATCATTCATTTCATGGCAGTTGTTTAAAGATATATTATTAAATAATTTTTGAATATTTTGTTCATTTAGAATTTTTTCTAGGTTAATACTTACAAAATTTGGGTCTGCAATATTCTCTTCTCTTATTTTATAACATAGTTTTGTTACTTCAGCTTCAAGGTGAAACCTTTCAACACTATCAGGATTAAATTTATTTATTTTTAATTTCTCTAACAGCTTTAACATTAATAACACTGTTACGCCTGGTCCGTTGGGCGGGCATTGGTGAACAGTCATATCTTTAAAATTTGAAGATATAGTTTTAGATCTTAAAGTTTTTTGAATTGAAAAATCTTCAATCGAATGTAGTCCTCCAATTTCATTTAAGCTCTCTACCATATCCTCAGCTATTGAACCTTGATAGAATTCCTTTATTCCATTTCTTTTGATTAATTTTAGAGTATTAGCTAAAGGAATATTTTTTCTAAGTTCATTATTTTTATAAACTTTTCCATTATTTAAATATAAGTTTTTAGTAATTTTATGATTATTTAATTTTTTAAATGACTTTTCCCAAGCTTCAGAAACTTTTTTAGTTACATTATATCCATTCTCAGCATAATTAATCGAATTTAAAAATAACTCCTCAAAGTCTAACTTGCCATGCTCGTCGTGAATAGTTTTCCAAGCATCAAGGGCTCCAGGAATAGTTACGGAATAAGGAGTTGTTAACTCTATTTTATCAATGTTTTTACTTTCAAAAAATTCAAAGTTAGCTTTTTTAGGAGCGATACCTGATCCATTGTAGGAAATTGGATCTTTATTTTCCATTTTAACTATTGCAAAACAATCACCACCAATACCAGTTGAATTTGGTTCTACGACTGACAAACAAATTGATGCTGCAATTGCAGCATCTACTGCATTTCCACCCTTTTTTAGAATATTAAGGGCCTCCTCAGTTGCAAGAGGGTGTGAAGTAGCAGCCATTGCATTTGCAGAAATAGAGTCGGAATTTTTGTTAGATTTCATTAATAAATTCTACAGAATTAATTTAATTTAATACAAACAATTAAAATACAATCTGCAATTGAATAAATCGTCATAAGGGGCAAAACGTCCGACTTTTTAGAAAGACTCTATTGTGAATCTATGTTTAACTTCGCGCAGTTAATTAACTAGAGGAGAGAACAAAATGATTAAAAATAAAAAATCATTAAAAGGTGCAAAAACACCTTCAAGACGAAAGTTCTTCAAAGCAGCAGCAGCAACTGGTGCAGCAGCAACAGCAGCTGTAGCAATGCCGAATCTTGCTTTGGGAGCTGGTCACATTACTCTAAAGATGCAAGCAGCTTGGCCTTCAGGCGCTAACATCTTTTTTGAAATGGCGTCAGACTACGCAAAAATGGTTAGCGATATGTCAGACGGAAAACTAAAAATTGACGTTCAACCAGTCGGTGCAGTTGTTAAGACTTCTGAAATCGGACAAGCGGTAAGTTCTGGAGTAGTAGATATGGGTCACTGGGTGACTGCATACTGGTACGGAAAAAATCCAGCAGCTTCACTTTTTGGAACTGGTCCTTCATACGGTATGTCATCTCAAGAAGTTATGGCTTGGATGGAGTATGGTGGAGGAAGAAAGTTATATGAAGAAGCAGTAGCAAGTGTAGGATTTAATTACACAGGTTTCTTCCATATGCCTATGCCAGCTCAACCATTTGGTTGGTTTAAAAAGAACGTAACAAAAGTATCTGATGTTAAAGGTATGAAGTATAGAACAGTTGGTTTAGCGACTAACGTTTTAACCGCTATGGGAATGGTCGTAAGACAATTGCCTGGTGGTGAAATCCAACCAGCTATGAAAACTGGTCTGATTGATGCTGCAGAGTTTAACAACCCAACATCAGACTCACAGTTTGGAATGCAAGATGTCTCTAAACACTATCACTTAGGAAGTTTCCACCAATCTCAGGAAATGTTTGAAATTCCTATGAATACTAAGAGACTAAATAGCCTTTCACCTTCTCATCAAGCTATCTTGAGAAATGCTGCATATGCTGCAAATTCAGATAACTACTTCAAAGCTTTAGTTAGATATTCAACTGACTTAGCTAAATTGATGAATGAGCATAAGGTTAATGTTTACCAAACATCTGACGCTATCTTAGCTGAACAACTAAAAGGTTGGGATAAGGTCATTGGTGAGTTTTCTGGTAAAGATGCTTTCTTCAAGAAAGTAGTAGACTCACAAAAAGCATACGCTAAGAGAACTATGAAGTATCTGTTGATGAATCAACCGAACTACAAATTAGCTTATGAAAATGAGTTTGGTCCAATTGCAAAAGTTAAAATTTAATTAGCTTTTATCAAATTTAAAAAGGGGGTTTAAAAAACCCCCTTTTTTTTTGTGTTAATTTAATATATTTGTTGACGATGGAATCATTCATTAAATTTGCCGACACACTTAGTACCTCAATGGGTAAGGCATTTTCTTGGTGTATCGTAATTTTAATGGGCGGTACTGTTTACGAAGTTATTATGGCTTATGCTTTTAATAAGCCAACCTTATGGAATTTTGATTTTAGTATGCAGATGTATGGTGCAATACTAATGATGTCAGGTGCGTACTGTTTAGCTACAGAAGCACATGTAAGAGGAGATGTAATTTATAGATTATTTAAAGAAAGAACTCAGGCTTGGATAGATTTAGTTCTATACTTTATCTTCTTTTTTCCTGGAGTAATTGCTTTAGCTTTTTATGGTTATGAATACGCCGCAATGGCTTGGAAAATTAAAGAAACTAGTTGGAGCAGCCCTGCGCAAATTCAAATTTATATGGTTAAATCAATGATACCTTGTGCTGGTGTTCTTTTAATTATCCAAGGAGTTAGTGAAGTTTTTAGATCAATTATTTGTATAAGGACAGGTCATTGGCCATCAAGAATGGTTGTTGCAGAGGAAACCGAGCAGGTATTAATGAGACAATCAAAAGCGGAGGAACAAAAAGATGTTGTTTAGTTTAACAAATCCAGAAGTTGCTATTTTAATGATGGGAATTTTTCTTTTTGCGGTTCTTTTAGGTTTTCCAATTGCCTTTACTTTAATGGCAATGGGAATCGGTTTTGGCTATTACGCTTATTACGATGCGACCATGATGGAGCATATTTTTGATAACCGAATATTCCAACTCTTTGTTCAAAATACTTATACAGTAATGGATAACAATGTACTTACCGCAGTACCTTTATTTTTATTTATGGGTTATTTAGTTGAGAGAGCTGGGATAGTTGCAAAATTATTTTTTGCAATCAGATTAGCAGCTCACAGATTACCTGCATCGATGGCGGTAGCAGCCTTGATAACTTGTACATTATTTTCGACAGCAACAGGTATTATTGGAGCAGTTGTAACTTTAATGGGATTATTAGCTTGGCCTGCGATGGTTAAAGCAGGTTATGACAAAAAATTTGCATCAGGTATTATTTGTTCTGGAGGGTGTTTAGGAATCTTAATTCCTCCAAGTATTATGTTAATTGTTTATTCAGTTATCGCGCAACTTTCCCCACTAAGACTTTTTGCAGCTGCTATTTTTCCAGGTTTATTATTAGCAGGTTTATATATTGGTTATGCAGTTTTTAGAGCTTGGTTAAACCCATCAATAGCACCTAGACCTCCTGAGGAGGATATTCCGCCAAGAGCTGAAATTTTAAAAGAAGTGTTGGTTTCGTTTGTACCTTTATTTGGATTAATTATGTTAGTGCTTGGAACTATTTTAGCTGGTATAGCCACACCTGCAGAAGCTGCTGCTGCTGGAGCATTTGGAGCGCTAATTTTATCATGGTTTTATAAAACTCTTAAATGGCAAAACTTTAAAGAATCTGTATTTTTAACTGCAAAAACAACCGCAATGATTATGTGGTTATTCATTGGTTCTTGGACTTTTTCATCTGTATTTTCTTATTTAGGTGGTCATGAAGTTTTTGAGCATTTTTTCACATCTATAAATATTTCAACATGGCAATTTTTAGTAATTACTCAAATAATTATTTTTCTTTTAGGATGGCCATTGGAATGGACTGAAATTTTAATTATTTTTGTTCCTATATTTTTACCACTACTAGAAATTTTTGGAGTTAATCCATATTTCTTTGCAATGTTAATAGCTTTAAATTTGCAAACATCTTTTTTAACTCCCCCCATGGCTATGTCTGCCTACTATCTAAAAGGAGTTCAAAAAACAAACGTAGAACTGATGGAAATATTCAGAGGGATAATGCCATTCTTAGGAATTGTTATTTTTGCAATGTTTTTAATGTATATGTTTCCAGCAATAGCTTTATGGTTACCAGAAACTTTATTTGCGCAATAAAATAAAATGACAGACATCCTTTCGTTAAAAGTTGAGGAACTTGTTTCGAATATAAAAGACTCTCAATTAACATCAGTTGAAATTTGTAAGAAATATATAGAGAGAGTAAATGAATTTGAAAAAGACGTTAAGGCTTGGGTACATTTTAATAAAAAACTTTTACTAGAAAAAGCTGCTGAAGCAGATGAGCATAGAAGATCTGGAAAACCAACAGGACCACTTCATGGAATTCCAGTAGCTGTAAAAGATATTATAGGCACTCTTGATATGCCAACTGAGTGTGGGACTGTAATTAGAAAAGGAAAATCTTATTCACAGAATGCTGAAATAGTTGATCTATTACTTTCTGCAGGGGCAATAGTAATGGGCAAAACAGCAACATCTGAGCTAGCTTATCTTGGGCCATCTAAAACTACAAATCCTCATGACTATACAAGAACACCAGGAGGATCATCCAGTGGATCTGCAGCCTCAGTAGCCTCTTTTATGGCTCCATTATCTATTGGTTCTCAAACTGGTGGATCTGTTATTAGACCCGCCTCATATTGTGGTGTAGTTGGATACAAACCTACTTATGGATTAATTTCCAGAAACGGTGTTCTTAAAACATCTGAAAAATTAGATCATATAGGTGTATTTGGAAGATCAGTTGAAGATGTAGCACTTCTTGCGAAAGTTTTAATTAAGAAAGATAACTACGATAGCGCAACCGTACACTATTCAACGGAAAACATGTTGGATGAAGTAAAAAAAGGGCCTTTATTTGAACCAAAATTTATTTTTTATAAAACTGAACATTGGAAAATTATTGAAAAAAAATCGAGGGAAGCATTTGAATATTTTATAAAATCGTTCAAAAATAATATTGAATTGTTTGATACGCCTTCTTATTTCAAAGATATTCACAAGTATCATCAGATAATTCATGAGACGGATTTAGCAAACAATTTTGCTCTTTATTACAAAAAGTATAAAAAAAAATTATCTAAATATATGCAAGATGCGATTGCAAAAGGTAATAAACATTCTGCAAAAGAATATGCTGAAGCAATTGATTTTATGAAAAGAAGTTATGAGTCATATCAGGAAGTTTTTGAGGATTATCATGGAGTGTTATCGCCATCAAGTCCAGGTGTTGCCCCCAAAGGATTAAAAAGTACTGGAACTGCTGAATTTAACAAAGTCTGGTCGTATTTGGGAACACCATGTATTTCTCTTCCTGTTCTTCAAGGAGAAGGCAATTTACCTTTAGGAGTTCAGTTAATAGGTGCAAGATTTGATGATCATAGATTTTTAGGTATTGCTAATTGGCTTGAAAAGGAATGTAATAAATAAAATGAATAAATTTACAACATTTCTTGGAACATTGCTGGCAGCAGCATTTCTAATAGGTCTTGCAACTACATTAACAAGATCAACAATGATTGGTTTTTTTGACGTACTCCCTGTTTATATCTTAATGGCCATAGCAATTTTTATGATGGTCTACGAAGCCTTTTTCGACAAGAAATAATTTTTTAAGTATTAAATTGTCTAAACAAAAAA
This sequence comes from uncultured Pelagibacteraceae bacterium, assembly GCA_902601785.1. Taxonomy (GTDB): domain Bacteria; phylum Pseudomonadota; class Alphaproteobacteria; order Pelagibacterales; family Pelagibacteraceae; genus Pelagibacter. The sequence continues at coordinate 58,659 of CACKOH010000003.1, read as the reverse complement.
CAAATTTTTTAGCATTTTCATTACTTTTTATTCAACCAATATTTATGTCTTCTAATCTAATAGTTGCAAGAGGTGGTATTGAATTTGTTCCTCCTATTTCTTTAGCGTTTTGGAGATGGACGTTTGTTTTTATAATTCTTTTACCTTTTACATATTTATCACTTAAAAAAAATTATTCTATAATCAAAAAAGAATACAAAAAATTATTTTTTTTAGGCGCTATGGGATGTGGCGTATGTGGTGCTTTTCCATTTTTAGCTGGAGCAACAACAACTGTTACTAATATGGCTATTATTTATACTTCATCACCAATTTTTATAATTATGATTTCAGCAATATTTTTTAAAGAAAAAATAAATTTTTTAAAAATAATTGGATTAATTTCTTGTTTAATTGGTGTTTTTGCAATTATCATAAAAGGTGATTTAAACTTGTTAATAAATTTAAAGTTTACAATCGGTGATCTATGGATGCTTGCAGCAGCAGTAGGTTGGGCATTATATTCAATCTATCTTTTCTATTGGAAATCTGAATTATCAATTTTTCAAAGATTTACTTTAGTTTCTTTTTTTGGCGCACTTAGTTTATTACCTTTTTATATGGTTGAAGAATTTTTAGTGGTAAGGACCGTTTTTAATGAAGAATTTTATATGTGGGTATTATTTGCAGCTATATCCCCAGGGATAATTGCATTTACTTTATACACTCAAGCTCAAAAAAACCTAGGAGCATCTTTAACTGGTTTTACTCTTTACGTTTTTACAATTTACGGGGCAATTTATGGATATTTTTTATTTGATGAAAAACTTGAAACGTTTCATTATGTAGGTACAGCTCTGGTATTCTTGGGCGTTTATCTAGCTAAAAAAAATTATGAGACTAAAACGTAGGAATCTTTTCTTGGAAATTATAATTGGGATTATAACTATTTATCTTTCAATATTAATTTTACTTTTTATTTTTCAGCGAAATCTTATGTATCATCCAGATGAAAATAACTATTTTGGGGATAAGCTAGAAGTAGAAATAGAAAAGGTTAATATCAAAACAAGTGATAACATTAATCTTGTGGGCTGGTTTCATAACAAGAGTTTAGATAATTATAAAACTATACTTTACTTTCATGGAAATGCAGGAAAACTAGAAAATAGAATATACAAATTAAATCATTTTAAAGATTTAGATGTAAATTTTTTAATCATAGCTTGGAGGGGTTTTAGTGGCAATGAGGGAAAACCCACAGAAAATAACCTTTATATTGATGGAAATAGTGCAATTGATTGGCTTAAAAAAAAAGGTGTAGTTGAAAAAGATATAATTATTTATGGTGAATCGCTTGGCACAGGGATAGCAACAGAGATAGCTCAAAATAAAAATTTCGCTGGATTAATTTTGGAGACACCTTTTACCTCCATGGCGGAAGCTGCAAAAAATTTTTATCCCTACATACCTGTTGGACTTCTTTTAAAAGATAAATACAAAAACAAAGAAAAAATTAAAAATATTAAAATTCCTGTTTTGGTCATGCATGGTGAAGCTGATCAAATAGTTCCTTTCTGGATGGGGAAAAAAATATTTGATTTAGCAAATAATCCAAAATATTCATATTTTACAGAATATGATGACCATATGATGGAGTACAATTCTAAGCTAGTTTCTGAGCTAAATAACTTTTTAAAAAGATTAAATTAAGCCACATTCTAAACAAATATAATTCAAACTTTTTTTTTAATAATTAAGGATGAAAAAATTATATTTATTTATTTTTATATTATTTTCATTTGAAACCTTTAGTTCTGCTAATGAAAATTTATCTTCAGTTGATAATTTATTTCATATTGATCATATGAATTCTCACAATGAAAAATTTGCATTATATTTTAAAACACGTGAAAAGGCTATTTTGGCGAAAGGAGAAGATAGTAATTATATAAATGATTATCCTAAAGATCTTTATATTTATAATTATAAAACTAAAAGTTCTTTACCTTTGATATCTCACGAATGGTTTCCAAGAAAAGCTAAATATTTTTTACAAGAATATGATTTTCCAGTTTTTCCAGATGATTTTGCTTATTATTTATTAAAAGATAATAAAACACTTGTTATGATTAGTGCTGTTAAAAGTTTAAGAGCAAACTTTAAATTTGATATTGCAGAAAAGAAATTGGAAATTTATCCGGTTAATGGAAAATTTGATTTTATTATTTCTTCAATTGCAAAAGGCTGTGATCATTATGATTTTAAGGATAATTATAAATGTAGTTTTTACAAACCTTTAATCTCAAGCACTTTAATTAATTAATTTGTGTAAAAGCTTCTGCAAACTTTTCTGCCTCAAAAATCTGTAAATCATCTTCTTTTTCTCCTAAACCAAGAGCAATAATTGGTAGCTTATATTTTTTAGCAACTGCTAAAAGAATGCCACCTTTCGCGGTTCCATCTAATTTTGTCATTATTAGCCCTGTAATAGGAATAATTTTATTAAATTCTTCAACTTGATTAATCACATTTTGTCCAGAGGTAGCGTCTAAAACTAAAATTACATCGTGAGGAGCTTCAGAGTCTATTTTTTTTGTTACGTTCGCAATTTTTTTGTATTCCTCCATTAAATTTTTTTTGTTTTGTAATCTTCCAGCAGTGTCTATCAAAACTTGATCGAATTGATTATTTACCGCCTCTTCTATTGCTTTATATGCCACTGAAGCTGGATCAGCTCCTTGTGATGATTTAGTAATTGAAACATCTACCTTTTTTGACCAGTTTTCTAATTGTTCAATTGCTGCTGCTCTAAATGTATCTGATGCAGCAAGCATTACTTTGTTTCCATTACCTTTAAATATTTTGCTAATTTTTCCTATGGTGGTTGTTTTGCCAACTCCATTGACACCAGAAATAAGTATTGCGTTAAGTTTTTGTTTTTTTTTAAAAAATTTAAAATTTTCCAAAGGTTTCATTAATTCAATTATATAATTTTTTAAAATAGTATTTATCTCATCTGCTGTATCTTTGTTTGGATCAATTTTAGTTTGGGAAACAATTTCTCTAATTTCTGATGCAGCAGCAATCCCAACATCTGATTGAATCAAATAATCTTCAATTTTATCTAATGTTTTGTCATCTATTTCTTTTTTAATGACAATATTTTTTAACCCTGAACTAAATGCTGACGCACTTTTCTTAAAACCAGATTTAAATTTATCAAAAATTCCCATTAAATTTTTATATTAATTTCTTTAATATCAGACACGGGTCCTTTCATGTGAATACTGTTATTTTCATCAATAAATATTGATAACTTGCCAGTAGAAAACTCGATATCTACTTTATTACCTGAAAGTCCATTTCTCAATGCAGCAAAAGCAGTAGCACAAGCTGCCGTACCACAAGCCTTAGTAAGACCTGCTCCTCTTTCCCACACTTTAACTTTAATTAGTTCTTTATTAACAACTGTTGCTAAAGTGACATTACATTTTTCTGGAAACAAGGGATGGTGTTCAATTTGTGGTCCAATTTTTTTTATTTCAAAATTTTCATTATTCTCAACAAAAAAAATGATATGAGGGTTACCAACATTTACTGCTGTACCACCAGTATGATTATTATTATTTAGATCAGTTATTTTTATATTAAGGTTATTGGTGTCCAATTCTTCAGAAAGTGGAATCTCATTCCACTCTGTTCTACCTTTCCCAATTTCTGTAGAGACTAGTTTTTTTCCTAATATCTCAGATTTTAAATCACCAGATTGTGTAGTTAAAGTAACTAATGATTTATTATTTTCTTTAGATAACAAATCTGCAACACACCTTGTTCCATTTCCACATGCTCCAGAAGTTCCACCATCAGAATTATAAAATTCTAGAGATGCATCAGAACTATCATTTTTAGTTATTAATATTAATTGATCACAACCTATAAATTCTCTATCGCAAATTTTAATAATTTGCTCTTTGCTTAAATCAGTAATTTTATGCCTATTATCTATAATGACAAAATCATTACCCAAACCATCCATTTTAAACGCTTTGATATCCATATATAGATATTTAACTTATTTATTGACTTTTTGAACCTCTATTATAGGTTGTTGGCGTTTCCGCAAAAACATTAACTTTGCGGTGTCTTTGGAAACAAGGAGATCGACACTAGTCAGCGAGGCTTCGCCCACTAGTGCGATTACTGCTGTGTAAAAATATGTTTGAAAATTTAACAAATAAATTTGAAGAAATCTTTTCTTCTTTAAAAAAATCACCTTCACTTGATGAAGCTCAAGTTGATGAAGGTTTAAGAGGAATTAGGCAAGCTCTTTTAGAGGCTGATGTGTCTTTAGAGGTTGCTAAAGATTTTATTGAAAAAGTTAAGCCAAAAGCTCTAGGCCAAGAGATTATTAGATCAACTTCACCAGGGGATATGGTTGTCAAAATTGTCTACGACGAACTTGTAAGTTTGTTGGGAGAGGCTAATAGTGATATAAATCTTAATGCGGTACCACCTGTCCCAATGATGTTGGTAGGACTTCAAGGTTCAGGTAAAACAACAACAACTGCAAAACTTGCCAAATATTTAGAGAGTAACAAAAAGAAAAAAGTAATGATGGTGAGTTTAGATATTTATAGACCAGCAGCTCAAGAGCAACTTAGATCTTTAGGGGAACAGAATAATATTTTAACCCTACCAATTGTTGAAGGGCAGCAACCAGCAGATATTTGTAGAAGAGCAATTGGTGCTGCTAATTTGAATGGTGCTGAAATAATTCTTTTTGATACTGCTGGAAGAACTCAAATTGACTTACAGATGATGAGTGAGATTAAACAAATTGAAGATGTAATTAATCCAACAGAAACATTCCTAGTAGCAGACTCTTTAACAGGTCAAGTTGCAGCATCAGTTGCAAAGGAATTTAAAAATACAGTTAATTTATCAGGAATTATTTTAACTAGAGCCGATGGTGATGCTAGAGGAGGTGCTGCGGTCAGTATGAAATATGTTTCAAATGTTCCTATTAAATTTTTAGGAATTGGGGAAAAAATTGACAATCTTGAAGTATTTCACCCTGACAGAATAGCTAACAGAATTCTTGGAATGGGAGACATAGTTTCTCTTGTTGAAAAAGCTGCTCAAGATCTTGGCGAAGAAAATATTAAAAAAGCTGAAGAAAATTTAAAAAAAGGTCAGTTTTCAATGCAAGATTATTTGGCTCAACTAAGACAAATGAAAAAAATGGGTGGCATTGAAGGAATAATGTCATTTATGCCAGGAGTCTCAAAAATTAAATCTCAAATGGACTCAGCTGGAATTGATGAAAGTGTTATTACTATAAATGAAGCTATTATTTTGTCTATGACAAAAAAAGAGAGAGAGAACCCAAAAATAATTGATGGTTCTAGAAAAAAAAGAATTGCTAATGGCTCTGGTACCAATCCAGCCACTATCAATAAATTGTTAAAACAATTTAAAATGATGTCTGAAATGATGAAAAAGATGTCCAAAGGAAATATCAAGGGTATGTCTGATAAAGGAATACCACCAGAGCTATTTAACCAATTAAAATAATAAAAGGAGAAGATATGTTAAAACTAAGATTATCAAGAGGAGGAACAAAAAAACGTCCGGTATATAAAGTCGTTGTAGCTGATAGTCGTTTTGCGAGAGATGGAAGATTTATTGAGAAGGTTGGATTTTTTAATCCTCTTTTACCCAAAGATAAAAAAGAAAGAGTAGGTCTTGAGGCTGAAAGAATTAAATATTGGCTCGGTCAAGGAGCTAAACCAACGACTAGAGTTGCGAGAATATTGGGAGAAAATGAATTAATGCCAATGCCTGTAAACGGTAATAACCCTAATAAAGCTATTCCAAAAAAAGAAAGGAATAAAAAAGAGGGAGATAAAACTGAAGCTCCTAAAGCAGACGCAGCACCAGCAGCAGAAGCTCCAAAGGCAGAAGCTCCTAAAGCAGACGCAGCACCAGCAGCAGAAGTTCCAAAGGCAGAAGCTCCAAAGGCAGAAAAAAAATAGTTTAAAAATTATTTATGTGGCAAGCTCAAGTGTTTACACTTTATCCAGAAGTTTTTCCTGGTCCTCTGTCAAAAGGATTATATGGAAAAGCTATGTCTAAAAAGTTATGGGATTTAAAGGTTGTTAACATAAGAGATGCAGCTGAAGATAAACATAAAACTGTAGATGACACACCTTATGGTGGTGGATCAGGAATGTTACTAAAGGCAGATGTCCTTGCTAAATCATTAGATCAAAACAGAATTGAAGGTGAAAAAATTTTATATTTGTCTCCAAAAGGAAAAAAATTTGATCAAAGCTATGCGAAAAAATTGGCAACTGCAAAATCCTTATCACTTATTTGTGGTCATTTTGAAGGCGTTGACGAGAGAGTATTATCTACAAGAAATATAGAAGAAGTAAGTATAGGAGATTATGTTTTGTCAGGAGGCGAAACAGCTGCATATGTTGTTATTGATAGTGTACTCAGGCTATTACCAGGGGTATTAGGGAATGATAATTCTAAGATCGAAGAAACTTTTGAAAATGGTCTATTAGAGTATCCGCAGTATACAAAACCTCAAATTTGGGAAGAAAAATCAGTACCAGATGTACTATTATCAGGTGATCATAGTAAAATTAAAGACTGGCGTTTATCTCAATCTGAGGCTATAACACGCGTCCGAAGACCAGATTTATGGGAAAAATATAAGAAAGACTAATTTGATTAATATAAACATGAAAACTATTGAGGAAATAAACCAACACAACGTAAAAAAAATTCTTTCTGAGAAAAAAATTCCAGATTTTTATCCAGGGGATGTTGTTAAGGTTGGGGTAAGAATTACTGAGGGTAAAAAGGAGAGAATTCAATATTTCGAAGGTGTATGTATTGCAAAAAAAAGTAGAGACTTAAACTCTTCTTTTACAGTAAGAAAGATTTCATTTGGAGAAGGCGTTGAAAGAACATTTCCTTTATATGGAACTTTAATAGACTCAATTAAAGTTATTAGATCAGGTAAAGTAAGAAGAGCAAAACTATATTATTTAAGAGATAGAACAGGTAAATCAGCAAGAATTGCAGAAAAAATAAGAAAAAAAATTGGTATTGATATCGGTGTTAAGCCAGAGACTGTAACGGAAGAAAATGTTGCCCCAGCTGCTGAGGCTACAAAAGAGGAAGCCCCTAAAACAGAAGCGGTACAAGATAATGCTGTTAAAGCTGAGGAGGCACCGAAAGAAGAGGCTTCTAAAGAAGAAAAAAAATTAGAAAGCCCTTCAGAAAAAAAATAATTTTTTTTTCAATGTCCACAACACTTTACGATAAAATATGGAATGATCACTTGGTTGATCAACAGGATGATGGAACAGCGCTTATTTTTGTTGATAGACATTTAATTCATGAAGTGACAAGTCCACAAGCATTTGAAGGATTAAGAAATTCAAATAGGAAAGTAAGACATCCTGATCTAACACTTGCAGTTGCAGATCATAATGTTCCAACTACTGACAGAACTAAAGGAATAGCTGATCAAGAATCTAAAATACAAGTAGATACTTTAAATACAAATTGTAAGGAGTTTGGTATTCAACTTTTTGGAATGGATGACAGACGACAAGGAATTGTGCATATCATAGGTCCAGAACAGGGCTTTACTCAACCAGGTACTGTTATTGTATGTGGTGATAGTCATACTGCAACCCATGGAGCCTTTGGTGCTTTAGCATTTGGAATTGGAACGTCAGAAGTTGAACACGTTTTAGCAACACAAACACTAGTTCAAAAAAAAGCAAAAAATTTTAGAATTAATGTTAATGGGAAACTTCCGATTGGTGTCACTTCAAAAGACGTAATTCTTCAGATAATTGGAAAAATTGGTACAGCTGGCGGTACAGGTTGTGTAATAGAATATGCTGGAGATTTAATAAGATCATTGAGCGTTGAGCAAAGAATGACAATTTGCAATATGACAATTGAAGGTGGAGCAAGAGCAGGATTGATTGCACCAGATGAAAAAATATTTGAGTATTTAAAAGGCAAACCTATGTCACCGAAGGGTCAAAATTGGGAAAAAGCTTTAAATTACTGGAGCGGTCTAAAGACTGACAAAGATGCAAATTTTGATAAGGAAATAAATTTAAATGCAGCGGAAATTTTGCCAATGATAACATGGGGAACTTCGCCACAAGATGTTATTACAATTGATGGAAAAGTTCCTAATCCACAAACTGAAACAGACGAAGATAAAAAGAATTCAATTGAAAGATCATTGAAATACATGGGACTAAAACCTGATATGTCAGCAACTGATATAAAAATCGATAAAGTATTTATAGGAAGTTGTACAAACGGAAGAATTGAGGATTTAAGAGAGGCGGCAAAAATTTTAAAAGATAAAAAAATATCATCACACGTTAATGCAATGGTAGTTCCAGGATCTGGGTTAGTTAAAGAACAAGCTGAGCAAGAGGGATTAGATAAGATTTTCATCAGTTCAGGATTTGAGTGGAGAGAGCCAGGCTGTTCTATGTGTTTAGCCATGAATGCTGATAAGCTTAAGCCAGAGGAAAGATGTGCTTCTACTTCAAATAGAAATTTTGAGGGTAGACAAGGTAGAGGTGGCAGAACTCATTTGGTCAGTCCAGGGATGGCAGCTGCAGCTGCAATTTCTGGAAACCTTGATGATGTTAGAAAGTATCAAAATTAAATGCAAAAGTTTAATACACTAAAGAGTATTCCTGCATATCTGCCAATAGTTAATATTGATACAGATATGATTATTCCTAAGCAATTTTTGAAAACTATTAAAAGAACTGGACTTGGAAAAAACTTGTTTTTTGAGATGAGATATGATGATCAAGGAAAAGAAATTGAAAATTTTATTCTTAACAAGGATCCCTTCAATAAATCCAAAATTTTGATTGCTGGAAAAAATTTTGGATGCGGTTCATCAAGAGAACATGCTCCATGGGCATTGCTAGATTTTGGAATTACATGTGTAATTAGCTCAAGTTATGCAGATATTTTTTATAGTAATTGCTTTAAGAATGGTATTTTGCCAATTATTCTTGATGAGGAAAAAATAAAAGAGATTTCAGAATATGCAATTAGAAAAGAAGAAATCTCAGTTGATTTAAATGAACAAGTAATTGTTTATGGTAATAACGAAATTAAATTTGAAATAGATCCATTTAAGAAAAAGTGTTTACTAGAAGGCCTTGATGACATTGCTTTATCTTTAAAAAAAGTAGACAAAATTAAAACTTTTGAAAATAGTTTAAAAACTAAAAAACCATGGATTTTTAATGATTAAGGTAAAAAAAAGAAAAATTCTTTTATTGCCTGGTGACGGTATTGGACCAGAAGTAATTCGTGAAGTGAAAAAAATTATTAACTGGTTCAACGACAAAAAATCTTTAGATTTTGAAATAGATGAAGATCTTGCTGGTGGTTGTTCTTATGACAAACATGGCACTCCAATTACTGACGAAGTATTTTATAAAGCTTTGGAGAGTGAAGTTGTTATGTTAGGTGCGGTGGGAGGACCAAAATGGGATGAAGTAGAATTTTCTAAAAAACCAGAAAGAGCATTGCTAAAACTTAGAAAGGAATTAAAACTATTTGCTAATTTACGACCAGCAATATGCTTTGAACAATTGGTAAGCGCATCAACATTAAAACCAGAGGTAGTTTCAGGATTAGATATAATGATTGTTAGAGAGCTTACTGGTGGAATATATTTTGGTGAACCAAGAGGAATTAAACCGATTGAAAATGGAGAAAGAAAAGGAATAAATACCCATACATATACGACTAATGAAATCGCTAGGGTAGCACGTATTGCATTCGACCTAGCAAGAAAAAGATCCAATAAAGTAACCTCATGTGAAAAATCAAACGTTATGGAAGCCGGACAGTTATGGAAGGAAGAAGTACAAGAACTTCATGATAAAGAATTTAAAGATGTAGAATTAAGCCATATGCTTGCTGATAATTGTGCAATGCAACTATTAAGAAATCCTAAGCAATTTGATGTAATTGTAACTGATAATTTATTTGGTGATATGCTTTCAGATCAAGCATCAATGCTAACAGGCTCTTTAGGTCTATTACCTTCTGCATCTTTAGGAGCAAAAAATAAAGATGGAGAAATGAGAGCGATGTACGAACCTATTCATGGTTCAGCACCAGATATTGCTGGTAAATCTATTGCAAATCCTATTGCTTCTATTTTAAGCTTTGCTATGGCTTTAAGGTATTCTTTAGATTTAGATAATGAGGCTGATGCATTAGAAAAAGCAGTACAGCAGGTATTAAATGATGGTTTGAGAACTAAAGATATTCTATCAGATGGAATGAAACAGGCATCAACTTCAGCAATGGGTGATGCGATAATTTCAAAATTGCAATAAATCTATAATTATTCTAAACTTTTAAAATGCCAAGTTATACAGCTCCAGTAAAAGATATGATGTTTCTTTATGATAAGTTAAGAGACAATAAATACTACAATGAATTAGAAAAGTATAATGAAGTTAATTCTGATTTGGTAAAAGATATTTTAGAAGAAGCAGCCAAAATAAATCAAAATTTAATTTTACCACTTGCAAAAGTAGGGGATGAAAATCCTGCAGTTTTAGAAAATGGAGTTGTTAGAACCCCCCCAGGCTATAAAGAGGCATACCAAAAATATATAGAAGATGGATGGACATCATTATCTTGTGATCCAAAATATGGTGGTCAAGGGATGCCTAAAACTGTGAGCGCGTTTTTTGACGAAATGTTATCTTCTGCGAGTTTGTCATTTAAACTTTATAGTGAATTAAGTATTGGAGCTTATAATTGTATTAATCGTCATGCTACAGAGGAAATAAAGAACAAATATTTACCTAAAATGGTTGAGGGTAAATGGAGTGGCACGATGTGTTTAACTGAACCAGTTTGTGGAACTGATTTAGGGCTTTTAAAGACTAAAGCAGAAAAACAAACTGATGGAACATATAAACTAAGTGGTCAGAAAATATTCATCACTTCTGGTGATCAAGACCTAACAGAAAATATTATTCATCTCGTAATTGCTAGAGCCACAGACTCTCCAGCTGGAACTAAAGGCATAAGTTTATTTTTAGTACCTAAATTTATAGTCAATGAGGACGGAACTGTTGGCCCAAGGAATGGGGTATCAACAGGATCTATTGAAAGTAAAATGGGAATAAAAGGTTCAGCTACATGTGTCTTAAATTTTGATGATGCAACTGGCTATATGATTGGAGCTAAAGACAAAGGTTTAAGTGCAATGTTTACAATGATGAATTTAGAGAGGATTGTAGTTGGTATACAAGGTTTAGGTCTATCTGAAATTGCTTATCAGAACTCTCTTGCATATGCTAAAGAGAGAAAACAAGGGAAAACAAATAATACAAAATCAACAAATGGTGCAGATTTTATAATTGAACATGCTGACATAAGAAAATCTTTGTTAAATATGAAATCAATAATTGAAGGAGAAAGAGCATTATGTTTTTGGTTATCTCAACAAACGGAGGTTAGCCTTTATCATCCTGATGAAAAAATAAAACAAGAAGCATCTGATTATGTTTCATTAATGACACCTGTGGTAAAATCGTTGTTTAGTGATTTAGCTATGGAGATAACAAATGACGCAATGCAGATACACGGAGGTTATGGCTATACAAAAGATCAAGGAATAGAGCAATTATATAGAGATAATCGTATTACTCCTATTTATGAAGGAACAAACTCAGTTCAAGCTGCAGATTTAGTATTTAGAAAATTATCAAACAAAAATGGCAATATAATTGAGAGATTCTTAGGCATGGTTAAGTCTGAGTGTGATAGTAAAAAAGGAAAAGTTGAAACTTTTTCAAAAGAATTAAATCATTACTTGGATATATTATCTAAGTTTACAGGTTGGATCAGTGATCAATGTAAAATTGAAAAAGACGATGTAAGTGCGGCAGCAAACGATTATTTAAGAACACTTGGATACGTTTCAATTGCTTATTCTTGGATTAAAGTTTTAGAAGTTAGTTTTAATGACTACGAAAAAAATAAAGACTTTTACTCAGATAAAATTAATACAGCTAAATTTTATTTTGAAAAGGTATTACCTAGAGCAGAATATCATTATAAATCTGCAATTTCAGGTAGTTCCAATATTATGAAATTTAAATTTATTTAGGATGAATCATTACGATACTAATTTGGACAAAAATGAAGCCAACCATGTTCCTTTAACACCTCTAACATTTTTAAAAAGAGCAACAGAAATTTATCCAAATTATGAAGCAATCGTTTATGAAGACAGAAGTTATACTTGGAGCAAAGTTTATCAAAGAGCAGTAAAATTTGCTAGTGCATTATCTAAAATTGGGATTAAAAAAGGTGATACAGTTTCATTCTTAGCGTTTAATACACCGGAAATATTTGAAGCTCACTACTCTGTCCCAATGACAGGAGCAGTTTTAAATACAATTAATATTAGATTAGATGCAAATACTATCAATTATATTTTAAATCACAGTGATGCAAAAGTTTTGGTTGTGGATAGACAATTACATGTGGAGGTCAAAAAAGCTTTAAAAAATTTAGATAAAAAAATTATAGTTATAGATATAAATGATAAATATGCTGATCAATCAAAGTGTGAAACCATTGGTGATCTGGAGTATGAAAATTTTTTAAACACTGGAGATGAAAATTTCAATTGGCAAATGCCTGAAGATGAATGGCAGTCTATTTCGTTAAGTTATACTTCTGGAACTACAGGAAATCCAAAAGGAGTAGTTTATCATCATAGAGGAGCTTATTTAATGTCTACAGGAAGTTCAGTTGCATGGAATATGCCTAATCGTTTAAATTTTTTAACAGTTGTGCCAATGTTTCATTGTAATGGATGGTGTTATCCCTGGACAATACCAATGTTAAATGGAAGAACTATTTGTTTAAGAAATATAGATATTAAAAAAATATTTGATCTAATTGATAGATACGACGTAACGCATTTTGGTGGAGCACCTATAGTCTTAAATATGATTACAGGCGCTCCAGAAGCTGACAGAAAAAAATTAAATCACAAAGTTTATGTTTTGACTGCTGGTGCTCCTCCACCAAGTGTAATTTTTAAAAAAATGAAAGCACTTGGTTTTGAGGTAATGCATGTTTATGGTTTAACAGAGACATATGGACATGTTACTCAATGTGCATGGAATGATGAGTGGAATGATTTTGATGAAGATAAACAAAATGAAATCAAAGCGAGACAGGGAGTAAGATATCCAAATACTGAAGGCGTAACTATTTTAGATCCTGAAACTATGAAAGAAGTTCCAAAGGATGGCAAAACTATAGGTGAAATAATGATAAGGGGCAATATAGTTATGAAGGGATATTTTAAAGATAAAGAAGCTACAGATAAAGCCATGAAAGGTGGCTGGTTTCATACTGGAGATTTAGCCGTGATGCATCCAGATGGATACGTCAAAATACAAGATAGATCTAAAGATATAATTATATCTGGAGGAGAAAATATATCTTCAATTGAAATAGAAAATACTCTTTCTAAACACCCTTCTGTTTCTATTGCAGCTGTGGTTGCAAAACCTGATGAAAAATGGGGTGAAGTTCCATGTGCCTTTATCGAAATGGTTAAAGACAAACCAGCAAGTGAAAAAGAATTAATAGATTTTTGTAAAGAAACTTTAGCAGGATTTAAAGTTCCAAAAAAAGTAATTTTCTGTGAGTTACCAAAAACTTCTACGGGAAAAATTCAGAAGTTTGAACTAAGAAAACAATTCTAGGTAATTATTTGATTTTCCAATTAGAAAATAAAAATGTCCATGCATCAGATGCAGGGCAAGGCATTGATCCAAAAAAACAAACAATTGTATTTTTGCATGGAAGTGGGATGTCACATATTGTTTGGTCTTTAACAGAGCAATTTTTTTCAAATCAAAATTTTAATGTTTTATCAATAGATTTACCTGGACATGGAAATTCTGATGGTCCTTGTATAAATACTATAGAAAAAATAACAGAATGGTTAGAAAAAGCATTTAATCAGTTAAATTTAAATGATTTAGTTTTAATTGGACATTCTCAAGGATGTTTAGAGATATTAGAATTTGCTCATAAATATTCAGCTAGAATAAAAAAACTAATATTTGTTGGTGGTTCCTATAAAATGCCAGTTCATCCAGATTTGATTGAATTAGCAAAAAATGGTCACTCTGATGCTGTCAAATTGATGATGAAGTGGGGATATGCGGGTTCCAAAAAATTTATTGGTGGGAATCCAATTGAAAGAATAATTCAATCACCCCGAGATATCAGCGAAATATTAGCTGTTGATCTTATTGCTTGTAACAATTATTCCAACGGTAAAGAAGCCGCTAGTTCAATAAATTGTCCTAGCATGTTTATATTTGGTGCCCTTGATAAGATGGTAAACATTGAAGTAGGAAAAAAATTTTCAAATCTCGTAAAAAATTCGTCCACTCACGTCTTCGAAGGTTGTGGTCATATGATTATGATTGAAAAAGCATTTGAAATGAGAGAAAAGGTCCTAGAATTTTTAAAAAAATGAAAAACTTTTCTATTGCAAAGTCAAGAAGATTACGGAGTACACCTTATACTGACAGAATAGAAGCTCATGGTGTGAGTAGCTACACTGTTTATAATCATATGTTACTTCCAGCATCATTTAAATCGTTAGAAAGTGATTATCATCACTTAAAAAAATACGTACAAGTTTGGGATGTTGCAGCAGAGAGACAAGTTGAAATCTCTGGAAAAGACTCATCTAAATTAGTTCAATTAATGACTTGTAGGGATTTATCTAAATCAAAAGTTGGAAAATGTTATTACGCTCCATTAATCGATAATGATGGATTTTTGGTTAATGACCCAATAATTAATAAACTTGCAGAAGACAAATGGTGGCTATCTATAGCCGACGCAGATGTAATATTTTTTGCAAAAGGTCTTGCAGCTGGAAATAGATTTGATGTTGAAATTAATGAACCAAATGTAAATATCTTAGCTGTTCAAGGACCTTTGGCTGATGATTTAATGTCAAAACTATTCGGTGAAGAGATTAGAAAATTAAAATTTTTTAACTTTGATTATTTTGAATTAAAAGGTCACAAATATTTCATTGCAAGGTCTGGATGGTCCAAACAAGGCGGATTTGAAATATATGTTGACAATGACATTGCAGGTCAGAATTTATATGATTATTTGTTTGAAGAGGGAAAAGAATTTAATGTTAAGCCGGGTTGCCCAAATTTAATAGAGAGAATTGAAGGCAATTTGTTATCTTATGGAAATGACTTTGACAATAGAGACAATCCTTTTGAAGCAAATTTTGATAAATTTATTCATTTAGACAGTGATGTTAATTTTTTAGGTAAAGAAAAACTAAAAAAAATAAAAGAAAAAGGAATAACTAGAAAACTTATGGGTGTAAAAATTGATCATAATAAAATTGATATGTATTGCGAAAAGACTTTATTTGCTGATAACCAAGAAATAGTTGGATATATTAGATCGGCAACTTATTCACCCACATTTGATAAAGTTATTGGAATTGCAATGATTAATAAACCCTACTGGAATACAAAAAATCAGTTTAATATAGAAATAAATGAAAAAATATATGTGGGTACTGTTTGTGATTTGCCACTCGTTTAAAATTAAAAGTCTTTTAGTGTTATGAATATTGCAATTGTAGGCGCAACAGGAAATGTTGGTAGAAAAATAATAGAAATTTTAGAGAAAAAAAAAATAAATATTGAAAATCTTTTTTTACTGGCTTCAAAAAAAAGTGAAGGAAAAAAAGTAAATTATAATGGAAAAGAACATACAGTAACTGACCTTGAAAAATTTGATTTTTCCTCTGTTAAAATAGCTTTTTTTGCAGCAGGAAGCGGGGTAGCTGAAAAATGGGCTCATGTTGCTGCTAAAAAAACTATTGTTATAGACAATTCAAAATATTTTAGAAAAGACCCTGATATTCCATTAATTGTTCCTGAAGTTAATTCAAAAAAATTATCTGATGTAAAAAATAAAAATATTATCGCTAATGCTAATTGTTCAGTGATTCCAGTTGTTGTGGCTTTAAAACCCTTGCATGATTTGTATAATATAAATCGTGTAGTCGCCTCTACTTATCAGTCAGTATCAGGAGCAGGTAAGTCAGCTATGGATGAATTATTATCTCAAACAGAGGATTATTTTCAAAATAAAGAAATAGACTCAAAAAATTTTACTAAACAAATAGCCTTTAATGCAATTCCTCATATTGATAGTTTTTTAGAAAATGGTTACACAAAAGAGGAACAAAAAACGACTGACGAAATAAAAAAAATTTTAGATAAAAAAATTAAAGTAACTTCTACTTGTGTTAGGATACCTGTTCTTGTTTCTCACTGTATTAGTGCAAATGTAGAATTTAATAAAAAATGTAATTTGGATGAAATAAGAAAAGTTCTATCTACTTCCCCTGGGTGTAAGGTTATAGATGAACATCAGGATGGGGGTTATATAACACCAGTAGAAGCTGAGGATAAATTTGAAACTTTTATTTCAAGAATAAGATTGGATGAGTCTCGTGAAAATACAATAAATTTGTGGATCGTATCAGATAATTTAGTAAAAGGGGCGGCATTGAACGCAGTACAAATCGCTGAAAGTTTGATTACAAATGATTTTTATGGAAGATAAAAAACCACTTTCACCACATATACAAATTTATAGATGGCATATCTCTTCATTGGTATCAATTTCTCATAGAATAACTGGTATAATTAATATTATAGCTATTACATTTATTTGTTTGTGGTCTGGCTGGTTAATTCTAGGGGAAGAAAATTACACTTTAATAAATTTTTTTCTTAATTCATTTTTTGGTAAATTTGTTGTTTTAGGTATCGTTTGGTCATTTAGTTTCCAAGTTTTAAGTGAAATACGACATCTAATAATGGATATGGGGTATGGTTTTGAATTAAAAACAACTCGTATAACAGGCTTGCTTGTTATATTTGGTTCATTCCTGCTTACAGTAGTTATTTATTTAGTTGGTAGAAATTTTTTTTAATATGAATTTAGCAACAAAAAAATGGATTTTCACAAAAGCTTCATCGGTAATTTTATTGCCTCTTATGCTTTGGTTTATATTAAGTTTCGTATCTATTTACGATCAAGGCTATTTGGAAATTTTAAATTTTTTTGTCACCCCAATAAATAAATTTCTCTTTAGTTTATTTATTATATTTGCATTTTTTTTCTCATCTTTAACTATTAGTGAGGTTTTTGAGGATTATATTGCTAATGAAAAAATCAAAAATGTCGCAAACAGACTATTGTATATTTCTGCTATAGGTATTTCATTTTTAACAATAATTATTATATTTAATCTAAAATAATGAGTTCATACAATATTATAGATCACGAATATGACGTTGTAGTCTTAGGTGCTGGTGGATCAGGATTGAGAGCTGCTGTCGGTTTGAGTGAAGCAGGTTTAAAAACTGCATGTATTTCAAAAGTATTTCCAACCAGAAGTCATACTTCTGCGGCCCAAGGTGGAATTTCTGCTGCGCTTGGAAACATGGGTGAAGATGATTGGAGATGGCATATGTATGATACTGTTAAAGGAGCTGATTGGTTAGGGGATCAAGATAGTATCGAGTATCTTTGTAAAGAAGCACCTAAAGCAGTTTTAGAATTAGAAAAATATGGAGTTCCATTTAGTCGAACAGATGAGGGAAAAATTTATCAAAGACCATTTGGAGGAATGACAAAAAATTATGGAAATGGAATAGTCCAAAGGACATGTGCAGCTGCGGATAGAACTGGACACGCTATATTACATACTCTTTATGGGCAAGCTTTGAAACATAATACAGAATTTTTTATAGAATATTTTGCATTAGATTTATTAATGAAAGATGGAGAGTGTAAAGGATTAATAGCTTGGAATTTGAATGATGGAACAATTCATCGATTTAGAGCTCACACAGTAATTATAGCAACAGGTGGATATGGAAAAGTTTATTATTCAGCAACTTCTGCGCATACTTGTACAGGAGATGGAAATGCAATGGTATTAAGAGCAGGGTTGCCGCTACAAGATATGGAGTTTGTTCAATTTCACCCAACTGGTATTTATGGACACGGAACATTAATTTCTGAAGGCGTTAGAGGAGAGGGAGGATATCTAGTAAACTCTAAAGGTGAAAGATTTATGGAAAGATATGCTCCAAATGCAAAAGATTTAGCATCAAGAGATGTTGTGAGTAGATCAATGTCGATAGAAATTAATGAAGGAAGAGGTGTAGGAAAAGATCAGGATCATGTTCATTTACATTTAAGTCATTTAGATAAAAGTGTTATTGAAAATAGACTTCCAGGGATCACTGAAGCGGCAAGATTATTTGCGAATGTTGATGTAACAAAGGAGCCAATCCCAGTTGTTCCAACTGTTCATTATAATATGGGTGGAATTCCAACAAATTATAAAGCAGAAGTTTTAACAGTTAATGGATCAGAGAAGACAGTGCCAGGTCTGATGGCAATCGGAGAAGCAGCATGTGTATCAGTTCATGGAGCAAATAGACTTGGGTCAAATTCTTTAATTGATTTAGTTGTGTTTGGAAGAGCTGCAGCAAAAAGAGCTGCTGAACTAATCAAACCAGGTGCACCTCATGAAGAAATCCCAGAGACAGAAACTCAGAAGTGCTTAGATAGATTTGATAAATTAAGAAATGCACAAGGAGATAATAGTACTGCAGAATTAAGACTAGCGATGCAAAAAACAATGCAGTCGAAATGTGCAGTATTTAGAACAGAAAAAAATTTAGAGGAAGGTGTTAATGAAATTAGAAAAACTTATGATAGTATGGACTCAATTTCAGTTAAGGATAGATCTTTAGTTTTTAATACAGATTTAGTAGAAACCTTAGAGTTTGATAATTTAATTAGACAGGCAGTAACCACAGTAGACTCTGCATATCATAGAAAAGAGAGTAGAGGAGCTCATGCAAGAGAGGATTATCCTAACAGAGACGATAAAAAATTTATGCAGCACACACTTGCTTGGTGCGATGGAAAAGATACAAAAATAACATACAGACCTGTTCATAATTCAACATTGACTAATGAAGTACAATATTTTCCACCTCAGGAAAGAGTTTATTAATGGCTCAAATAAGTTTACCTAAAAATTCTGAGGTAAATAAAGGGAAATATTTCAAAGATAAGACAGGTTCAAAAAATATTCGTAAAGTTAATGTTTATAGATGGGATCCATCTACAGAAGAAAATCCAAGAATTGATACTTACGAAGTTGATATGGACAATTGTCCTTCAAAAGTTTTAGACATTTTAAATAAAATTAAAAATGAAATAGATCCAACTCTGGCATATAGAAGGTCGTGCGCTCATGGTGTTTGTGGTTCATGTGCAATGAACATGGGAGGTAAAAATGGTCTTGCTTGTACAAAACCTCATGCTGAAATAGATGGTGATATTGACATTTATCCTTTGCCTCATTTAAAAGTGAAGAGAGATTTAATAGGCGACTTAGATGGCCTTTATAAACAGTACCAGTCTATTGAGCCTTGGTTAAAGAATAATTCATCTAAAGATACAAATGAGATTTTTCAATCAAAAGAAGATAGAGCAAAATTAGATGGTGCATATGAATGTATTATGTGTGCATGTTGTTCTACGTCATGTCCTAGTTATTGGTGGAATGGAGATAAATATTTAGGTCCCGCTGTACTTTTGCAGGCTTATAGATGGATTGTTGATAGTCGAGATGACGAAAGAAAAGCAAGATTAAAAAAAGTTGCTGATGAACTAAAACTTTATAGATGTCATACCATTCTAAATTGTACCAGTGCTTGTCCTAAAGGGCTAAATCCAGCAAAAGCAATTGCTGAAATCAAGAAAATGTTAGCTACAGCTAATGTTTAAATAGACTAATAAGTATTTTTGTTTTAAAAGATCCTACTCATGAAGTTAATTGAACACTTTGTTGGCGGAAAATTATTTTCAGGTTCTTCTGATAGAAAAGGTAAAGTTTTTAATCCAGCTACAGGTGAGCAAGAGTCTGAGGTAAAGTTAGCGTCGAAATCAGATTTAGATCAAGCTGTTGAAATTGCTAAAAAAGCTTTTGAAACATGGTCCTTAAAGCCAGCTCTTCAAAGAGCAAGAGTAATGTTTAAATTTAAAGAACTAATTGAAAAAAATTCTGATGAGTTGACAAAACTAATTGTTTCTGAACATGGAAAAGTTTTTGAGGATGCCAGAGGCTCTTTAACAAGAGGGTTAGAGGTTGTTGAATTTGCTTGTGGAATACCTCATTTATTAAAAGGTGAATTTTCTGAAAATGTTGGAACAAATGTTGATAGTTGGTCAATGAGACAACCTTTAGGGGTGGTTGCAGGAATTACCCCATTTAATTTTCCTGCTATGGTTCCAATGTGGATGTTTCCAATAGCAATCGCATGTGGAAATACATTTATTTTAAAACCATCTGAAAAGGACCCTTCATGTTCTATTATGTTAGCTCAATTGCTTATAGAAGCAGGTCTTCCTGAAGGAGTGTTTAATGTAGTGAATGGTGACAAAGAATCTGTAGATGCAATATTGGAGAACTTTGATATTAAAGCAGTAAGTTTTGTAGGCTCGACTCCAATTGCAAAATATATTTATGAAAACTCGGCTAAAAATGAAAAGAGAGTTCAAGCACTAGGTGGTGCCAAAAATCATTTGGTGGTAATGCCAGATTGTGACTTAGATGGAGCAGTTAATGGTTTAATGGGTGCAGCTTATGGTTCTGCAGGCGAAAGATGTATGGCTCAGTCTGTTGCTGTTGCTGTTGGAGATATTGGAGATGAGCTTGTTTCAAGATTATCTAAAAAAGCTGAAGCTTTAAAAGTTGGCCCTGGGATGGATAAAGCATCTGAAATGGGTCCTTTGGTAACAAAAGAACACCTAGAAAGAGTTAAAGGATATGTAGATTTAGGTGTTAAAGAGGGTGCTAAACTAGTTGTAGATGGAAGAGATCTTAAACTTCAAGGTTATGAGAATGGATTTTATATCGGTGGTTGTTTATTTGATCATGTTAATAAAGATATGAGAATATACAAAGAGGAAATATTTGGCCCAGTATTATCAGTTGTCAGAGTTAAAACTTTTGAAGATGCTGCAAAATTAATTAACGATCATGAATATGGAAATGGAGTAAGTATTTATACTAGAGATGGAGATGCTGGAAGAACATTCGCTAGCAAAATTCAGGTAGGTATGGTTGGTATTAACGTACCCATACCAGTGCCGATGGCTTTTCATAGTTTTGGAGGCTGGAAAAGATCTTTATTTGGAGATAGTGCAATGCACGGTATGGAAGGAATAAAATTTTATACAAAACTTAAAACAGTAACTTCTAGATGGCCTTCTGGTATCCGTTCAAATGCAGAATTTGTAATGCCAACAATGAAATAAAAGGAAAATAATGACAAAAATATCTTTAATTGGTGCAGGCCAAATTGGTGGAACACTTGCTCACTTAATTGGTACAAAAGAATTAGTTAACGAAGTAGTATTATTTGATGTAGTGAGTGGTGTTGCAAAAGGAAAAGCTTTAGATATAGCCCAATCTTCATCTGTTGACGGTTTTAATGTTAAGTTTTCAGGTACTGATAATTATAAAGATATTAAGGACTCAGATGTAATTATTATTACTGCAGGTGTCCCTAGAAAACCAGGAATGAGTAGAGATGACTTACTTGGAATAAATTTAAAAATTATTAAACAAGTTGCTGAAGGAGTTAAACAAAATTCTCCAAATGCTTTTGTTATATGTATCACTAACCCATTAGACGTGATGGTTATGGCATTTCAAAAATTTTCTAGTTTACCAGCTAATAAAGTTGTGGGCATGGCAGGTATATTGGATAGTTCTAGATTTAAATTATTTTTATCTCTAGAACTAAACGTGCCAGTAAAAGAGATTGAGGCGATGGTGATGGGTGGACATGGTGATACAATGGTCCCTATGCCAAGATTTACAAAAGTCTCTGGCCGACCTTTACTTAATTTAGTCAAAGATGGAAAAATATCTCAAAAAAGACTTGAAGAAATAAATCAACGAACAAGAGATGGAGGAGCTGAGATAGTTAAGTTTTTAGAGAAAGGTTCAGCGTTCTATGCTCCTGCAGCATCAGGTGTTCAAATGGCTGAAGCATATTTAAACGATCAAAAAAAATTATTGCCATGTGCGGTTCAATTAAATGGAGAGTACAGTGTAAACAATGTGTATGCTGGAGTTCCTGTTATCATTGGAAAAAGTGGTGTTGAAAAAATTGAGGAAGTCAGTTTAGATGATAGAGAGAAAAAAGAGTTTATGCATTCAATAGATGCAGTAAAAGCTCTTTGGAAAGCTGCATCAAAAATAGACCCTGATCTTTCCAAATAAAAATGAACATACACGAGCATCAAGCCAAACAAATCCTCAAAAAATATGGTGCAGTAGTCCCAGAAGGAGTATTTGCATTAAATGTTGAGGAACTGCTTGAGAAAGTAAAATCACTTAAAACAGAAAAATATGTTCTAAAAGCACAAATACATGCTGGAGGAAGAGGAAAAGCTGGAGGTGTAAAAATTTTAAATACAATTGATGAGCTAGAATTAGCAGCTAAAGAGTTGCTCGGTAAAACACTCATTACTCATCAAACAGGCCCAGAGGGAAGAGAAGTTAAAAGATTATATGTTGAAGAGTCCTCAAACATAGAAAAAGAATTTTATTTATCATGTCTTGTGGATAGAGCTAGTTCAAAAATTGCTTTCATATCAAGTGATCAAGGAGGCATGGATATTGAGGAAGTAGCGAGTAAAACACCAGAAAAAATTTTAACTACAAAAGTTGATATTAAAGAAGAAATTTCAAATTCTGATTGTGAAAAAATTATAAAAATTTTTGATTTAAATAATGATGTAAAAAACCAAGCTATAAATTTAATCAAATCAATTTATAAAATGTTTATAAGTACTGATGCTAATATGGTTGAGGTTAATCCTTTGATTTTGACTAAAGAAGAAAAAATAGTTTGTTTAGATGCAAAAGTAAATTTTGACTCAAATGCCTTGTTCAGACATCCTGAAATTGTTGAGCTTAGAGACCTTAATGAGGAAGACTCAACAGAAATTGAGGCAAGCAAACATGACCTCGCTTATATAAAATTAGATGGAAGCATAGGCTGTATGGTCAATGGAGCAGGATTAGCGATGGCCACAATGGATATAATAAAATTATATGGAAAGGAGCCTGCCAATTTTTTAGATGTGGGAGGTGGCGCATCAAAAGAAAAAGTTTCTGCAGCTTTAAAAATTATTCTTTCTGATAAGAATGTTAAAGGAATATTAATTAATATTTTTGGGGGAATTATGAGATGTGATGTGCTTGCACAAGGGGTAGTAGATGCTGCTAAGGAGATAAACATAAGTGTTCCTTTAGTGGTTAGACTTGCAGGTACAAATTTTAAGCAAGGAAAAGAAATACTTGATAGTTCTGGTTTGAAGTTAATATCAGCAGAAAATCTAGATGATGCAGCTAAAAAAATTGTTGAGGCGATAAAATAAATGTCAGTATTAGTAAATAAAAATACAAAAGTTATTTGTCAGGGCTTCACAGGATCTCATGGCACATTCCACTCTGAACAAGCAATAAAGTATGGGACAAATCTTGTAGGTGGAGTAACCCCTAAAAAAGGAGGCCAAAAACATTTAGAAAGACCAGTTTTCAATACAGTGTTAGAGGCAAAAAATGCGGTAGGTGCAGACGCTACTATGATCTACGTCCCAGCAAAATTTGCTGCTGCTGCAATCATTGAAGCAATTGATGCATCAATAGATCTTATAGTTTGTATAACAGAAGGCATCCCAGTTCAGGATATGCTTAAAGTAAGACAAAGTTTGGCTAACTCAAATAGTCGTCTTATCGGGCCAAACTGTCCAGGAATTATTACTCCTGATGAATGTAAAATTGGAATAATGCCTGGAAATATTCATAAGAGAGGATCGGTTGGTATCGTTTCTAGATCAGGAACATTAACTTATGAGGCAGTAGCACAAACTACTGAAAATGGACTGGGTCAATCAACTTGTATTGGTATTGGAGGAGATCCAATCAACGGTACAAATTTTATAGATTGTTTAGATTTATTTTTAAATGATGATGAGACAGAGTCGATTTTAATGATTGGAGAAATAGGGGGGACAGCAGAGGAAGAAGCTTCAGAATTTGTCAAAAATCATAAAATTAAAAAACCTATAGTTGGATTTATAGCAGGAATTACAGCTCCACCTGGTCGAAGAATGGGTCATGCAGGGGCTATTATTTCTGGAGGCAAAGGCGGGGCAAAAGATAAAATAAAAAAGATGGAAGAATGTGGGATTACAGTTGCAGAATCACCATCAATTATTGGAAAAACATTGTTTAATAAACTGTCTAATTGAAAAATACTCTTAGAAGGATATATTAAGCAAAAAAGATGTCTTCATCAAAAAATCTTGAATTTGAAAAAACTTCATTTCTAAATAAGTCTAATAGTGCATTTATTGAACAAATGTATCTTAAGTTTATCAATAAAGATCCTGAATTACCTGAGAGCTGGTCAAATTATTTTGAGGGTATAGATGAAGAGATAAAAGTTATTGCCTCAGAAATAAATGGGCCATCTTGGGGGCCTTCAAAAGTAAAAATAGATATTGATGAATTACAAAAAAAAATAGAGATAGAGGACAACAATAAATTAAATAATGAAAAAATAGATTCATCAGAAAAATTTAATTTTCAATTACTTGCAGACTCTAACAAAGATTCCATAAGTGCTGTTGCCTTAATACGTGCTTACAGATTGAGAGGACATTTATTAGCAAATTTAGATCCACTAGAGATGAGAAAATCTGAGTATCTTGATGAATTACATCCTGAATTTTATGGTTTTAAAAAACAGAATTATGAAAAGAAAATTTTCTTAAATGGAGTAATTAATAAAAAATATGCAAATATTAAAGAAATACTAAAATTCTTAAAAAAAACATATTGTGGAAATATTGGTTATGAGTTTATGCACGTTTCAAATCCAGTTGAGAGAAAATGGTTTAGAGACAGAATAGAGCAAGATCAAAATGCTTTAAATTTTACCAAGAACGGTAAAGAGGCAATACTAAATAAACTTGTACAAGCAGAAGGCTTTGAAAAATTTTTAGCTACTAAATATGTTGGCACAAAAAGATTTGGTCTTGATGGAGGTGAAAGTTTAATACCAGCTCTTGAGCAAATAATTAAAATTGGTGGGCAAAATCGTATTAAAGAAGTGAAAATTGGAATGTCTCATAGAGGTAGACTTAACGTTTTGGCAAATGTGTTACAAAAATCATATAAAAGAATATTTAATGAATTTGCAGGGGAAGTAACCTCAGACTCTGAGGAAAGTGCAGGAGATGTAAAATATCATCTTGGTGCATCTTCAGATAGACAGTTTGATGGAAACTCTGTTCACGTAAGTTTAACAGATAATCCCTCCCACTTAGAAGCTGTCAATCCAGTAGTTTTAGGACAAACAAGAGCAAAGCAATTTTTTCATAAAGATAAAGAAAGAAATAAAGTTATACCTATTCTTATTCATGGAGATGCAGCTTTTGCTGGCCAAGGAGTAGTAGCAGAATGTTTTGCTATGTCAGGACTTCCTGGCCATAATACAGGCGGCACCATACATATTATAGTAAATAATCAAATTGGTTTTACCACTAGTCCAAGATTTGCCAGGTCATCACCATACCCATCAGATGTTGCAAAAATGGTTGAAGCTCCAATTCTTCATGTTAACGGAGACGACCCAGAAGCAGTTGTTTATGCGACTAGAATTGCCACTGAATTTAGACTGAAGTTTAATAGAGATGTTGTAGTCGACCTAATTTGTTATAGAAGATTTGGACATAACGAAGGGGACGAACCTTCATTCACTCAGCCGCTGATGTATAAAAAAATTAGATCACATCCAAGTGTTTATAAGATATATGGAAACAAGTTAGTCAATGAAAATTCAATTACCCAAAATCTTTTAGATCAAAATGTTAAAGGATTTAAAGATTTATTGGACGAACAATATAAAAGTGCAAAAGATTATAAGCCTAAAATAGAGTGGTTTGAGGGCTCATGGTCTAGATACAAACCATCCAAAGGCAAAGATAAAAGAGGTGTGACTGGTTTTGATGAACACAAACTTAAAGAAATCTCAGATAGAATTAATACCATACCTGCTGAGATTAATATTCATAAAACTATTTCTAAAATTTTAAATGTAAGAAAAAATTCAGTAGATAAAGGTTTTGATATTGATTGGTCTACAGCAGAAGCACTATCATTTGGCTCATTACTTGAAGAGGGTTACCCAGTTAGGCTCGTTGGTCAAGACTCTGGTAGAGGAACATTTAGTCAAAGACATTCAGTTTTAAGAGATCAAATTGATAATTCTAGATATATTCCTTTAAACAATATTTCAAACAAACAAAAAAAATTTGAAGTAGTTGATAGTTTTTTATCTGAACTTGCTGTTTTGGGATTTGAATATGGCTATAGTTTAGTGGAACCTAATACATTAACTTTGTGGGAAGCTCAATTTGGAGATTTTGCTAACGGTGCACAAGTTGTAATTGACCAATTTATAGCGTCAGGAGAAAGAAAGTGGAATAGAGCCTCTGGATTAGTAATGTTATTACCTCATGCCTATGAAGGGCAAGGGCCCGAACACTCTTCTGCAAGATTAGAAAGATTTTTACAACTATGCTCAAATGACAATATGCAAGTATTAAACTGTACTACCCCGGCTAATTATTTTCATGCTTTACGAAGACAAATGCATAGAGATTTTAGAAAGCCATTAATAATTATGACACCAAAATCTTTATTAAGAAATAAGTTCTGTGTTTCAAATTTAAACGATTTTAATAAAGAAAATACGTTTCATAGAATATTATGGGATCATGCAATTGATCCAAAAGTAGATGGTTTTATTGAGTTGAAAGATAGTTCAAAGATAAAAAAAGTAATTTTATGCTCTGGAAAAATATATTTTGATCTTTTGGATGCTAGAGAAAAACTTAAAAAAGACGATGTTATAATTTTTAGAGTTGAACAATTATATCCTTTTCCTGCAAAAGCTCTTGTAAATGAGTTAAAACCATACGCAAAAAATGCTAATTTTTTCTGGTGCCAAGAGGAGCCTAAAAATATGGGTGCCTGGTTTTCAGTTAGAGATTATATCCAATGGACATTAGATAGTTTAAACGCTAATAATAACAAAATTTCTTATATAGGAAGAAGCCCAGATGCAAGTCCAGCAACCGGATATGCCAAAAGGCACAATTCTCAACAACAAGAAATAATAAATAAGGTTTTTGAATAAATTGTAATGAGTGAAAAAATTGTAGTTCCTGCACTTGGTGAGAGTATAACCGAAGCAACAGTGGCTAAATGGTTAAAAAACACTGGAGATTCTGTTGATGCAGACGAACCAATAGTTGAACTTGAAACAGATAAAGTAAATTTAGAAGTCCCCTCTCCAATAACAGGAGTATTAACTGAAATAAATTCTAAAGACGGGTCAGTAGTGGAAGTGGGAGCTTTACTGGGTTCTGTTTCTGAAAATGGCAGTGGTGTCAAACCCAGTACTACAAAAAATGAGGAAGTTAAAAAGCAAGAGATTGAAACTAGTGAAAATAACGTTATTAAATTAGACCCAATTAAAAAAGAGCCTAAAGTTTTTGAGGAGACTCTGAAAGTAGAGGAGCAAAGTGAAAAACCTTTAGTATTATCTGATGAAGTTCTTGATCAAGGACCAACAACTAAAAATACTCAGAACCAAATATTGTCACCAGCTGTTCGTAAAATTGTTACTGAAAACAATATAGACTTAGCTACTGTTCAAGGTTCTGGAAAAGATGGGCGAGTTCTTAAAGGCGACTTGATAAGTATGATGGGAGCAAATCCAAAACCCTCAGAGAGAAAAATTCAATATGGTCAAGAAGAAAGAATCAAGATGACCAGACTTAGACAAACTATTGCTAAAAGATTAAAGCAAGCTCAAGAAAATGCAGCCTTACTAACAACATTTAACGAAGTCGACATGACAAATATTATGCAAATGAGAAAAGAAAATCAGGAAGATTTTCAATCTAGATATAATATTAAACTTGGCTTTATGTCATTTTTTGTAAAAGCATGTGTAGTTGCCCTAAAGAGTTTTCCAGCAGTGAATGCAGAAATTGATGGGGATGAAATAGTTTACAAAAATTACTATAATATAAGCTTTGCAGTTGGAACTGACAAAGGTTTAGTGGTGCCAGTTCTAAGAAATGCGGATGAGTTATCTTTTGCTGATATTGAAAAAAATATTAAAGAAATTTCTGAAAAAGCAAAAGATGGAAAGTTAGTAATTGAAGATCTTCAAGGAGGAACATTTACAATAAGTAATGGTGGAGTTTACGGGTCTATGCTTTCAACACCTATATTAAATCTTCCACAATCAGGGGTACTAGGAATGCATAATATTGTTGAAAGACCTGCCGTTGTTGATGGAGAAATTAAAATAAGACCAATAATGTATTTAGCATTGTCGTATGATCATAGAATTATTGATGGCAAAGAATCAGTGTCATTTCTTAAAATGATAAAGGAAAATTTAGAGGAGCCGAGAAGGTTGTTTTTGGATATTTAGATGTCAGAAAAATTTCAAGCAGTAGTTATTGGTGGTGGACCTGGAGGATATGTTTGCGCGATTAGACTTTCTCAGCTAGGATTAAAAACTGCATGTATAGAGGCTAGAGGCTCTTTAGGAGGGACTTGTTTAAATGTTGGCTGTATACCATCAAAGAGTTTGCTAAATTTATCTGAGGAATTTCATAAAGTTAAAGGTTTGGCTAATAAAGGAATAGAAGTAGGAGATGTTAAGCTAAACCTAGATAAAATGATGAAAAGTAAAGATAAGGCTGTAACTGTTCTTACAAAAGGGGTTGAATTTTTATTTAAGAAAAACAAAGTAACTTATTTCAAAGGTTATGGTAGTTTCAAATCCCAAAACGAAATTTCAATTAAAGATAATGAAAATAAAGAGACTATTATACAATCTGAAAAAACTATAATAGCAACAGGATCTGTAGCTACTTCTTTACCAGGAATTGAAATCGATGAGCAAAAAATAGTTTCATCTACTGGAGCGTTAAAGCTTGAAAAAGTTCCAAATAAAATGGTTGTTGTAGGCGGTGGTTATATTGGATTAGAAATGGGATCGGTTTGGTCAAGACTGGGTTCTGAAGTGCAGGTAGTAGAGTTTTTAGATCACATCACTCCAGGTATGGACAAAGAAATATCCACAGAATTCATGAAAATTCTAAAAAAACAAGGCATAAAGTTTAATATGCAAAATAAAGTTGAAACAATTAAAAAAAATAAGTCTGGAGTAACAGTATCCACTGTAGATAAAGAGGGAAATAAAAATAATTTAGATTGTGATGTAGTTTTAATTTCTGTTGGCAGGAAGGCAAATACTGAGGGCTTAAATTTAGAAACTGTTGGAGTTAAATTGGACGACAAAAAAAGAATTAAAACTGATAAATCATTTAAAACAAATTTAGAGAATATATATGCAATTGGTGATGTAATATCAGGACCAATGCTTGCTCATAAAGCTGAAGATGAAGGTATTGCTGTTGCTGAAAACATTGCAGGACAATCAGGGCATGTCAATTATGATACTATTCCAGGTGTTGTATATACCACACCAGAAGTTGCAGCGATTGGTAAAACTGAGGAACAATTAAAAGATTCTAAAATGAAATATAAAGTTGGAAAATTTTCATTTATGGCTAATTCAAGAGCTAAAGCTATTGATGATGCAGAAGGATTTGTGAAGATTTTAGCTGATGAAAAAACAGATAAAGTGTTGGGTGCACATATAATAGGCCCTCATGCCGGTGAGTTGATTGCTGAAATTGGCGTTGCTATGGAATTTGGAGCTAGTTCAGAGGATATAGCACGTACATGTCATGCTCACCCAACTTTTTCAGAGGCAGTAAAAGAGGCAGCTTTATCAGTTGATAAAAGAGCAATACACTCTTAATTTTTTTTCATATTATAAAATATGAAATATCCGATTCTGTTACCAAATATATTTAATTATCCATTCACATATGAAAGTAATTTAGATTTAAAAATTGGTGAATATGTATCAGTACCCTTTGGTAAAAATAAACTTACTGGAGTGGTATGGGATAAATTAGAAGAAAATGAACAAAAAAAATTTAAATTAAAAAAAGTTTTCAAGAAATTAAAAGTTAAACCACTAAAAAAAAAAACTATAAACTTTTTAAATTGGTTTTCAGAATACAATATTATTCCAAAGGGCATGGCTTTAAAATTAATGCTATTGAGCAACAATGCAATTGAAGACAATATAAAAAATAATTTTCAAGTTTTTGAAAGCAATATAAAAAATAATTCAATAAAACTCTCTGAGGACCAAAAGAAATGTCTAAAGGAAATGGTCATTTTAAACAATAAATTTAGAGTACACGTATTACAAGGAACAACTGGATCTGGAAAAACTTTTGTTTATTTTGAGACATTAAAATCAATAATAAAGAAGGGCTTTCAAGGCTTAATATTATTACCAGAGATAGGACTAACGGGCCAATTTGAGCAAAAATTTGTTGAATATTTTGGTTTTAATCCAGCTGTCTGGCATTCAGGAATATCTAAAAAGAAAAAAGAAATAATATGGAATGGAATTTCTAATGGAAAAATTCAAGTTATAATTGGAGCAAGATCGTCTTTATTTTTACCATTTAAAAAACTTGGAATAATTATTGTTGATGAAGAACACGATCAATCATTTAAGCAAGATGAGGGGACAACTTACAACGCGAGAGACATGGCAATAGCCAGAGCATCATTTGAAAATATTCCAATAAATCTTATAACTTCAGTTCCATCTGTTGAAACATATGAAAATATAAAAAAAGGAAAATATAGTTTATCTAGATTAAACCAGAGATATCAAAATGCTTCTCTCCCTAATTATGAAATTATAAATTTAAATAATTCTAAGTTAGAAAAACAATCGTGGTTATCAAATGAAATTATTAAAAAGGTAAATTCTCATTTAGAAAAAAAAGATCAAGTTTTATTTTTTTTAAACAGACGTGGGTTTTCACCACATGTATTATGCAATAAATGTTACACAAGTTTTTCATGCCCAAACTGTAGTATCAATTTAGTTTATCATAAAAATAAAGGTAATTTGCTTTGTCATTACTGTGGATATAAATCCCATTTAAAAAGAGACTGTTCAAAAGAGGGAAATTGTGAATTTATTTTTAGTGGTCCTGGTGTTGAAAGAATATCAGATGAAGTAAAAAGAAAATTTCCAGATAAGAAAATTGAAATTTTTTCAAGTGATACAATGAATAAAAAAGACTCAATGGATAAGTTGGATAAAATTATAAAAAATGAAACTAATATTTTAGTTGGAACTCAATTAATTTCAAAAGGATTTCATTTTCCAAGTTTAAATTGTATTGTAGTTGTCGACATCGATCTTTCATCTCAAGGACACGATTTGAGAGGAGCTGAAAAGAATTTACAACTTTATCACCAACTTTCAGGAAGAGCCGGAAGAACTGGAAAACCAGCTACGGTTTATTTTCAAACTTACAATCATGATACAAAAGTGATTGATGATATTACTAATAAAAATCCTGATATTTTTTTAGAAAGAGAGTTAGAGATTAGAAAAAAAAATAAACTTCCACCTTTTCAAAGATTTATCTCACTAATTCTTACAGGTGAAAATGAGCATAAATTAGAAACAGAGGCTTTAGGATTTAAAAATTTTATAGAAACTAAAATTGAAGGAAAAGTATTGGGCCCGGTAAATGCACCCATTTTTAGATTGAAGAGAAAATTTAGAGTTAGATTGTTAATAAGAGGAATTAAATCAATGAAAGTACAAAACTCGATCGCAAAAATTATACCAAATTATAAGTTTGCGTCTGGAATAAAACTTTCAGTTGATGTTGACCCTATAAACTTCAATTAATGAGTAAAAAAAAGCCTTTTTAACAAATCGGTTACTTGAAGACATAAAGGTCATATGCTAATTAAAGCCTGATTTTAATTTAATCTTCAACATTATATAGGAACAAAGTTGAGCAAAGACACAGGATTTTCAATAACTTCAGCCGAAAGATATTCGCTTGCACTTTATGAGCTATCTAACGAAAGCAATCTTTTAACTCAAATTGAGGAACAGTGTTCATCTGTCTTAGAATTGATAAACACAAGTGATGACTTTAAAAATTTAATTAAAGATCCAACAACAAAACAGGATGATTTATTAAAAATTACAAATTCAATTTCAGAAAATTATAAATTTGAAATTTTATTTAAAAATTTTTTAAATTTTTTAATTCAAAAAAGAAGGTTCTTTTTTTTAGAGAGAATTCTTAAAAGTTTTGTTGAGATATGTTCAAAAAAAAGAGGTGAACTTAAGGCAGAATTAAAATCAGCAAAAGAATTATCTAATGATGAAATAACTAAAATTACAGAGGAGCTTACTAAAAATTTTAGCTCAAAAATAAAATTAAACTACAAATATGATAAAAGTTTAATAGGAGGTTTAGTACTTCAAGTAGGAAGTACTATGGTTGACACCTCAATTAAAAATAAATTACAACAAATTGAAAACAGAATGATAGAGGCATAAATGGAAATCAATCCTTCAGAAGTTACAAAAATATTAAAAGAACAAATTAAAAATTTTGGTGAAAAGACAGAGGTTACTGAAGTCGGTCAGGTATTATCCGTTGGAGATGGTATTGCTAGAATTTATGGCTTAGATAATGTTCAGGCTGGTGAAATGGTTGAGTTTGCTGATGGTTCAAAAGGTATGGCTCTTAACTTGGAAAGTGAAAATGTTGGTGTTGTAATTTTTGGTGACGACAGAAATATTAAAGAAGGTGATGTTGTTAAAAGAACAGGAAATATTGTTGATACACCAGTAGGAAAAGAACTTTTAGGTAGAGTGGTTGATGGTCTTGGAAATCCAATTGATGGAAAAGGAGCGCTTGATAAAAGTGTTAAAAAAACAAGGGTAGAAGTTAAAGCCCCTGGTATTATCCCGAGACAATCAGTTAGTGAACCAATGCAAACTGGCTTAAAATCAATTGATAGTTTAGTGCCAATTGGAAGAGGTCAAAGAGAATTAATTATTGGAGATAGACAGACAGGTAAAACTGCTGTTGCTGTCGATGCAATTATAAATCAGAAAAAAATTAATGAGTCAGGTGATGAGAAACAAAAATTATATTGTATCTATGTTGCAGTAGGTCAAAAAAGATCAACAGTGAGACAAATTCAAAAAACTTTAGAAGAAGCTGGAGCAATGGAATACACAACTATTGTTGCTGCTACAGCATCAGACTCAGCGCCACTACAATTTTTAGCTCCTTATACAGGTTGTGCAATGGGTGAGTATTTTAGGGATAATGGAATGCACGCCTTAATTATTTACGATGATCTATCGAAACAAGCTGTTGCATATAGACAAATGTCTCTTCTTTTAAGAAGACCTCCAGGAAGGGAAGCTTACCCAGGAGATGTATTTTATCTGCACAGTAGATTATTAGAAAGAGCTGCAAAACTTAGTGATGAACATGGTGGAGGATCATTAACTGCACTTCCAATAATTGAAACACAAGGAGGTGATGTTTCTGCATTTATTCCAACAAATGTGATTTCAATTACAGATGGCCAAATATTTTTAGAAACAGAGCTTTTTAACCAAGGTATTAGACCAGCAATTAACGTTGGATTGTCTGTATCGAGGGTTGGATCTTCAGCTCAAACAAAAGCCATGAAAAAAGTATCAGGCTCCATGAAACTTGAGTTAGCTCAGTATAGAGAAATGGCTGCTTTTGCTCAATTTGGATCAGATTTAGATGCTTCTACGCAACAGCTACTTAATAGAGGTTCAAAATTGACAGAACTTTTAAAACAAAAACAATATTCACCACTGACAGTCGCAGAGCAAGTAGTATCTATTTTTTGTGGAGTTAAAGGTTATTTGGATGACATAGATTTAAAAGATATTGCAGAGTTCGAAACAAAAATAATTGAAAAATGCAAATCTGATAAGCCTGAAATAATTGACTCTATCCAAAGTTCTGGAAAACTTGAAGAAGACAAAGAAAAACTATTAATAGAAGTAATTACTCAACTTAAACAAAACTTTAAATCATAATAATAAATGGCAAGTCTAGACGATTTAAAAAAAAGAATAGCAAGTGTTAAGTCTACACAGAAAATTACAAAGGCTATGAAGATGGTTGCTGCAGCTAAACTTAGAAAAGCTCAAGAAAGTGCAGAAAAGGGAAGGCCTTATTCAGAAAAAATGAACAATGTTATTTTAAATTTGTCTAGTGGAATATCAGATAAAGAGAATGCTCCAAAACTTTTATCAGGGACAGGAAATGACAAGGTTCACTTATGTGTTGTAATGACATCAGATAGAGGATTATGTGGAGGTTTCAATTCTAATATAATTAAAAAAGCTAAAAGTTACTTCTCGAAAATTTTAAGTGAGGGAAAAGAACTTAAAATCATAACTGTAGGCTCAAAAGGAAATGATCAGTTAAAGAGAATGTATGGTGATAAAATTATAGAGAATATTTCTTTCAAGGAGTCAAAAAATGCCAATTATTTTGATGCTGACAAGGTTGGCAAGATAGTAATAGATAAATTTGAGAATAGTGAATTTGATATATGCACTATTTTTTATAATCAATTTAAAAACGTAATTACTCAAATTCCTCAAGCCCAACAGATAATTCCTCTAAATAGTGAGGATAGTGAAGATAATACTTCAGAGGAAAGTTATGAATTTGAACCAGATGAAGATGAGATTTTGAGTAATTTATTGCCAAAAAATATTTCAACACAAATATTTAAAGCAATGTTAGAGAATTCAGCTAGCGAACAAGGATCAAGGATGAGTGCAATGGACAATGCAACCCGAAACGCAGGTGAAATGGTTGACAAACTTACTATCCAGTATAATAGAAGTCGTCAGGCAGCAATTACAAAAGAACTAATAGAAATTATATCAGGAGCAGAAAGTTTATAATTATGAGCAAAGGAATAATCACACAAGTTATTGGAGCAGTAGTTGACGTAAAATTTGAGGGAGAACTTCCAGAAATTCTAACAGCATTGGAATGTAAAAATGGTGATAACAGATTGGTTTTAGAAGTTGCTCAACATTTAGGTGAAACAACAGTTAGAACAATTGCGATGGATGCTACTGAAGGACTAAAAAGAGGTGATGAAGTAATAAATACTAATGCTCCTATTCAAGTACCTGTTGGACCTGAAACTCTTGGAAGAATTATTAATGTAATTGGTGAGCCCATAGACGAAAGAGGTGAAGTTAAAACAAAAGAAAGTTGGCCAATTCATAGAGCAGCCCCTGAATTTAATGATCAGTCTACGGAAACAGAAATTCTTGTAACTGGCATCAAAGTTATTGATCTATTGGCACCTTATGCAAAAGGTGGAAAAATTGGATTATTTGGTGGAGCTGGAGTAGGTAAAACAGTCTTAATTATGGAATTGATAAATAATGTTGCAAAAGCACATGGAGGATTTTCAGTTTTTGCAGGAGTAGGTGAACGAACTAGAGAAGGAAACGACCTTTATCATGAGATGATGGACTCTGGAGTAATAAAAAAAGATGGTCCTGGATCTAAAGCTGCATTAGTTTATGGACAGATGAACGAGCCTCCAGGAGCAAGAGCAAGAGTCGCGCTTACAGGTTTAACAGTTGCTGAGTATTTCAGAGACCAAGAAGGTCAAGATGTTCTTTTCTTTGTTGACAACATTTTTAGGTTTACTCAAGCTGGCTCGGAGGTTTCAGCACTGTTAGGAAGAATTCCGTCTGCAGTTGGCTATCAACCAACACTAGCTACAGACATGGGAAATCTACAGGAAAGAATTACAACAACAAACAAGGGTTCAATTACATCAGTTCAAGCAATTTATGTACCAGCTGATGACTTAACTGATCCAGCTCCAGCAACTTCATTTGCACACTTGGATGCAACAACTGTACTTTCAAGACAGATCGCTGAAATTGGTATTTATCCAGCTGTTGATCCATTAGATTCTACATCTAGAATTTTGGACCCAAGAGTTGTGGGAGACGAACACTACAAGGTAGCAAGAGATGTTCAAAAAATATTACAATCTTATAAGTCACTTCAAGATATTATTGCAATTCTTGGAATGGATGAATTATCTGAAGAGGATAAATTGGTAGTTGCTAGAGCCAGAAAAATCCAAAGATTTTTATCTCAACCGTTTTTTGTAGCTGAAGTTTTTACTGGTTCACCTGGAAAATTAGTTGATTTAGAATCAACCATCAAAGGTTTTGATGCTATTTGTAAAGGTGAATACGATCATTTACCAGAAGCAGCATTTTACATGGTTGGTACTATTGAGGAAGCCATTGAAAAAGCTAAGAAAATGGAAAAAGAAGCAGCTGCTTAATGAGTGAAGAATTTAAAATTGAAATTGTAAATCCAGAAAAATCTTTTTTAGTAAAAGATGACGTTTCCGAAGTTGTTGTACCTGCCTATGAAGGAGAAATGGGAATATTAAAAGATCATATTTCAATTATTTCTTTTTTAAAGCCTGGAATTATTAAAATTTTATCAAAATCAGGTGACGAAAGTTATTATATTGAAGATGGTATTGTAGAATTTAAAAATAATAATCTTTCAATTCTAACTAGCTCTATATTTAATATAGCTGATATCGATAAATTCAAACAACAAGATTTATTGAAACAAGCAGAGGAAGAATCTGGTAAGGAAGAAATAAGTGACCAGTCTAGGTATTTAATTGATCAAAAAATTGAAGTTTTAAAAACGCTGAATTAGATTAATTTTTCAACTTTTTCTTGTACTTCTTTGTAAACATGCAACTTAAAATCTACCACTACTTTAGTTAGTTGATCTAGCTCTATCCATTTCCAATCTAAAAACTCTGGATGATGTGTGTTAATATTAATTTCCTTATCCTCACCAGTAAATCTCATTAAAAACCACTTTTGTTTCTGCCCTCTATATTTACCCTTCCAAATAATACCTAGCAGACGGTCTGGAAGTTCATAAGTTATCATACCATCTAACTCTTTGATTAGTTTAACACTTTTGATACTAGTTTCCTCCTCTAGCTCTCTATAAGCAGCCTTTAAAAAATCTTCACCAGAGTCAACTCCTCCTTGAGGCATCTGCCAAAAATCTTTTGGATTATCAATTCTCTTTGCTACGAATACTTTGTTTTCTTCATTTAAAACTACAATTCCCACGCCACTTCTTAGTGGTAAGTTACTATATTTCTTATCCATGTTATCCGTTGAGTAACTTAATGGCGTAACTTAGTTGATTGTCTGTGTCACTCTTTATCTTAAAATCATCTCCGTCTTCATTGATTTCTATATCAGGTCTGACACCGACCTCAGAAATAGACTTTCCAGACGGCAGATAATATTTTGCAACAGTTAATCGTATAGCACCTTTATTTTTAAGTGGAATGATAGATTGTACAGATCCTTTTCCATAACTGTTTTCTCCAACAATTATTGCTCTTTTATGGTCTTTAAGTGCACCAGCCACTATTTCAGATGCAGAGGCTGAACCGTAATTAATCAATACTAACAATGTTTTTCCATCTGTAATATCTCCTTTTTTAGCAAACCATTTTCTATTTTCTGATTTTTTTCTACTTTTTGTAGATACTATCTCCCCATTATCTAAAAAAAAATCTGAGATTGTTATAGCTTGAGACAATAGTCCTCCAGGATTATTTCTTAGATCTAAAATAAACGCATTTACACTTTCATTTTTTTTTAATTTTTTAATCTGTTTTTCAATTTGATCGCTACTATTTTCATTAAATGATGTAAGTCTTATATATCCTATATTATTTTCTAAAATTTCAGATTTGACTGATTGAATTTCTATTATTTCTCTAACAATATTAAATGTTAGTGCTTTTTTTTCTCCTCTTCGCCTCACAGTTAGTTCTATTCCAGAACCAACCGGCCCCCTCATCAAATCTACGGCTTCTGCTAAGGATTTACCTTGTACTTGAATATTATTTATTTTTACAATGTAGTCACCAGCTTTTAGTCCTGCCTTTGAAGCGGGTGTATCATCTATAGGTGATATTACCTTAACTACACCAGCCTCCATACTTACTTCAATACCTAAACCTCCAAATTCACCACTAGTCTCCGTTTGCATCTGTTCAAGAATTTTTGGTGACATATATGCAGAGTAAGGATCAAGAGATTGAAGGAGACCATTGATAGCCGAGTCCATACTTTCAGACTGATTTATCTCATCTACGTATTCTTTATTTATTTTTTCTAAGACTTCACCAAAAAGATCAATTTTTTTATAAATATCAGTCTCAGCAGTATTTACGCTGCTATTAAAAAAAAAAATAGATAAAAAAATTATTAAATATGTTTTAAATAGTTTCATATCATAACTTTTTCTTTCGGAATAAATTCTGACCAAATTTTTTCAAGTTCATAAAATTTCCTTTTTTCAGGGTGAAAAATATGAACAATTAAATCTATACCATCAACTAATTTCCATTCATTACTTTCTTTCCCCTCAATCTTAGAATCTGGAACTCCATTTTTTTTTAACTTTTCTAAAACTTGTTCTGATAATGACTGAATATGTCTTGAAGAGGTACCACTGGCAATAATCATATAATCAGCCATTGAACTCTTATCTTTTAAATCGATTGTTATTATGTCCTGAGCTTTATTAAGATCGAGAGTGTTGATCACAATCTTTTTAAGATCTAAAATTTTATCCATTAATTAGATTTAGACTATCAAATTTTTCTTAATTGAGAAGATGAAATGTTGACTTTTTTAAATTCAATAAATTTAAGTACATCTTTATTAAGCTGCTTAAATGTCTTTGATTCCAATGAATTTTTTTTATATCCATGACGATCAAATACTAAAATGTTGCATTTTTGAGAAATTAATTTTGACTTATGCCACTTGTGGAAGCCAATTAAATTATCTGCACCCATTAAAAAATAGATTTCAATATTTTTATTTTTTTTTAAGTGATTGATGAGATCAATGGTTTTGTTTGATTTAATTAAATTTTCATAAAATTTCACTTTTATAAATGAATTTGAGCCAATAATACGTCTGCATTCTTTAATTCTTTTTAAAACCGATGTTTCACTTTCAGATTTAAAGGGATTTTTTTTTGTTATAGCCCAAATTATTTTCTTAATTTGAAATCTCTTTTTTGCTTCTTTAGATATTGCTAAGTGTCCTTTATGTGCAGGATCAAAAGAACCTCCTAGAACCCCGATTTTGATTTTTTTATTATTCAATTTATTTTCTTGTTTTTCCTTTACTCGTAATTTCATATTTATAAGAAACTAATTGATTTAATCCTACAGGTCCTCTAGGAGGTAATATATTTGTAGAAATTCCTACTTCTCCACCGAATCCAAATTCACCGCCGTCAGCAAATTGAGTCGATGTATTATGCATAGCAATTGAGCTTTTAATATTTCTTAAAAAGTTTTTGGCTGTTTTTTTATTATTGGTAATTATACAATCTGTGTGCATTGTTCCATATTCGTTTATATGATCAATACTTTCTTCAAGATTATTTACAATTTTTACTGATACTGCAGGCGCTAAATATTCCGTAGACCAATTTTTTTCTTTAGCTGGTAATATTTTTCCCCTGTAATACTTTTTTAAAAACCTATCTCCATATATTTTACAATTTTTATTTTGTAGTTCGTTCAAAATTGGATTACAAAAGTCTTTTGCAACTTTTTTATGAATCAGAATAGTTTCTGTTGCACCGCAAATACTTGTATTTCTTAATTTT
Source organism: uncultured Pelagibacteraceae bacterium (assembly GCA_902601785.1). Classification (GTDB taxonomy): domain Bacteria; phylum Pseudomonadota; class Alphaproteobacteria; order Pelagibacterales; family Pelagibacteraceae; genus Pelagibacter. The sequence goes on along the minus strand of CACKOH010000003.1, from coordinate 18,570 downwards.
GCATTATAAACAACTTTTTTTGCCATAGTTAAATTTGCATCTTTATCAACATATGTATGACAAAGTCCTTCAAGGTGACCAATAATGGGTACACTAGATAAATCCTGAACTCTTTTTACTAAATTTTTTCCACCTCTTGGAATAATTACATCAATATAATTTTTCATACCTGATAGCATAATATCCACCACTCTTCTCTGTTTTGTGTCAATGAATTGAATAAAGTTTTCGTCAACTTTATTAACTTTAAGTGCTTTTCGAAAAATCTTTGCTAAAATCCTATTAGTATTTATTGCTTCTGAGCCACCTTTCAAAATTACTGGATTTCCAGATTTAAAGCATAGACTAGCTACATCCGATGTAACGTTTGGCCTACTCTCGTAAATAACTCCAATTACTCCTATAGGTATTGATATTTTACTAATATTCAAACCATTAGGCCTTTTCCATTTTTCTAAAGTATTTCCAACTGGATCTTTTAATTTTGCAATTTTAATAATTGAATTTTGAATTTCCTTTAACTTAGTTTCATTTATTAAAAGTCTACTAATTAAATTATTTTTAATACCTATTTTTCTGGCGTAATTTGCATCTTTTAAGTTTTGCTTAAGTATTAATTTTTTTTCATTACCTAATAATTCTGCGTACTTATTTAATACTTTATTTTTGATTTTTGTATCAATTTTTTGTTCAAAAGCTTTTCTTGCTTTTCTTCCAACTAAATTCATATATTTGATCATTTAAACTTCCACCATATCATCTTTATGAATTACTTCTGATTTAGAGACATAACCTAATAATTTTTCAATTTGATTTGAATGATGACCCATAATTTTAATTATCTCATCAGAAGTGAATGAACTTAATCCTCTCGCACATTCAACATTCTTCTTATCCAAAATTTTTATATGATCCCCTTTATTAAATTTTCCTGAAATCTTTTTTATTCCTGCAGCTAGTAAACTTTTACCTGATCGTAGAGCTTTTTTTGCTCCATCATCAATAATAATTTCTCCTTTTGGTGCTATCGAGCTTATTATCCATTTTTTTCTAGCGTCAAGTTTTGAGACCTTAGGACTAAACCAGGTGCAATCATTTTGCTCAATTATTTTTGTGATTGGGTTATTATGTAGACCATTTGCAATGACCATACTACTACCTGCTAGTTGACAAATTTTTGCAGCCTCAATCTTAGTTTGCATACCTCCACTACCAAATTCATTCATACCTTTAATATTTACATTGCTTAAATCTTTTTTTAAATCTTTAACTGTCTTAAGTAATTTTGCGTCTTTAAAAATTTTAGGGTTTCTTGTGTAAAGTCCATCAACATCAGAAAGAAGAATTAAGGTATCTGCGTTAGTAATTTGAGTAACTCTAGACGCCAACCTGTCGTTATCTCCATACTTTATTTCTGTTGTAGCTATAGTATCATTTTCATTTACTATTGGGATAAATCCTAAGTCAAACAAATTTTCAAAAGTCCTTTTGGCATTTAAAGATCTTCTTCTTTCCTCTGTATCTTCAAGAGTAAGAAGTATTTGAGAAATGTTAAGTTTAAATCTAGAAAATGTTTGTGAAAATAAATTCATTAACTCAATTTGACCTATAGATGCAATAGCTTGACTTTGATCTAATTTAATATTTTTTTTGTTATAATTCATTTTTTTACAACCAAGAGCTATTGCGCCTGAACTCACAATTACAACTTTTTGATTTCTATCCCTTAATTTTTTGATATCTTTTGCAAAACTTGATAGCCATTTTTTTCTAATTTTTTTATTTTTATCTACAATTAGTGAAGAACCAATTTTCACAACAATTATTTTAGAATTTTTAAGATACATAAGATAAAAGTTTAGCCTTTATTTTAGATATAGAACTTTTTTCTAAAGTTGTCATAGTCAATATCTCACATTTTTTATTTTTGGAAAAATGATCAATTACCTCTTTTGCAGTATCCTCATCAATTAAGTCAATTTTATTTAGCACTATAAGCTCTTTTTTATCTAATAATTTAGAGCTGTAGCTTTTTAATTCATTTTTGACCTGATCGTAAGACTCATTGAGATCAATATTTGTAATGTCAATTAAATGTAAAAGCGATTTACATCTTTCAATGTGTTTTAAAAATTGAGTCCCAAGACCTACACCTTCATGTGCTCCTTCCACTAATCCAGGTATATCCGCAATTGTAATTTCTTTATCATCATAAGAAGCAACACCAAGATTAGGATTTAATGTAGTAAATCTGTAATTTGCTATTTTTGGATTTGCATTTGTAAGTGCAGCGAGCAAGCTGGACTTACCTGCATTTGGTAAACCGATTATACCGATGTCCGCAATTGTTTTAAGTTGAAGCCAAATTATAAAATCCTCTCCAACAGTTCCTTTGGTAAACTTTCTTGGAGCTCTATTCGTTGAACTTTTAAATCTGGTATTTCCAAGACCGCCTTTACCACCATTTGCTGCAATAAATTCCTCTCCTCTTTTACTAAAATCAAAAAGTAATGTCTTATTGTCTTCTTCAAAGACTTGTGTACCGAGGGGAACTTTTAGAACTAGATCATCGCCACTTTTTCCAGTCCTATTTTGTCCTGCACCATTTTCACCTCTTTCTGCTTTATGATGCTGCTGATATCGGTAATCAATTAAGGTATTTAAATTTTCCTCTGACTTTAAAACTATTGATCCACCTTTACCGCCGTCTCCACCATCTGGACCTCCAAATTCAACATATTTCTCTCTTCTGAAACTTGGGGATCCATCTCCACCATTACCAGCTTTAATATAAATTTTGACTTGATCTAGAAATTTCATAATACAACATCTACTTTGGTTGTACTATTAATTGGGTTTTACTGAAACGAAAGTTCTATCTGCTTTTGATTTTTTAAATACAACTTTACCCTTAACTACTGAAAAAATAGAATGATCTTTACCCATGCCTACATTCTCACCAGGAAAAATTTTAGTTCCTCTTTGTCTTACAATTATATTACCAGGTACGACAGTTTCACCACCATATTTTTTAACACCCAATCTTCGTCCGGCACTATCTCGTCCGTTTCTTGATGATCCACCTGCTTTTTTTGTTGCCATAATTTACCTTGTTTTATTTACTTACCGCTTCTTTAGTTTCTTCTTTTTTTGGCTTCTTAGAAACTTTTTCAGCTTCAGATAAAACTTTGCCATCTTTTGAAAAAATTTTGTTTATTCTTATCATAGAATACTCTTGTCGATGTCCATTTTTTCTTCTTGAATTGTGTCTTCTTCTTTTTTTAAAAATTAGTATAGTTCTATTTTTACTGTTTTTAATTAAATCAGCTTCGACTTTTGCTCCACTTACATGAGGAGCTCCGACCTCAATAGATTTATCATCCCCATATGCTAGGATTTCATTAAATTCAATTTTTGTTTCAGGTTTTGAATCTGGAAGCTTCTCTACCTTAAGTATTTCTCCAGACTTAACTTTGTATTGTTTTCCACCTGTTTTTATAACTGCGTAAGACATAGTATGAATATATATTTAAGTATTCGCAATATAGTTGCAGCTAAGTTTTAGTCAAGCCGAATTAACTAGAAATTATCCTTTAAATCTCGCAGTTTTGAAAAGGTTTTTACATCTTTTGCTCTTAGAAAAATATTGCAATCCAATTCTTCTTTAAGTGTAGACGGAATTGTCGGCAAGCTTTTCTTTAACTTTATTTGAATATTTTGTATTTTTTTTTTTAGATTTAAATTTTCAGAATCATGTTTTATACAAAATTTTGAATTATTAAGAGTATATTCGTGACCACAATAAATTTGAGTATCAAGAGGCATAGCTTTAATCTTTTTTAAAGAACTAAACATTTGTTCATAGGTACCTTCAAAAATTCTCCCGCAGCCAAGGGAAAAAAGAGTATCTCCAGTAAATAGTAATTTATCTTTATAAAAATGAAAACAAATATGACCCTTAGTATGTCCAGGAACATGAATTATTTTAGCTACAAAATTATCGCTTTTCCATATTTCATTGTCTTCAAGACAGATATCAATTTCTGGAATTCTTTGTGAATCATGTTTAAAGCCAACAACAATACTTTTATATTTTTTTTTTAATTCCTTATTACCTCCAATATGATCATAATGATGATGAGTATTTAAAATATATTTTAGATTAATATTTTTATTTTTTAGATAATCAATTACCGGACTGGCTTCGCTTGGGTCAACAATACATGCTAAATTGTTAGTTTCATCTATAATTAAATAACTATAATTATCTTGGAGACATGAAATTATTTCTACTTTCATTTTATTTCTCTATTAAAAATATTCCTAGATCTGCAAAGAAATTTTTAATTGTTAAATTGCTATCATTTATTATTGAAACATTCTGATTGTTTATAGCCAATGATTTAAAGATTTTGATGTTTCTTGATTTTGCAAAGTAAAAAAAATCCTTTATTGAACACATATGAATATTAGGAGTATTGTACCACTCATCTGGTAATGTCTTAGTAATTGGCATTGTCCCTTTTATGAGCAAATGAAGTCTGACTCTCCAATAACCAAAGTTTGGAATAGTTACAATTGCTTTTTTTCCAACTCTTAAAAGTTCGTTTATAACTAGCTCGGGATTTAAGAAAGCTTGAAGAGTTTGACTAAGAACAACATATTCGAAAGATTTGTCTGGAAATTGTTTTAGATCTTTTTCTGCATTTCCTTCAATGACAGTCAATCCTTTTGCAATACACTCTTGTACTTTACTTTTTGAAATCTCTAGTCCTCTAATATTAGTATTTTTATTATTTTTTAAAAACTGCATTAAAATTCCATCTCCACAACCCACATCTAACACTTTTTTATCTTTTTCAATTAATTCAGATATTACTTGAAATTCATTTTTCATAATTAATTTTCTGTATAAGATTTATCTAAAAAGTTTTTAAGCGCACTTAAAAAGTCTGGTACATCTAATAAAAAGGAGTCGTGACCTTTGTCAGACTCTATCTCAACAAAACCTACATCTGCGCCAATAGAATTTAAGGCAATTACAATGTCTTTGTTTTCTTGAGTTGGATAAAGCCAGTCAGATGTAAATGATATTATAAAAAACTTTGCTCTTGTAGCTTTAAAAGCGTCAGATAAATTACCCTTGTATTGTTTTGCTAAGTCAAAATAATCCATTGCTCTTGTAATATAAAGATAGCTATTTGCATCGAATCTGTCGACAAATACTGAACCTTGATATCTTAAATAACTTTCTATCTGAAAATCTGCATCAAAACCGAATTTCAAATCTTCTCGTTCTTGAAGTTTTCTTCCAAATTTTTCTTGGAGACCTTTTTTTGAAAGATAAGTTATATGTGCAGCCATTCTTGCAACAGCCAAACCTTTATTTGGGATTGTATCTGCAGAAGAATAATCCCCACCTTTCCAATTACTATCAGCTGCTATAGCCTGTCTTCCTAATTCATTAAATGCAATATTTTGCGCTGAGTGACTAGACGTACAAGCAATCGGGATAACAGTTTTAGCTTTATCAGGAAAATTACTTATAAACTGTAGTACTTGCATACCGCCCATTGAGCCACCTGCGATTGAAAAAAGTTTGTCTATACCAAAATGGTCAAGCAAATTATATTGCGCATTTACCATATCGTTTATAGTTATAACTGGAAAATTTGTACCAAAAGCAGTCCCAGTACTAGGGTCTTCATGGCCTGGCCCAAATGAGCCCATGCATCCACCCATTACATTTGCACAAATAACAAAATATTTTTTAGTATCAATTGCCTTATCAGGACCAACTGCATAAGACCACCAACCATCTTTCTTTGTTATTGGATTTTGGCCAGTGACAAATTGATCTCCTGTTAATGCATGAAAAACTAAAATAGCATTATCTTTAATTTTATTTAATGAACCATAAGTTTCATATGCAATTGGGAATTCATTAATAGTTTTTCCACAATCTAACTTTAATGGTTTTTTTACTATCAAGGTTTTAATATTATTCTTAGCATTCATAATAAAGCTAATTTTTGAATTGTGAGAAAAAAAACTATTTTAGCGGTTTTTTTTAAGCGCTCGCAATTCAGTTAAATCAGCGCATAATTTTTGTACTAGAACTTATTTATTATGTCAATTTTTTTAAAAATTGTCTTATTCTCTATAAAAATTTGTAATTTTATCTATAAAGAGCTCATAAAATTAAAAAAAATGGTTACTCCAAAATTTAAAAAATTTAAGATTGAAGCTTATAAACCTGGCAAGTCAAAGGTCAAAAAGCTTAAAAAAGTAATAAAACTTTCAGCCAACGAATCTGCTCTTGGGATCAGCCCAATGGCAAAGAAACTGATATCAAATAAAAAAATGATTTTGGATAAATATCCTGATGGAAAGTCACAAGATCTGAAAAAAGCAATTTCCAAAAAATATAAGTGTGATTTAAATAAAATTATTTGTGGTGCAGGTTCTGATGAGGTAATTCAAATGTTGTGTCAATTATATTTAAATCCAAAAGATGAGGTAATAGTTCCAGAATATAGTTTTTTGATGTACAGAATTTATGCAAAAATTGTAGGTGCCAAAGTTTTATTTGCAAAAGAGGTAAATTTTAAAGTGTCAATAAGAGAGATTTTAAAAAAAATCACAAGAAAAACTAAAATAGTATTTATTGCTAATCCAAATAATCCAACTGCAACTTATTTGAATAAAAAAGAAATATTAGAACTAAGAAATAAAATGAATAAAAATATTTTACTTGTGGTTGATGATGCTTACTCAGAATATATGAAAAATAATGATTATACTTCAGGTTTAGATTTATTTAGAAATAAAGATAATGTTTTTATATTAAGAACATTTTCAAAAATGTTTGGATTAGCTTCCTTAAGAGTAGGTTGGGGATATGGATCAAAAAAAATTATAGATGCTTTAAATGTGATTAAACCACCATTCAATGTAAATGGTGTAGCACAACTTGCAGCTATTGCGTCGTTAAGAGATACAAAATTTATAAGTAGATCTGTTAAGCATAATTTCTTTTATGCTGAAAAGTTAAAAAAATTTCTTGAGTTTTACAATATTTCTTCAAATAAAATTTCAGCAAATTTTCTATTTTTAAATTTTGATAATTGTAAAATTTCAGCAAAATATTTATATGAAAAATTGAAACAAAAAGGTGTTATCTTAAGATCAACAGAGGATGGCTATGGTATTAAAAATAAATTAAGATTAACCATAGGGTCTAAGGAAGAAAATTTAAAATTTATGAATACTGTAAAAAAAATATTAAATTAAATGAATAATATTTTAATTATTGGATGTGGTTTATTAGGATCCTCTTTATTGAGACGCATTCACAAAAAAAAAATTGTTAAAAAAATATTCATTTATGAAAAATCAAAATCAAATGTTTCAAAAATTAAGAAATTAAGGCTTCCAGGTATTGTTGTTGACAACCTAGATAAAGGAGCAATTAATTATGATCTAATTATTTTTTGTACTCCAATGAGTGAATACAAAAATCTAATCTTAAAGATAAATAATTTTATTACTCCCAAAACATTAATTACAGACATCGGATCATCTAAAGAAGAGACCTCGAGGCTTATAAAAAAATTTTTGAAAAAAAATATATCTTGGACTCAAAGTCATCCCATTGCAGGCTCTGAAGTTAGTGGCCCAGAGCATGGTAAGGAAAATATGTTTCAAGATCGATGGTGTATTTTAATAAAAGAAAAAAATACAAAAAAAAAATATTTGAATATTTTAAATAATTTTTGGAAAAAAATGGGTTCAAAAGTTATCGTTATGACACCTGAAAAACATGATAGAATTTTTTCCATAACAAGTCATTTACCCCATTTAATTGCCTATAATTTGGTAAAATCAGCACAAGATTTTGAAAAAAAACAAAATTACGATTTGATTAAGTTTAGTGCTGGAGGACTTAGAGACTTTTCACGTATAGCAGCTTCAAATGAAATTATGTGGAGAGATATTTTTTTTAATAATAGTAATAATATTTCAAAAGCTATTGATTTATTTATCAAAAATCTAAAAGCTTTTAAAAAAGATATAAATTTAAAAAACAATAAATCAATATTAAAAAAATTAATTCAAACTAAAAGAGTTCGATCTAAAATTATTAAGTTAAAACAAGATATAAACAAACCTGACTTTGGTAGAAGTTAAAATTTTATTTTAGAAATTTTTCTCACTTCTAGACTTGCTGTATCAAGTATTCTTTTAATTGTATCCTTTATTGGCATGATAATTACTTTTTTTTTTGGACCATAAGCGTGGATCAACTGTTTAGAGTTTATGCAAATGGCAACATGACCTTTCCAAAATATAATATCTCCCTTTTTAAATTTTTTTGATATTTTTTCCACAGAATACTTTATTTGATCTTTAGTATCTCTTGGATAAAATAAATTATTATAATAAAAAAAAATTTGTAATAGAGCTGAACAATCAATACCTTTATAAGTCTTACCACCCCATTTATAACTTACTTTGAGAAATTTTGTAAAAAATTTTACAAAGTTTTTTTCTTTGTGATTAATTTCTCTAATATCTTTTTTTTTAATCCACTTATTCTTGTCAATTTTTATATAAAACTTATTTTCTTTTTCTACACTTAATTTAGATCCTAGGGGTAGGTAGCTGTTTGAGACAGAATTAGGTTTTATATAAATTTTTGTCTTTAAAGTATTTACTTTATATTTTGGATTAAAATTTTTGATATATTGTTTATTTTTAATGTATCCAACATAATTGTCATATGTAGATTTAATCTTTATCCAATTTTTATTTTTAGAAAAAATTTTAAATTTTTCACCGTATATTATTTGAGAGATTACCTCAGATGACGTGTGAGGTTCTTTGTAAATATTCGAAATATTCCCTTTAAAGTAAAAATTATTTTTCACCAATTTTGATTTTATTTTTTATAAGCCATAAACAAAGCAATGAAGGGATGACCATAATTGTAGTTAAAACGAAGAATGTTCCCCAATCTCCATTTAGCCAATCTACTAACGCACCTGAGGATGATGCTAAAGTAGTTCTTCCAGCAGTACCTATTGAAGCAAGTAATGCATACTGAGTTGCTGTGTAAGTTCTATCTACCAATAAAGAAATAAAAGCAACAAAAGCTACTGTAGCAAATGCTGCAGTAATATCGTCAGCAATTACAGCGAATGCAAATAAAATTTCAGATTTTCCTGTCCAAGCCAAAACTGCAAATAAAAGATTTGTTATAGCCATTAGCCCTCCTGCGAAGAACATTGTTTTTATCGTTCCAGCTCTCATAGCCATTAAACCACCTAATAATGTAAATATTACAGTTGTTATCCAACCAAGTCCTTTTGAGTAAATTGCAATTTGTCCTTTTGAAAATCCGATTTCTTTATAAAAAACAATGGACATCCTTCCCATAAAAGCTTCACCAATTTTAAACAAAAAAACGAATGCTAATATTCCTCCTGCGATAGCAAAGCCATTTTTTTTAAAAAAACTAATAATGGGTCCTCCAATAGTTCCTGTGATATAGGCAATCAAGTTTGTTACAAAATTACTCGATCCAAGTTTTTTTTCAATTAGTTGGTCTGTTTCTTTCTGTTTAGCCTGTCTATCTGTTTGAATAGGTTCATGAACAAACATTAAACCTATGTTCATTAAAATAATTAAAATTCCTAAAACTAAAAAAGTAGTTTGCCAATAGTCAGATACGCCTAAGTTTTCAAAAAATTCAGCTGTAAACAATGCAACAACACCACCCAATTTATAACCTGTCCACCAACCTACAACAGCCATTGCAGCACCTGCCGCCATAGATTTTCCTTCATTTTCATTTATTTGTTCAATTCTTAATGCATCTACAGTTATGTCTTGTGTAGCTGAGGCTATAGCTATAATTAATCCTACACTTATCAATAGAGCTAAATTTTCTGTTGGATTTATTACGCTCCAAATTACTAGGCATAGTAAAATTACGATTTGCATTAAAACTATCCATCCCCGTCTATGACCTAATTTTTTTGTTAAGTAAGGTATTTGGACTCTATCGACAATTGGAGCCCACAAGTAGTTAAAGGCGTATACACCGAAGATTAATCCTGCCCAACCAATTGTAGATCTGCTTAGACCCTCTTCTTTTAACCAAAGACTTAAACTGCTTGCAATCAAGACCCAAGGAAAACCTGATATGGCTCCTAACAAAAGAATTCTGAGCATTCTTTTGTCGTAATAAACAGAAAAAGTTTCAGACAGTGTTTGTTTTTTTACCTCAAGCATTTAGTTTCTCCAAAAGGATGGTAGGAATAATACTAGTATTGCGAACAACTCAAGTCTACCTAAAATCATTCCAACAGACAAAACCCATTTTGATACATCTGGCAATGATGAAAAATCTCCATTTGGTCCAATTATAGGCCCTAAACCCGGGCCAACATTTGAGATAGATGTCGCGGCTCCAGATAGTGCAGTAATGAAATCAAGGCCAGTTAAGGATAATAAAGCAGCTAAAATAAAAAAAATTACAAAATAAAAGAATATGAAAGATATAATAGATGCAATAAATTTTTCATCTACCAAATTTTGATCATACTTTATTAAAAAAACTCCTTTTGGATAAATAATTTTTTTAAGTTGATTTAATATAAAAAGATAAAGAATTTGAATTCTAAAAATTTTAATTCCACATGTGGTTGATCCTGCACATCCTCCAATGAACATTAATGCAAGAAAAATAGTAATTGGAAAACTTCCCCAGTTATCAAACTCAGCATTTACATAACCAGTTCCAGTTAAAATAGAAATAGAATTAAAAAATATAGATCTAAACGAAAAGTTTTCATTACTAGTTAAAAATAAATAAAAAAATAATATAATTACTGATAAAATTATAATTTTTAAAAATGATTTTATTTGAACATCATTTAAAAATATTTTTTTATTTCCACTTAAAAATTTAATGTAAGCAATAAAAGGAATACTTCCTAAAATTATAAACACCATTGAGGAAATCTCAATATAAACGCTATTAAAATAACCTATAGACTGGTTATAGTTTGAGAACCCACCTGTTGCAATTGTTGTCATTGAATGAGTTAAGCTGTCAAATTTTCCCATTCCAAAAATCCAATAACTAACAGCACAAGCTGCAGTTAAGGCTGAGTAAATATATATTAATCTTAATGCTATCTCTTTAGATTTTGGCAGTATTTTTTCTGATGAATCATTACTGGAAATTTTAAATAATTGCATTCCTCCTACATTCATTATTGGCATGAGAGTAATAGCCATAACAATTATACCTATACCTCCTAACCATTGTAAAATAGCCCTCCATAACAGAATACCTTTAGGGGCATTTTCTAAATTAGATATGATAGTAGATCCTGTTGTAGTAATTCCTGACATACTTTCAAAAAAAGCATCTGTAATTGACATTTCCATAGAGGAAAAAATAAATGGTAAAGATCCAAAAACTGCAACACTCAACCAAGACAAAGATGTTAACAAGAAGGCTTGTTGTAAATTAACTTTTCTATCATGATCAATATTTGTTAAAAAAAAAAGTGCCCCAAAAACTATAGTTACAATTGATGCGCCAAAAAAAGATGAGTCAATTTCTGAATAAATTAATTGTACAATTATAGGGACAAACATAGACACCCCTAAGATTATTTGTAAAATTCCAAGTGTAAAAAATACCGTTTTATAATTAGACATTTTGAAAGAACATTATTTTATGGTAAATAAATTTCAACTCTATAAGAATTAATAAAATCACAAATTTGAGATTTTAAAAGAACAATTCATGATTAAAAAAGAAGTTTTAGATAAAACCAGTGCGTGGCCTTTTGTAGAAGCCAAAAAAATGATGAGAGAGAGAAAATTGTTCATTGAAAAAAAAGGAAAAATTACATTACAAACAGGATACGGACCAAGCGGTTTACCTCACATAGGTACTTTTGGAGAAGTTGCAAGGACCTCTATGATTGTAAATGCTTTAAAGCAACTAACAGATTTACCTACTGAAATTATAACATTTTCTGATGATATGGATGGTCTAAGAAAAGTTCCAGAAAATATTCCTAACCAAAATTTGTTAAATGAAAATCTTCACAAACCACTAACTGAGGTTCCAGACCCGTTTGGGAAATTTAACAGTTTTGGTGAACATAATAATGAGATGTTAAAGGATTTTTTAAATAGTTTTAACTTTAAATATAGCTTTAAAAGTTCGACGGATTTGTACAAAACTGGATACTTTAACTCAACACTAAAAATAATTTTAGATAATTATGATGGTATAATGAATATTATACTCCCAACCTTAGGTAAAGAACGTCAAAAAACTTACTGTCCATTTTTACCTATATGTCCTGACACTGGGCATGTACTTGAAATACCAGTTGTAGAAATTAATAAAGAAAAATCTCAAATAATTTTCGACAACAAAGGTAAAAAACTTAAAAAAAGTATTCTTGATGGAAACTGTAAACTTCAATGGAAGGTTGACTGGGCTATGAGGTGGTATGCGCTTGATATTGACTTTGAAATGTATGGTAAGGATTTAATTGAAAGTGCAATATTATCTACAAAAATTATCAACTTGCTTGGTAAAAAGAATCCCTCAGGCTTTGCATATGAGTTATTTTTAGATGAAAAAGGTGAAAAGATTTCTAAATCCAAGGGAAATGGAATTACTATCGATCAATGGTTGAAGTATGCATCTCCTGAAAGTTTATCTTTATACATGTATCAAAACCCAAAAAGGGCAAAAAAACTATATAATGAAATTGTTCCAAAGGCTGTAGACGAATATTTAGATAATATTGAAAAATCTAAAAAACAGACAGATCAGCAACTGATAATGAATCCGGTCTGGCATGTTCATGAAGGCAAAATCCCGACTGAAGAAATGATTATGACTTTTTCCATGTTGCTTAACTTAGTTGAAACAAGTAATGCAGATAGCAAGGATTTACTTTGGAAATTTGTTAAAAAATATAAACCAAATATCCAAGAAGAAAATTCTCCAATTTTTGATGGATTAGTTGGATATGCAATTAAATATTTTAATGATGTAATCAAATCACAAAAAAAATATAAAAAACCAAATGAAAGTGAAAAAAAAGCTCTTCTAGCTTTAATTAAAACTTTAGAAACATGTAATGATGGAATGTCACCTGAAGAAATCCAAACTTTAATTTATTCAGCTGGTAAAGAAAATGGATATGCTGATAAACTAAGAGACTGGTTTAAGTTAATTTATGAGGTTGTTTTTGGTGATGAAAATGGTCCAAGAATGGGTTTTTTCATAAGTTTTTTTGGTGTAAACGAAACTAAAGAGCTTATAACGAATAAATTAAAATAATGTTTTCAAATTTAAGATCTTTAATATTTAAAATAGATCCTGAACGAGCTCACTTTTTAGCAGTACAGTCACTCAAACTCAACCTAGTTTCCAATATCTTTGATGACCATAAAAATGATCCTATTTTTAAGACAAAAATTTTTAACAAAGAATTAAACAATCCCATCGGGATAGCGGCAGGTTTTGATAAGAATGCTGAAGTCTACAACCCTTTATTTAAGTTGGGATTTGGATTGGTAGAAGTTGGTACAATTACACCTTTAAAACAATATGGGAACAGTAAACCTAGAGTTTTTAGATTAGTAGAAGACCAAGCACTTATAAATAGATTGGGCTTTAACAATCATGGTTCAGATATTGTATTAAATAGGATTAAATCAAATAATAAACTGGGAGTGTTAGGAATTAATGTTGGTCCTAATAAAGATTCTGATAATCGAATAAATGATTATTTAATAGGAATTGAAAAATTCCATGAAGTTGGAGATTATATTACTATTAATATCTCGTCGCCAAATACTGAGAACTTAAGAAACTTTCATGATGAAAGAAAATTGCAGGATTTACTTAAATCTGTTTCAGAAAAGAAAAAAAGTTTAGATTCAAATATTCCAATAGTAGTAAAAATTTCACCTGATATAAATGAAAATCAGATAAATCTAATTTCAGAAATTCTTTTAGAAAATGATATAAGTGGAATAATTATTTCAAACACCTCAGAGTCATCAAGAGATATTTTAAAAAATATTCAAAGACATCAAAAAGGAGGATTGTCTGGAAAACCTATTGAGAAAAAATCAAATTTATTAATAAACAAGTTTTACAATCTATTAAAAGGTAAAATTAAGATTATTGGGGTAGGAGGAGTAGACTCTGGACAATCAGCTTACGAAAAGTTTTTATTAGGTGCAGACTATATTCAACTATATACAGGAATGGTATTTCAAGGTCCAAATATAGCTAGTATTATTAAAAAAGACCTAAAAGAATTATTGACTAGAGATGGTGTTAAGAATTTTAGCGAAATTATAGGAAATAAAACTCTTTCTTAATTCTATTAAACTTGACGCCACCAACATCTAACCTTATATAAGCTTTGTCATTATGTCAAAAAAATGTGAACTTACTGGAAAAATTCCTTTGAAAGGTCATAACGTTAGTCACGCTAACAACAAGACCAAGAGAAGATTTTTGCCCAATCTTAAGAAAGTAAAGTTTACTAGCGAACTAATGAAAAGAAGCTTAAAATTAACAGTGAGTAATGCTGGAGTTAGATCAGTGGATAAAAAAGGTAGTTTTGACGAATATTTAAAAACTGTAAAAAATAAAAACTTATCTCCAAGACTTAAAAAATTAAAAAAAGGTATTCTAATTAAATCCCCATTTAAGAAAAAACCTTTGGCTAAATCTGCATAATGAATAAATTATTCTTATTTCTCTCATTTTTAATGGGAGTGGTTGTTTTATCATCAAATTATTTAGTCCAATTCCCAATTAAATACTATGGACTAGAAGAGATATTAACATATGGAGCATTTAGTTACCCAATAGCTTTTTTAATAACTGACTTAGCAAACAGATCTTATGGAAAATTAGTTGCAAGAAAAATTGTTTATATTGGTTTTGCAATAGGAATTAGTTTTACTCTTATATTCTCAACAAATTTTGCAGATTTAATTTCAGTAAGAATTGCAATTGGATCTGGAACAGCCTTTTTAGTCGCTCAACTATTAGATGTCCAAATATTTGATAAATTAAGAAAAAGAGAGTGGTTCATTGCTCCTTTAACATCATCCTTAATTGGATCTACAATCGATACATTTTTGTTTTTTTCAATATCTTTTTATGCAACAGGTATTCCATGGGTTACTTTATCTTTAGGGGATTTAGCAGTTAAGATATTAGTTGCTATTGTAATGTTAATTCCATTCAGAATTCTTCTTGGTACTTTAAAACCGGTATAGTTTAGATTTTGGGCTCTGGTTGTGTCATACAATGAATAGCTCCAAAACCCCAAATGAGTTTAGTGCAGTCAATTGGTACAATTTTTTTATTTTTAAAAAATTTTTTAAAAATTAAAATTACTTTTTTATCATTTTTGTCTTTAAAGATTGGTAATAATACTATTTTATTAGCAATATAAAAATTCAGATAACTTGCAGGAACTCGTACTTTTTCAATATATATAGGCTTAGGCATTGGTACTTCAATTATTTTAAATTTTCTTTTATTTATATTTTCAGCGTTCTTTAAAATATTTAAATTTTCTTTTAAATTTTTATAATTCTTTTCATTTCTATTTTTTTCGACTGCAGTCATAATTGCGTCTTCAGAGACAAACCTTGAAATATCATCGATGTGTCCGTGAGTATCGTCTCCTTTAATCCCCTTATTAAGCCAAATGAAATTTTTAACATTTAAATATTTACTTAATGTTTTTTCTAATAATTTTTTTGTAATCCCAGGATTTCTTTCTTGTACTTTGCTTAAAAGACACTCCTTTGTTAAAAGAACTGATCCTTTACCATTGACATCTATAGCACCTCCCTCCAATACTAATTGTTTTGACTTATTATTAATCTTAACAACAGGATCTATTTTTTTTATTTTAGTTAATTTTGATAATTTATTATTGATATTGTTGTCTTTTTTATAATCTTTGTATTTACTCCATGCATTGAATTTAAAATTTACAATTAACTTTTTTTTGATCTTTTGATTTATTATATATATTGGACCAGAGTCTCTTAACCAAATCCGATTAGTGGTTATTTTGTAAAAAATAATATTTTGTAACTTATTAGGAAATTTATTTAATAAATTTATAATTTTTTTTTTATCTTTATTATTATTTATTAATAAATTTATTTTTTGTGATTTTGATAATTCACTTATTATTTGTGCAAATACTTTTGGGATATTTTTAAAAAGACCAGGCCAGTCACTTTTGTTGTATGGCCAAGCTATCCATACACTTTCTTGCAACTCCCATTCTGCAGGCATTCTGTAGCCAATGAGAGATAAATTATTATTCATCTTTAGGATTTTTTAGAAGTCCTTTGTAATAATCTATTCTTCTATCTCTTAAAAATGGCCAATGATTTCTAGCTGTTTCAATTTTATTTAGGTCAATGCTAGTAATTAAGATTTCCTCTCTATCTGATTTTGACTTCGCAATAATATTTCCACTGGGATCGATAATCATTGAGTTACCCCAAAAGTGTATTTTTCTTTTTCCATTTTTTTCTAAACCAATTCTATTTATAGCAGCAACAAATACCCCATTTGCTATGGCGTGAGATCTCTGGATAGTTATCCATGCTTCTAATTGGGATTTTCCGAACTGTTTTTTCTCTTTAGGGTGCCAACCAATCGCTGTTGGATAAAATAAAATTTCTGCTCCTTTTAGCGTTGTTAGTCTTGCAGCTTCTGGAAACCATTGATCCCAGCAAATCAAAGAACCAACTTTTCCGTATTTTGTTTTTGTAGATTTAAAACCTAAATCTCCTGGAGTGAAGTAGAATTTTTCATAATAACCTGGATCATCTGGAATATGCATTTTTCTATACTTTGACATAATCTTACCCTTGTCATCAATTACAATGCTTGTGTTATGATAAAAACCAGTAGTTTTTTTTTCAAATAAAGAAATCATTAAAACAACAGAAAGCTCTTTGGCTAATTTACAATATATATCTGATAATCTACCTGGAATTTTTTCTGCTAACTTAAATTTAGCATGACTTTCATTTTGACAAAAATATGGAGATAAAAATAGTTCAGGAAGACATATTATTTTTGCTTTTTTCTTTGCTGCTTCTTTAATCTTAATTACAGAATTTTCTATATTTTTATCTTGATTATCAAAAACTTTAGTTTGAATTAAACCAATTGTAGTTTTTTTTGCCATGAATTATTTAAAAATATTTGAAAAATTTTTCCGATCTCTACTCTTCCATTCCCCTCTATGATAAGCATCACTAGCTATTAGAGGCAAAACACTTGTAGCTTCTGCAAAAACCATTTGTTCTTTAGTGATATCAACTTTACCCCAAGAACTTGCCTCTTTTAAAGTTGAGCTACTACATGCTCCATCTCTACTATCTGCAACTGTAATTTGAACAGCATACTTGTGCATATCAACATCTTTTCCTAAAAGTTCTGCACAAATAACTGTATCTTGAATGAAATTTTTTGGTACTCCACCACCTATCATAAATAATCCTGAGCCTTTGGATTTAATCTTTATTTCTGTAAGCTCTCTAAATTCTCTAACAGAGTCAATCGTCACGTGTTTTTTTGGATTTTTTTCCTGGTGCATTACTAAACCAAATCCTGCACTGGAATCTGTAAAAGCAGGGCAGAAAATTGGAACATCATTATCAAATGCTGTTTCAATTAACGAATCTTTCTTTTTTGAGTTTTTTTTCAGATACTTTCCCATTTCATGGATAAATTCTCTAGAGGTATAATGCTGAAGATGTTGAAAAAGCTTTGTTAGCAGATCCATCAAAAAAAGCTGCACCTCCAGAAAATCCTATGTCAGCAGATAGAGTGAAATGGGAACATATCCATAGAGTGTTTGAGCTTTGCAATAGAAATGTATCTGAAACAGCACGAAGACTTAAAATGCACAGAAGAACTCTACAAAGAATTCTCTCTAAAAGATCACCTAGATAAATTTTCTAATTTTTATAATTTTCTTAACTAATAATGCCAAAATGGCAATTTTAAATATTTCAGCTAACAAAAAAGGTTTAGCTCCTAACGCTAAAATAGGCTTGTCCCATCCAATTAATGTCCCTAACCACAACAATCCTAAAATATATATTGTTGAAGTTGCAAGTATTAGTTTAACCAAAACAACAAAAAAACCATCCTCAAATTTAATCATAGATGCGAAATAGCATGCTGTTAAGAATCCAATTAAATATCCCATAGTTGGACCAGTGAAATATAAAAGTCCGACACCTTTTTCTGGAGAATTTGAAAAAACTGGCAATCCTGCAATTCCTTCAATTAAATATAATCCGATAGTAGCTAATCCAATTTTATAACCTAAGCTAATTCCTAAAAATAAGACTACAAAAGTTTGCATAGTCATAGGAACTGGGTAAAAAGGAATTTTTATTTTTGCAGAAATAGTTAAAGCTATTGAACCAATTACTATAGCCAACAAAGAT
>CACKOH010000002.1 GCA_902601785.1 uncultured Pelagibacteraceae bacterium | reverse complement strand
ATATCTGTACATGCTGTTTGGTACTGGATCCCCATATTGGTCAGAACCTGTTCTCCAGCTATAATTCCAAAGTCCACCCCAGTTATCTTGTTTTTCGAAACAAACTATTTCTGGTATTTTTTCACCTTTATTTTCCAAATGTTCAAATGCTCTTAACATCGAAAGACCACATGGACCCGCACCTATAATTGCTACTTTAGACATCTAAATTTTCCTATCATTAATAATTCTATAAATATATCTTACTAACAAAAAAAAGAAAAATAAAATTATTATTTACTATGAATCATAATTGGAATTACCCAACTTTGATGTGGGTAGGCGAAAATAGGATTAATGATCTAGTTGATGCCTGCCAAGAACTAAAAATGTCAAATCCATTATTCGTTACTGATAAAGATTTAATTAATCTTGATATGATTAAACATATATTACAGAATTTAAAAAAAAAATTTAATAATTTGGAAATTTTTTCAAACTTTTCAGGAAATCCAATAGGTCAAAATGTAGGTGAAGGTGTAAAAGTTTATAAAAAATCTAATTGCGACGGTGTAATAGCAATTGGTGGTGGAAGTGCACTTGATGTTGGTAAGGCAGTAGCATTTATGTGCGGTCAAGAAAGGCCAATTTGGGATTTTGAGGATATTGGAAACTATTGGAAAAGAGCTGAAAGCTCTAAAATTCCAAGTATTATAGCAATACCTACAACAGCTGGAACAGGCTCTGAAACTGGACGGGCTTCAGCAATTATAAATGAAGATACAGCTGTTAAAAAAATTATTTTTCATCCAAAGATGTTGCCATCAATTGTTATTTTAGATCCCGTTTTAACTCTGGATCTTTCGCCTAGATTGACAGCAGCGACTGGTATGGATGCATTAGCACATAATCTTGAGGCATTTTGTGTGCCAGGTTTTCATCCAATGGCAAATGGTATTGCAATTGAAGGTATTAAATTAATTAAAAAATATTTAATTACTGCCTACAAAGATGGAAAAAACATTGAAGCAAGAATGAGTTTACTCTCGGCTTCATCGATGGGCTCAACTGCATTCCAAAAAGGTCTTGGTGCTATTCATTCTTTAAGTCATCCAGTTAACTCAAAGTTTAACATTCATCATGGTTTATCAAATGCAATATTTATGCCATATGTATTATCATTTAATAAAAGTGAAATAGAACACAAGATATTAGAAATTTGTGATTATTTAAGTTTAAATAAAAGTTTTGATAGTTTTTTAGAATGGATTTTAGATTTAAGAAAAGATTTAAATATACCTCACAAATTATCAGATGTGATGGACTGTAATAATATTAATCTTGATGAACTCTCTTTAATGGCTTTTGAAGATCCATCTACTGCAGGAAATCCAAAAAAAATTAATCAAAAGGATTTAAAAGAAATGTATGAAAAAAGCATTTCTGGAAATTTGTTTTAATGAAAAAAATATTAATTGTTGAAGGAAATTTGAGAGAAGAAAATCAACATTTTTCATCTGCAGGTATTCAAACACATACTGAAAGTTTGAAGGATAGTCTTAGTTTTTTCACAAAAGATTTAACTACAGATGTTGTTAATCCTTCATCAGATGAAAATATATTAAAAAATATAGACGATCTGAACAGTTACGATGGACTTATTTGGGGTGGTAGTAGCTTAAATATTTATAACGACACTCCTGAAATTAGAAGACAGATTCAGTTTATGAAAGAATGTCAAAAAAAAATTAAAAAAATCTTAGCAATATGTTGGGGTATGCAAGTAGCTGTCACAGCTGCAGGAGGTGAGGTCAAAAAAGGCAGTAAAGGTTCACACAAAGGAATTGCAGTTGATATTGAAATAAATGAGATGGGATTAGACCATCCACTTTACAAAAATAAAAAAAAAAAATTTAATACACCTGCATTTAATTTTGATGAAGTAGTTACCATGCCACAAAATTCTGTATTATTAGCTTCAAATCCAATTAATAAAGTTCAAGGTTTAAACTTTAAAGTAAATGATTGTGATATCTGGGGGCTTCAATATCATCCAGAAATTACATATAACAAAATGATTAACATTATTGTTTTTAGAAAAGAGAAGCTATTAAAAAAAGAAGCTTTTAGTGACGAGACGGAAATTAACAGTCACATACAACATATTGAAAGTGAAAATAAGAAGCTTGATAAAATTTCTAGGATGAGGGAATTAGAAAATTGGTTAAATTTCCTAAATTTAGAATAATCCTTCGATATCACCCTTATCATTTAGTTTTATAGAGTCTGCTGCAGGGACACGAGGGAGTCCTGGCATAGTCATAATTGCTCCACAAACAACAACAATAAATTCAGCACCTGACGAAAGTCTTATTTCTCTTACAGGCAAAACATGGCCTGTTGGTGCACCCTTAAGATTTGGATCAGTTGAAAAACTGTATTGTGTTTTTGCTACACAAATTGGCAATTCTCCATAGCCTGCCTCCTCAAAACCTTTTAATTGATCTCTTATTTTTGTATCAGCAATCACTTCATCGGCTCTATAAATTTCTTTTGCAATTGTTTCTATCTTTTTAAACAGAGGTGCTTTACTTTCATAAAGAAAATTAAACTTAACATCTTTTTTTTCGCACAAATCAGCAACGTGTGCCGCCAATTCTTTTGTTCCTTCACCACCATTTGCCCAGTGTGTGCATAAACTTGCTTTGACCCCTAAGTTTTTACAAAAATCAATTAAAGCTTTAACTTCACTATCTGTATCTTTAATAAAATGATTAACTGCAATCGCAACAGGTAATCCAAATTTTTTTACATTTTCTATATGTCTTTCAAGATTCACTAGACCTTTTTTTAAAGCCTCAACATTTTCATTTTTTAAGTCATCCTTTGCAACACCACCATGCATTTTTAAAGCTCTAATTGTTGCTACGATGACAACACAACTCGGTTTTAAATTAGATTTTCTGCACTTAATATCTAAAAACTTTTCTGCCCCAAGGTCTGCACCAAAACCTGCTTCTGTTACAACATAGTCTGCAAGTTTTAATCCAGTTTTAGTTGCTATAACGGAGTTACATCCATGTGCAATATTTGCAAAAGGACCACCATGAATAATTGCAGGATTATTTTCTAATGTTTGAGTTATATTTGGTCTGATCGCATCTTTTAATAATACAGTCATTGGACCATGTGCTTTTAAGTCTTTCGCGTAAACTGGTTTCTTATCTCTTGTATAAGCAATTGTAATATTGCCAATTCTTTTTTCTAAATCTTCCAAATCATTTGATAAGCAGAAAATTGCCATGATTTCCGAAGCAACTGTAATATCAAATCCGTCTTCCCTAGGAAAACCATTTGCTACTCCTCCTAAATTTATATTTATTGATCTTAATGAACGGTCATTCATATCCATAACTCTTTTCCAAACAACCCGTCTTACATCTATATCTAATTTGTTACCCCAATAGATATGATTGTCGATTAATGCTGATAATAAATTATGAGCTGATGTAATTGCATGAAAATCTCCGGTAAAATGTAAATTAATTTGCTCCATGGGAACAACTTGAGCATAACCTCCTCCAGCAGCACCACCCTTCATCCCGAATGAAGGCCCAAGACTTGGTTCTCTTAAACAGACTATAGATTTTTTTCCAATTTTATTTAATCCATCATTTAAACCAACTGAAGTAGTGGTTTTTCCTTCACCAGCAGGTGTTGGTGTAATTGCAGTGACTAAAATTAGTTTCCCTTCTGGTTTATCTTTTAATGTGTTTAAATACTCCAGATTAATTTTTGCAATGTGTCGTCCCATTGGACTGAAAGCAGTACTCTCATCTGGAACATTTATCTTTGCTAATACCTCATTTATAGGCTCCATTTTTGCTTCTCGAGCTATTTGGATATCTGATTTAACATCACTCATTATTAATCCTATAAATTATATCTTATCATTGCAGACTTCTTATCCTTTTTTGTCATATTTGGAAACTTCTAAAAAATATATATAAAAAAAATAAGAACTATTTATATTCTTTGTTATAAAATTAACGAATGCAAAAATACTCCATATTCAATTTAGTTAAAAACGCATTCTCTAATCATGAAAACTGGGATTTAGCTTGGAAGGATCCAACTCCAAAAGAGGAATATGATGTAGTTATTATTGGTGGTGGAGGCCATGGACTTGCAACTGCATATTACCTTGCAAAAGAACATAATATTACAAAAGTTGCAATTATCGAAAAAGGTTGGATAGGTGGCGGAAACGTTGGAAGAAATACAACAATAATTAGATCAAACTATATGCATGATGAAAACGCTCTCTTCAGTGAGTTTGGAATGGATCTTTGGAGAAAAATGAGCCAAGATTTAAATTATAATGTGATGTTCTCACCAAGAGGAATTATTAATCTTGCACACTCTGATGCACAAATGAATGCCTACGCAAGACGAGGAAATTCGATGAGATTAAATGGAATTGATGCTGTTTTATTAAACCGTGAACAAGTAAAAGAAATAATTCCTATGGCTGACTTTTCAGAAAATGTAAGGTTTCCAATTTTTGGAGGATTAATGCAGCCAAGTGCAGGAACAGCAAGACATGATGCAGTTGCTTGGGGATATGCACGTCAAGCAGACTCTATGGGTGTTGATATAATTCAAAATTGTGAAGTAACAGGCTTTGACGTTACAGCAGGTAAGATTAACGGCATAAGAACATCTCGAGGAAACATAAAAACTAAAAAAGTTGGATTATGTGTTGCAGGAAGCACAAATATTTTAGCTGAAAAATTAAATATGACTTTACCAATAGAGACTCATCTTCTTCAAGCATGCGTATCAGAGCCTGTTAAACCAATTTTAGATAGAGTTGTAACTTTTGGTGCAGGTCACTTTTACATAAGCCAATCTGACAAAGGAGAAATGGTAATGGGAGGAGACCTTGATGGATATAATAGTTATGCTCAAAGAGGAAATTTACCAACTCTTCAGCATGTTTTAACGGAGGGAATTGCAATGATGCCTTTTTTAAGTAAATTGAAAATGCTCAGAACCTGGGGTGGTATAATGGATATGTCAATGGATGGTTCACCTATTATAGATAAAACACATATTGATGGTTTGTATTTAAACTGTGGTTGGTGTTATGGTGGTTTTAAAGCAACGCCAGCTTCAGGTTGGACATTCGCACATACAATCGCTCAAGACAGAGTTCACGAACTAAATGCTGGATTTAGTCTAAATAGATTTAGTACAGGCTATTTAATTGATGAAAAAGGACTTGGTACTAAGACTTGGATATCTTAAATGCTTCATATTAAATGTCCGTATTGTGGGATGAGATCACAAAATGAATTTTCTTATGGTGGTGATGCTAGCGTAAAAAGACCTGAGCTTAATAAAGAAATCTCTGATGAAGAATGGGATAACTTTGTTTATAATCGAAAAAGTCTAAGAGGTAAGCACTTAGAGTTGTGGCAGCATCTATCTGGATGTAGACAATGGATTAAGGTGGAAAGAGACACTGCTACTCATGAAATATTTAATACTTATAAAGCTGATGAGGAAATTTCACAATGACCCAAAAATTTAGATTAGAAAACGGTGGTCTAATTAATAGAGATAAAAAATTATCATTTAAATTTAATGGAAAAACACACTATGGTTACGAAGGAGATACTTTAGCATCTGCTTTAATTGCTAATGGAGTACATTTAGTCGGTAGAAGCTTTAAATATCATAGACCAAGAGGGTTTTTTGGTGCTGGGGTAGATGAGCCTTATGCAATCGTGCAGCTTTATAGAAATAATGAGACAGAGCCAAATATTAAAGCTACTGAGCAAGAGCTTTTTGAAGGACTAGAAGCAAAAAGTGTAAATTGTTGGCCAAGTGTAAATTTTGATATTGGTGCAATTAATAACTTTTTAAAAATTTTTCTACCTGCAGGATTTTATTACAAGACTTTCATGTGGCCTAAAAGTTTTTGGTATCGAATTTATGAACCTTTTATTAGAAAAGCTGCAGGCTTAGGTGTTGCTTCTACAAAACATGATAAAGAGAGATATGAACATAAATATGAGTATTGTGACTTATTAATTGCTGGTTCTGGTCCATCAGGTTTAGCAAGCGCTTATGCAGCCGCAAAAAATGGTGCAAGAGTAATTTTAGCTGAAGATAAACCAAGATTTGGAGGATCCCTTTTAACTAGCGATGTAAATATTGGAAATCAATCAGGTGAGGATTGGGCAAATGGTATTATTGCTGAATTAAAAGAAATGCCAAATGTTGTTGTTAAAAATAGATCTCAAGTTTTTGGTTACTATGATCACAATATGTTAGTGATGTCAGAAAAGGTTAGTGATCATCTTCCAAAAACAAAAAAACATCATCCAAAACAAAGACTTTGGTATATTAGGGCAAAAGAGGTTTTAATTTCTTCAGGATCAATCGAAAGACCAATAGTTTTTGGGAATAATGATACTCCTGGCGTAATGTTGTCTTCAGCAGCAAAAGAATATTTAAAAGTATACGGTGTTTTAGTTGGTAAAAATCCATTAGTTTTTACAAATAATGACAGCGGATATGAGACAGCTATTGAATTTAAGAAAAATGGAATAAATCCAATTATTTTAGACACTAGAGTTAATCCACAATCAGAAATAATTGATGAAGCGATTAATCTTGGTATTAAAATAAAATTTTCATATGTTGTTGTCGCTGCACAAGGATATAAAAAAGTATGCTCAGCAGATATCGCAAAAATTTCAGATAATAAAAAGCAACTTGGTACAATTGAAAATATTAAGTGTGATTGTATTTGTGTTTCAGGTTTCTGGACACCAACTATTCATTTAGCTTCACAATCAGGCAATAAAACTAAATTTAAGGAAGAAATTGATGCTTTTGTGCCTGGGACATCTAAACAAAATGAAACAACTTTAGGTGCTGCTAATGGGATTTTTACACTTGAAGAAACTTTAAAAAGTTCATTCACAGCTGGACAAGATTTGTCGAAAAAGATTACAAACAAAGATAATAAAATTTCGTTTCCTAATGTTGTTGAGAAAATATCCTCTCAACATGACAAGTTTTGGTGTGTGCCTTTGCCTAAAGGAAAAAATTATAAGAGATTTTTAGATTTTCAAAATGATGTTGCTGTTTCAGACATCGAAATAGCTTTAAAAGAGGGATATCGATCTATAGAGCATGTTAAAAGATACACAACTCTTGGAATGGCGACTGACCAAGGCAAAACAAGTAATTTGAATGGACTACAATTAGTTTCTGATATTGAAAATAAAGTAGTACCTGCAGTAGGTCATACTACTTTCAGACCTCCATATACCCCAATATCTATCGGGGCAATTGTAGGTAGAGAAGTTGGAAAGCATTCCAAACCTACTCGTAAGTCTCCTATGCATTCATGGCATGAAAAAAATAATGCTGTATTTGTTGATGCTGGAGTTTGGTTAAGACCAAGATATTACAAACAAGGAAACGAAAATCTTTTTGAAGCATCAAAGCGAGAAGCTAAAAATGTTAGAACGAATGTTGGTGTTTGTGATGTTACCACTTTAGGAAAAATTGATATAAAAGGTCCTGATGCAGCAGAACTGCTTAATAGAGTTTACACAAATGCTTGGTTAAAGTTACCAGTTGGTAAAGCAAGATATGGAGTGATGCTTAGAGAAGATGGTATAGTTATGGATGATGGAACAACAACTAGGATATCTGAAAATCACTATCATATGACAACTACTACAGCACAAGCAGCAAATGTGCTTTCTCATCTAGAATATTATCTGCAAGTTGTTTGGCCTGAATTGAATGTGAATGTAGTTTCCACAACAGAACAATGGGCTGGCGCAGCAATAGCTGGACCAAAATCTAGAAAATTATTAGAAAAATTATTTCCTAATAATGATGTTTCAAACGAGGGACTACCTTTTATGGGGTACACGGAGGCTGAATTGTTTGGAGTTAAAGCTAGAATTTTTAGAATCTCATTTTCAGGTGAATTAGCTTACGAGGTAAATGTAGAGTCTGACAATGGACAATTTATGTGGGAAAAAATCATTGAACTAGGTCAAGAGTTTCAAGTTCAGCCTTATGGAACAGAAGCATTATCAACTTTAAGAATTGAAATGGGACATGTGGCAGGATCAGAGCTTGATGGAAGAACAATTTCTTATGACACTTCATTAGAGGGATTAATCAGTAAAAAGAAAGACTTTATTGGCAAAAGGTCGTTAAATAGAGAGGCTTTTACCTCAGGCGACAGACAAAAGATTGTTGGAGTTGTGCCTTTAGATAAAAAAACAAGTATACCAGAGGGTTCTCATTTAGTGAAAGACGCCAAGGCTCCTTTACCAAACAAAAAATTGGGACATATATCTGCTTCTTGCTGGAGTGTAGAATATGACAATCCTTTTTCTCTCGCGATTTTAAAGGATGGAAAAAATATGATTGGAGAAAAATTATTTGTTATGTCTCCATTGAAAAACAAAGTAATTCCAGTTGAAATTGTTTCATCACATTATGTAGATCCAAAAGGAGAAAGAGTTAGATCATGAGTTCAATATCAGCTTTAGAAAATATCCATCAAAAAGGACAATTTGGTGATTTTGAGGGAAAAAATGAAAAAAATTTAATTAAAATTTCAGAAATCAAAAACTTATTTATTGCTCAGATTGTTCAATATAAAAATTCTAATTTTGCATGTGAAGAAATTAAAATAGATAATTTAAACCTAAGTTCAAAACCATTATCAGTAGAAAACAATGAAAACACTAGAATTCTTTGGAATGGGCCAAGAAATTGGTTGGTTACTACAAATCAAAAAGAGGTTTTTTCTGAAATTGATAAAAAATTTGGAGAGAAAGATTTTGCGGTTACAGATATTTCTCATTCAAAATCAATTATAGAGCTGGAAGGTGATTACGCAAAAGAAGTTTTAAAAAAAGGATGTCCTTTTAATTTTAATGAATTTAATAAAAATAATTGCTTGAATTCCACATTTAATGGAATGTCTATAATTGTTGATATGACAAATGATAATCCTGATACATTTAGAATTTTTGCTCTAAGAAGTTTTGGTGAGTCTCTTTATCATTCAATTACAGATTCGACTTTAGAATTTGGTTATATAGGTAAATAATTTAATCTCTCGTAGCTATATAAACACCAATTGTTGCAATTAGAAAACCTAAAAGATCTAAATTACTTAGGTTCTCGTTTAAAAAAAGCCAAGCCATTAACGCAGAGGTAGGGGGAATTAAAAAAAAAATAGAAACTGTTTTGCTTGCAGAATTTCTTTTAATTAAAAACATTAAAATTGTAAATGCTCCAAACGAAACCAAAAAAATTTGATGGCTCATTGCAATTAAAAAAGTAGTTGAAAAATCTATGTAAGGTTCTGCAAAAAGAATAATAATTACAATATGAAAAACAAATCCCCCCAAAGCTTGATTCATATTACTTACCGATAAAGGTAAATTGTCACTTAATTTTTTTTGCCAAATAGTTGATGTCGTTATAGCTATTAACGCAACTACTGTTGCAGCTAATCCAACAGTTGGAATTTCAGTGCCTATGTCAAAACCTAAGACCATTACAGTACCAGAAAAACCCAATAAAACTCCAATCCACTGTTTTGTAGAAACTTTTTCGTTTAAAATAGGACCACTCAATGCATTTGTTATTATTGGTTGCAGTGTTACTATGAGTGCAGCAATCCCAGTAGGCATTCCTTTTGAAATTGAAAAAAAAACACCTCCTAAGTAAACTCCATGAAAAAGAACGCCACTTAAAAAAGATTCAAAAAAATTTTTTCTATCAACTATAATTTTTTTTTTAGAATAAATAGAAAATAAAAGAAAACCTAAAAAAACTAAACCAAACCTAAAAGCAAGAGCTGCGAACGGGTCACTATTATCTATAATCGGTTTGGTTGTTATGAATGCAGACGACCAAAGTAGAACAAAGATAAATGGAAAAATTTTAACCATTTTTGTTTTATAGTTATTTATTCTGCATAGTCTCAGTAATAATACTCAGTTTGAACTAATTCTATCTTGAGTTGAATTTGTAAATAAGTATTAATCAAATAATTGCCTATGAAAATATTAAATACATTTTTTGTCATCTTTGTTTTAATTTTTTTATCTGGATGTGTTCAAACTACATCACTTTTAGGCCCAGGCGTCACTATAGCTACTACAGGAAATGTGTTTCAGGCTGGACTTCAATATGGAGCTAATACTGCAATAAAAAATGAGACTGGCAAAGATGTTTTCTCACATGTTAAAGATAAGGTCGATGAAAAAAAAAATGAAAAAAAATTCTATGCTGAATTTAGACTTTTTTTAGAAAAAAGAATAAATGCCACTAGAAAAAAATTCATAACAAATTAATTCAAGATATCAAGTTTTATCAATTTTTCTTGCTTTGTTTCTTTGCACCACATCTCGTAACTTTCACAGACCCGCCAAAGATGATCAAAAGCTCTTTGAGATATTTCTAATGGGAAATGGCTTTTAGTATAATAAAGTTTGGGAATTTTCATTAAAAGTTTAATCATAGAATCTTTTTGGACTTCTAATAATTTTATAGTTTCGCTGGTTATTTTTTTTCCTGTTATTTCATCAACAAAGTTATTCTTTTTTAATTTCTCGAACCACTTATCATGAAATTCACCTGAACTTATTAACTCATACTCTTTAGAGGTCATGAATATTTCAAATGCTTGAATATTGTTAGTTTCTGGATTTTTATGTTTAATTTCGATTATTTTAAAATAAATAAACTCAGCAATTCTTAGCACATAAGGCTTTTCAATCTTTGATCGCATAATTTAATTCTTGTGTTTTGCCATGGCAGACTCTGCCAAAATAAGATTAGGATCTAAAAATATTTTTGAAGATTTTATATTTTTAAATGATTTAAATGCAAATATTGCAATAGGAAGTTCTGTGCATCCCAAAATTATTTTTTTACATTTCATACCCATCAAATATTTTATTGCAGGTTTGATGGTCTTTTCTGCAGCCCGCACATTTCCCATTTTTACAAATTTAATTGCTTTATTTACAGAGTTTTTCTGAATATCTTCTGAAGGTATTACAAGATTGTAATTTCTATCAAAAAAATTATTATAAACTCCAGTTTTTAAAGTACCTTCAGTTGCTAACAGTCCCACTTTTGATTTTTTCTTACAATTTTTTATTGTGAATTTATAGACCTCTTTAGGCATATTAATTATTGGAATATTGATTTTTTTTCGCAAATCATCATACCAATAATGAGCTGTATTACAGGGAATAACAATAAATTTACATTTATTTTTCTCAAGTAATTTACATCCTTCAAGTAAACTTTTTAAAACTCTTTCGTACTTTAATTTACTTTTCTTGTTTGTAGATTTATTAGAAAGATTTTTAGTCTGAGACCCAATTGACTCAGGTCGACCAGGAATGTTAGATTTATTGTAGAGTAAAAATAAAGGATATTCTTGATCAATTTTTCCTCTGTTCAGGACTGCAAGTTTATTACAAAAATCTAGTCCTGCTTGAGTTCCCATTCCACCTAAAATTCCAATCATAATCTTTGATTAATTTGTAAATTTTGATTTAATTTTTTTAATTAATAATTGTGTTTAAACGTTGATTTTCATTGTTCGGTATTGGCTGAAAAATATAAACTAGAAAACTAAATTAATGTTTTCAGCCAATAGGAAGTGTGAAATTATGCAGTTTTTAAGTTAACTGCTGAAGGACCTTTAGGACCATCTTCAACATCGAAAGTCAAAGCTTGACCCTCATCTAAACCGTTCATACCAGCATCTCTTACAGCTGAAACATGTACAAACACATCTTTTTCTTTATCTTCTCTTTCAATAAAACCAAACCCTTTGGTTGGATTGAACCATTTTACTTTTCCTTGTAGACTCATATTTATCTTCTTACTTTTTGTTGTATTAATTTATTACTTATAATTAAGTAATTCTGGCTTTGTTTAGATTTTAAAGGGTTTTGTCAACAAAATATATCATAAATTAAAAAAATTTTTTAGTTTGTGTCAATAATTTTAGTCAAATATACAGAATTTACATCTTCTTCATAATGCGCAAAAGGTTGACACTCTTCAAATTCACATTTTTTAAAAAGTTTCCTTGCTGGTAAAAAAAAGTCTCCTGCACCAGTTTCAATACTTAATCTTTTAATATTTAATTTTTTGGCTTCATTAATTAAATGACTAATTACATTCATTCCATAACCCTTATTTCTAAAATTATCGTGAATTCTTATAGATTTGAATTCTCCATGACCCTCATCTAAAAATTTTAGAGCACCACAACCAATTAAATTTTCATTCTGCCATAAGCTCCAAAATTTAATTGATGATACTTTTAACCCAGGAATATCTAAAACATGAGCACTCCCCTCTGGAGATGCTGCTCTAAGTTCAACAAAGTGTTTACTAAGAAGTTCATGAACTTTAGGATTATCGAAATTACCTTCTAATGATTTAAACATCTAAATTAATATTGTGATATGACCCATTTTTCTTTTTTCTTTAATCTCTTTTTTTAAATAATCGAAGAAAAATTCATTCTCCCTTAAGTTAGGAGAATTTCTATATTGAGATATCTGATCACCAAGTAGATTAATCATTTTTGCATTTGAAATTTTTTTTAATGGTATTTGCTCTAACCCACAAACAGCTCTAACATGATTTTCAAATTGACTTACATTGAATGCATTAATTGTTAAATGGCCAGAGTTATGCACCCTAGGTGCAACTTCGTTCACATATAAATTATCATTTCTATCGATAAAAAATTCTACACACAAAGTTCCCACATATTTAAGTTCCTCTGCGATCAGCTTAGCCCAGTCTTTAGATTGATTAAAAATTTTCTCATTTATTTCGGCAGGTATTTTAGAATACTTTAATATTTGATCTTCATGAGTATTCTCAATGGGTTCATAAATTTCGTATTTATTATTATTAAATCTGGTTATAATTATTGAGATTTCTTTTTTTAGCTTAACAAGTTTCTCAAGAATATATCCACTGGAAAAATCTATATTAATAGAATTTAAATCTTTGGTGGAATTTATCGGATGTTGTCCTTTTCCATCATAGCCAAGTGTAGTAGTCTTCAGTATACCAGGTAAAAAATCTTTCAAAGCATCTATATCTGACTTTTTCTCAATTGATACATATCTTGTAGTTCTGATATTTAGTTTATTTATAAAATCTTTTTCAGCCAATCGATGTTGAATAAGTCGATTTACAGAAGGTTTAGGTAAAACAGGTTTTAATTTATTTATTTCATTAAGCGTTTCAAAAGGTATATTTTCAAATTCGTAGGTTACGACATCAACTTGATTAACAAAATCATCAACTTTTTGTTTATCATTATAATTTGCTGAAATAAATTGACTACAAAAGTTCTGAGCTGGGGCATCTGTATCGTCAGAAAAAATTATAGTTTTAATATTTAATTTTTTTGCAGCAATTGCTAACATACTACCTAGCTGTCCACCTCCTATAATTCCGAGAGTAATATCAGACATTTTACTTAGGATTTTTTTTGACTGATTTAGTTTGATTAGATCTCCAGTTACTCAATTTCAGTTTAATGGATGGATTTTGGTTTGCAATTATTGAGGCTGCTAATAATGCTGCATTAATTGCACCGTCTTCACCAATAGCAAGTGTTCCAACAGGAATTCCTTTTGGCATTTGAGCTATTGATAAAAGACTATCTAAGCCTTTTAATTTTTTGCTTTCAATAGGTACACCAAGAACTGGTAATGAGGTTAGTGCTGAGATCATACCAGGTAAATGTGCCGATCCCCCAGCGCCTGCTATAATTACACCTATATTATTTTTTTCAGCTCTTAGAGCATAATCGTACATTCTTTTTGGAGTTCTGTGAGCTGAAACAATTTTTGTTTCAAAAGAAACACCAATTTTTTTAAGTATTTTTTCTGCTGACCGCATAGTCTTATAATCAGATTGACTACCCATAACGATTGAAACTTTTAGATTTTTATTTTTTTTCATGAGAATTAATAAGCAGTTTATTTCAAAATTAACTTAAAATTTCAATAAAATTAATAGTATTTAAAAACCATATTGATTAAAGTTAAACTAATATGAATTTTAAAATTGATAATCTTCAATATTGTAATTGGTCAAGAGAAACTTTCGAGCTTAATAGATCTGCAGGTCTTGACGCCGTTCACGTTACGATAGTCTATCATGAAGATTACAATGAGTTGTTAACTGAGACTCAAAAATGGGAAAAACTTTTTAAAGATAATTCAGATATAATATTTCAAGGCTGGGACTACAAAGATATAGAAAAGGCAAATAAAGAGAAAAAAACAGCAATTTTTTTTGGTTTTCAAAATTGTTCCCCCATAGAGGATGATATAAGTTTAGTTGATAAAATACATAAATTGGGTTGTCGATTTATGCAACTTACCTATAACAATCAATCATTATTAGCTACCGGTTGTTACGAAAATATTGACAGTGGAGTTACTAATTTTGGACGCGAAGTAATAAAAGAAATGAATAGAGTGGGTGTAGTAATTGACATGTCACATTCAGCTGAAAAAAGTACAATCGATGCAATCGAGTTAAGTCAAAAACCAATAGCAATAACACACGCAAATCCATATTTTTGGCATCCTGCAAAAAGAAATAAATCGTCTGATTTATTAAAAATTTTAAGTGATAGCGGAGGTATTCTTGGATTATCTTTATATCCTCATCATTTGAAAGATAACACAAATTGTACCCTTGAAAGTTTCTGTGAGATGGTTGCTAAGACAGCTGAAATAATAAACACTAAACAAATAGGTATCGGATCTGATCTTTGCCTTCAGCAACCCGATAGTGTTGTTGAGTGGATGAGAAATGGAACATGGTCTAAAAGTACAAATTTTGGTGAGGGTAATAAAAATAGCCCTGGTTTTCCCAAACAACCTCAATGGTTTGAGGACGCGAGGGGTTTTTCAAATATCGAAAAAGGACTTAAAAAAGTTGGATTTTCTGATGAAGAGACAAATGGAATACTTGGAAACAACTGGTACAATTTCTATAAATTAATTTAGTTATGAAAGTTCAACTTAGAGATCCTAATAAGATAATGAGACTATCAAGATTAGGATCATTTCATCAGTCTAAACTATCATTTTTAAGAAGCTTTCTTAATGAATTTAAAGACTGGGAATATAGGAGAGATTTATTTAATTTAGATAGATTTGGTTATGGAGAAGCAGTCTATTCTTTGAGAAAAGATAAAAGAACTTATTCCCTTGTTTGTTTTGCAAATAAAATTAAAGATGACGAAAGATCAGATAGGGTAATTGCAACAAAATGGGATGCCGCATTTACATTACATGATGGTGTTCCTACCCAAAAAGATATTGATAGACTTAAAAATGAAGTACCAAGGCAGGAAGTTGGTAGACTTTCATTTAAAGAGTTAACATTGTCTAGAGCAAATAAATCTGTACGAGTATTCAATCATGTGGTTGAAAGATTAAGTGAAGGCAAACAACCAGATTTAGAATTACTATCAAATGTGGGATATTTGTATAGAACAACAGCAGTATATGGTTCTGGAAAATTTGGCTTAGCAGATCGTTTTAGAATTAAGAATAGAGAAGAAATTAATGGACCTTTTAGATTGGAAATGATGCTAGTTTATTTGGTTAGACAATTTACATTTGATCAAGTAAACCATGTCGCTCATTACAAAAATCCCAGTAAAGCTGTCGTATTAGATAGAAAGATTTGTAAAAATTTAGGTATTGGAAATTCTACTGGATTAGGTATGGCTCCATTTATTGTAAATCATCCAACCTTATTGAATAATTGGGTAATGAGCAGGGAGATCGCCTTAAAAAAAATAAGGGAAATAAAAAAAGTTAAGAAAAAAGAAAGTGATTTATTTATTGATTGCCTTAAAAAATCTTTAAAAAATATTACCAGTTGGAATACTGATAGTGAGTATCAGCAAATTAAAATTAAAAATTTGTTAAAAGATATAAAAAAATTTATCCACTTTATTGATAACAATTTTAATTTTGAAGACGAATATCCTTTTAACCAAATATATCTTTGGTTAGAAGAGAAAGCATGTGAGGAGTGTATTGAGTATGTGGTTTCTATAATGATGGAACCGTATAATGAAATAACTAATCCATTAGTAAGTCAGATGAGTTCTGATGAGGATAAATATTTTACAATTCCAACCAGCAGAACAGTTAAAGACCTAATTAATATTATTGAAAAAAAATATTCCAATATTTTAAAAATAAACTTTGAAAAAAAACAAAATACACAAAACTTTTGGTTTATTTCTAAGAATAAAGAGGAGCCTAGATTAGCTGATAGATTTGAAGAAGGTGGATCTGAATTAGAGCAGCCACTTGCAATAGCTAGAGATGTTAAAAAACTTTATAAAAAATTGTTAGATACAAAAAATAATTCCATTGTTGCAGAATTTTTGTCTAAAAATTCTGAGCTTCGACACATTGTTAGAAGAGTATTTATTGTTGAAAAATTTCCATATTCTGAGATACAAGATAATACTATCGGTAAAAATATAGTGCCTATTGATATGCTACGGTTAAAGCTATCTTTTTTTGGAGCTTTAAAATTTGATCCACGATCAGATAAATGGTTAAGAATTTGCATGTTCCAAGGAGCACCATTACCTGATGAATTAAAAAGTTATGACGAACAGTGGGTCTATAGGACAAGTAATTAAAAATGAAATCTTTGAGCGAGATTGAAACTACAGCTAAAAGAGCATCAAAAGCTGCTGGATTTTCTTGGGGCGAGTCTGAAGAAATTGGTAAATGTATAAGACAACTAGAGATGTTTGGTTTACCCGGTATCACACATTTAAACTCTTATTTTCGTGATAAGGAAAAAAATAATTATGAGAGTTTAAGTTTAATAAATCAGTCAAATTCTTCTTCAAATCCTTACTGCCCAATCATTTTAGGAATTGGTTTTTTAGATCAACTAAAAATAGTTGAAAATTATGAAAAAATTTATTTTTCAAGCATTGCCTACCCAATTATTTTTTTGTCATTTTTGAGCAGATCTTCAGAAATTATTGGAAAAAAAATTAATGTTAAATTTGATGAAAAAGAAATTTTCTTAAATTTAAATGTAAATATTTATTCTAACTTTTTAAATTTAGAATTTCCCAAAAATTCTAAAGATATAGAGATAAATTTTATTGAAAATAAAGATAACTTTAATGAAGATGAATGGAAAAGTTTATACAAATTATCTGAAAATACTTTTGTGGAAGAAACTGATAGTCTTAAAAAAGATGCTGCTGGAGCAGGTTTAACAGATAATGACTAAAGATTTAGATAAAGACCCTAAAGATATGAATAGCAATGATTTAAATAATATCTGTGACGAATGTAGAAAAGAGGATGAAAGTGTATTTCAAAATCTGATAATGACAGGTTTTAAACTTTGTAAATCTTGCAGAGTTTCTAAAACTATTTTCCCTCTCTAACTTATTTGATTAACTGGCAGCATATTCATTCGGCTCATTACAAATGAAATAGACAAAAACGCTATAATTAGGAAAGATAAAAGAATAATTCCAAAAGATTTGAAATTAGATTTTAAATTAAGAATTTGTTTTGTTGAAATAATTAAACCAGCAAATATCCAAAATTGTGTAAGAAAAATTATTGGTATCATTAAGTCTGGTGTTACTGCAAAAAATCTTAGTAGTCCTGGAGCATGTGCATAACCAACTGCGGTTAAAACCTTTTTGAATGAAACTTTAGTTTGTTTATCTGGAAAAAGTTTTACTCCAATAACATAAATAAAAATTGCCCAAATCAACCAAGTAATAATTGCGGTAAGGCCAGACATTGCAATTGCAGTTTTTATAATTGTATTTGCAGCAACTGCTCCTGCTATACCATCTAAAATCATTATAATACCTGCAAAATAAATTGAGGCTTCAGCAAAATTTTTATTATCTGAATAAAGTGTTTTATCTAACTTTATTGATTTGAAAATTATATTTAAAAATTCACCAAACATTAATTTTTTTTCTTTTTATTTTTTTGTGCTCTGTAAGAGACTATCAAGGGAAATACTATTAAAGCAATCGCAATCGTAATGCAAATTACAATTAAAAACCCTTTTGTCATTGATTTTTGGGGAAGCTAAATTTAACTTCCCCATAATATTTTTAGCCTTTTACAACTTCTCTTGTGTTAGCGTTAAAAGACTCTTTAAATGGAATATCAACTACAACTGCGTCAACTGGAACTCCAGCTTTTTCAGAGTATTGTTCAGGTAAGTGCACTTTAAATTTTGTCCCAACTTTACCTTTTGGAAAACCATTCGCATTTAGAGTTCCGTCAAATGGCACATATCCCATTGCAATGTTCTGTTTCTTTTCGGGATGATACCAAGGAGAAGTAATAAATCCTACAGGATCACCACCACTTTCAGGGGAAATTAACCAAAAATCAGGTGCATAATCTTCAATTGGTTTACCACCAAACTCTAAACCAACCAATTGAAGTTTATAAGGTTTTTTTCCATCAACAAGATCTGCTTTCATTTTTTCTAAAGCTGATTTTCCTACGTAATCTCCTTTTTTATTCCATTCTCCTTTTCCAGATAAAGAGACTTGATATCCTAAGTTACACTGAAAAGGATTATGTTGTTGATCCATGTCTTGTCCCCAAGAAAGAATACCTGCTTGAATTCTTCGATGGTGTGCTGGCGCAATAACCATAAGGTTATGTTTTTTTCCAGCTTCAAGAACAGAATTCCACATATCTTCAGCATATAAAGTTGCATTTTTTAGGTATATTTCATATCCAGCTTCGCCAGAGAAACCAGATTGTGAAATAACACAATTTCTTCCTCCTATATTTGCTTCTGCTAAACCATAAAAAGGCATGTTATCAAAGTCTACTTGATCTCCACAAAGGTCTTTCATTAAAGCTTTCGATTTAGGTCCTTGAATTTGAACTGGACAGGCATCTATCTCTTCAACTGTGCAATTAAATCTTCCATCAGCATTTACGCCTTGCAAATACATTCCAATATCAGAATCTGATAAAGAAAACCAAAATTCATCTTCAGAAATTCTTAATAGAATTGGATCATTTAAGACACCTCCATAAGCATTACATAAAATTACATACCTTGCTCTCATTGGAGAAATTTTAGTTGCATCTCGTGTGATTACATAATCAGTAAATTTTTCTGCATCTGGACCCTTTACTCTTATTTGTCTTTCAACAGCAACATTCCACATAGTTACATGATTAACAATCGCATCATATTCTACCATTGCACCACCATCTTCAGGTTTTACATAACCTCTTGGATGATAAATACGATTATAGACAGTTGCTCTCCAACATCCTGCCTGCATTGATAAATGCCAATACGGTGATTTTCTCACTCTTGTTGAAATTAACATTTCAACTTTTGTTGGTCCACTTTGTCGTAAATTGTACGGTACTTCTCTGTCTGATTGATCAACAGAAGTAACATGTTTTAATTTAGTGTAGTCAAATTCATTAGACATAACTATTCTCCTTCAACCACTTGTTAGTTTCCTTCAAGCCGCCGAATGTATAAATGTGGAAGTTATCAGTATGCGATTTAACTTTCCCAATTAAATCATTAGGGTCTTTAGGTTTCAATAAATCTAACGCCTTAGTAAAATTAGATTTAAGAAAGTTAATAGAATTTTTTGCCCCAACAATATTAGCAAACTTGATCAAGCTAGATATTTTTAATGGCCCAGTAATTCCAACATGCACTGGTACGCTTTGTTTAGAAATAAAATCTATAATAGGCTGAGGATCAAGTAACCATTGAGTTACGATATAATCAGCATAAGGCTTTTTATCTATCATAGCTTTTTCTAATTCTGAGTCGGATATATCAGGACTTCCCTCGGGATGTCCAGCTATTCCTATTTTCATTTTTTCGAAATATCCTGTTTCTAAAAGTTGAAATGAACTGTCAAATTTTCCTGCAGGCTCTCTACCACCACCAATAATTAAAACTTGTTTAACTCCACCGTCCTTACATCTGGAAACATAATCTTTAAGTTCCTTTTCATCTTGCATCGATCGAGCTGGAAAGTGGGGCACTGGATTAAATCCTTTTCTAGCAAGTTCCGTAGCCTTTTCTGCAGTTTCTCTATAATCTCCACCTGGCAACATAGTGATGTAAACATCACTTAATGCAGGGACCACATCAACTTCCGTCTTTGGTCCAATTTCTAGAGAAAAATTCATTTTTTCAGATCATTATCTGTTTTCAAAAAGCTGTCAAAGAAATTCATCTATCTATCTTAATGAAATATGTTGCCAAAATTTATGCGAATGATAATTTTTTTTGTGCATCAGAATCTTAAAAATTTACCCTTATCGAAGATACTAGATATTGAAAAGATCAACAATGTAGACAAACCAATAGAAGTGGCAAATGGCTTACCTAATGAGTGCTATACAAATCAAGGCTATTTAGCTCACGAAAAGGAAAAAATTTTTTATAATAAATGGACAGCAATTGGGGTTGGAAGCTCAATTCCAAAAATTGGAGATGCCAAACCCTGCAATCTACTCGGGATTCCTTTGATATTAATCAGAGATAAAAACATGGATGTAAGAGTTTTTCATAATGTCTGTAGTCATAGGGGATTTAAACTTATGGATAAGGCCTGCAAGTTAAAAAATGTTATTAGATGCCCGTATCATTCTTGGGCCTATGATTTTAATGGACAATTAGTTGCAACTCCTCATATTGGTGGCTTAAATAATCATCAGTCTACAAATTTCAATAAAACAAAGAGTAATTTAAAAGAAGTTAAAACTAAACTTTGGATGGATATAGTATTTGTAAATATTAACTCAAATGAGTTAGATTTTGACCAGTACATAAAACCTCTCGAAGAAAGATGGTCGAAATTCATAAATAAAGATGATCAAAAGTTAATAGTAAAATCAGATGACTATGGTTACTTCAGCCTAGAAGTAAAAACCAATTGGAAATTTGCTATAGAAAATTATTGCGAAAGCTATCATTTACCAACAATTCATCCTGAACTAAATAAAATATCTAACATTAATGATCATTATCACATTCAAGGTTTACCAAATCGATTTGCTGGTCAAGGGAGTAAAAAATATGATCAAATTGTTAAAGGTAACAAAATTTTTGATACATTTCCTAATTGGGAAAAAAGTATGTTAAAAAATTCTGAATACATAGCTCTATTCCCAAATGTTATGATTGGTTTACATGTAGATCATTTTTATGTTTTTTGGTTAGAACCTTTAGCAATGAATAAAACAAAAGAACATATGCAAATGTATTATGTTGGAGAAGAGAGTGCAAATGGTGAACAATTAAAAGAAATGAGAAAACAAAATTTAAAATTTTGGAAAGATGTAATGTTAGAAGATATAAATGCAGTTGAAGGGATGCAAGAGGGTAGAAATTCACCTGTTTACAATGGAGGAAATTTTTCACCAATAATGGATCAACCAACTCATCAATTTCACAAATGGGTAGCTCAAAATTTAATAGGATAAAATTTTATGGCACTAAAAGATGTGGGTAATAAAGTTCCGATTTACAAACTCAAGACTACTGAGGAAGTGATGAGGTATTACGATGAGTGGGGAGAAGAAGATAAGTATAATAGAGATATGGTTGACTGGAACTATACAGGTCCCAAAGAAACCGTTGAAGTAATAAAAAAATATCTAGTTAATAAAGATGCATTTTTTTTTGATGCAGGATGTGGAACTGGATTAGTAGGACTACAACTTAAAAAATTTGGTTACAAAAACTTTCATGGTGCTGATCTTTCACAAAAGTTATTAGACACAGTCCCAAAAAATTTATATCAAAAATTATTTAAGATTGATTTAAACAAACGTATTGAATTAAATGATAATCTTTATGATAGTGTTATGTGTGTTGGAACTTTTACGTTTGGACACGTGAAATCTGATGCATTAGATGAATTTATAAGAATAACAAAACCTGGTGGTTTAATTTGTTTTACAATTAACGAAGGAATTTATAAAGACTATGGTTTTGACAAAAAAATTCTTGATTTAAAAGCAAACAACAAATGGTCAGAAATGGAATTTTTTAAATCTGATTATATAGCGAGTAAAGATGTAAATGCTTGGCTAGGATTGTATAAAGTAAAATGAAAATAATTTTGGTAATGGGATTACCTGGTGCAGGTAAAACAACTTTAGCAAATGAAATAGCACCGTATTTAAATGCTAAAAGATTAAATGCTGACGAAGTTAGAAAAGCAGCAGATGATTGGGATTTTTCTAAAGATGGAAGGATTAGACAAGCAAAAAGAATGGCTGAGTTTGCACTTAAGTTAAAGAGTGATGGTTATTATGTTATTGCAGATTTCATAGCACCCACTCCAGAAGCGAGAAGCTTATTCCCAGCAGATTTCACAATTTGGGTAGACACAATTAAAGAAGGACGTTTTGATGATACAAATCAAATGTTTGTAAAGCCAAAAACATTTGATTACCATGTTACTACTCAAGATGCTAAGAATTGGGCTTTAAAAATTGTTAAGGAGATCAAAAAATGACATATCAATGGGATAATAAAAAACCAACAGCACAAATGCTTGGAAGATGGCAGCCGTTTCATGATGGTCATTATACTTTATTTAAAGAAATTATTAAAAAAACAGGTCAAGTTTGTATTCAAATAAGAGATGTGCAGGGCGTAGATGATAATCCATTTGATTTCGATACCGTTAAAAAAAATATAGAACATAGATTAAATCCAGAGTTTGAAGGTAGGTTTAAGATTATGGTGGTGCCAAATATTACGAATATTTGTTATGGCAGAGGAGTGGGATATAAAATTGAGGAAATAGTATTAGACGAAGAAACTCAAAAAATATCAGCTACAAAAATTAGAGCTAAAATGAGAGAAGAAGGCAAACTAAAATAGGTATAATGAATAGTAATATTAAAATTATAAAACTTAATAGTGAAATTTCATCAATAATACTTAATGAACCAAAAACATATAACTCATTATCATTTAAAAATCTTAACGACTTATTAAAAG
This sequence comes from uncultured Pelagibacteraceae bacterium, assembly GCA_902601785.1. Taxonomy (GTDB): domain Bacteria; phylum Pseudomonadota; class Alphaproteobacteria; order Pelagibacterales; family Pelagibacteraceae; genus Pelagibacter. Next base: position 100,058 of record CACKOH010000002.1, on the reverse strand, counting down.
TATTAAAAAAATTAGACACTGATAACAAAGTCAAAGTCATAATAATAGAAGGTGCAGGCAAAGGGTTTAGTGCAGGGCACAATTTAAAAGAGGTAAGAGGATTGAAAAAAAGAGACAAATATCAAAGGCTTTTTAATCTTTGCTCAAAAGTTATGCTTCAAATCGTAGAAGGCAGAAAACCTGTAATTGCAAAAGTTCATGGCGCAGCATTTGCAGCAGGCTGTCAATTAGCAGCCAGTTGTGATTTAGCATATAGTACTAAGGATGCTTTATTTGCAACTCCTGGAGTAAATATTGGATTATTTTGTAGTACGCCAATGGTTGCAGTAAGTAGAAAAATTAATCGAAAGCCTATGATGAAAATGTTGTTAACTGGTGAGCCAATAAAAGCAAATTATGCAAAAGAAATAGGACTAATAAATGACTGCTTCTCAAAAAAAAAACTTAACAAAGAAGTACTTAGTATTGCTAAAAAAATAGCATCTAAATCTAATTTAACAATAAAGATAGGTAAACAAACTTTTTACAAACAATTAGAAATGTCTTTAAGAAAAGCATATGCACACACAAGTAAAATGATGACTGTTAACATGATGGCAATGGATGCTAAAGAAGGTATTTCAGCTTTTTTAGAAAAAAGGAAACCTGTCTGGAAAAATAAATAATGATGAATAAAAAAAATTTTTTCATCATAATCTTAATTATTTTTGGAATGTTTATAGTTTTTAATTTTAATGATTATAACTTTAAAAGAGCTGTAGATGCATGTTTAGCTGCGAGCCAAAAATTGTCTGAAACTAAAATTACTGACTTAGATGAGGCAAAGAAATTTTGTGAAGAACAAATCAAAAATGATAAATAATTATGAGTCAGATCAAAGATATTCTCTCAAAATATAAAACTATTGCTATGATAGGAGTTAGTAACGATCAAACTAAACCATCCACTATTGTGATGAAGTATATGCAGAAATATGGTTATAAAGTCTTTCCAGTTAACCCATCTGTTAAAGGTCAAAAAATTTTGGGAGAGGAGGTATATGCTAAAATTACAGATATAAAAAAAAATGTAGATATTGTTGATGTGTTTAGACCCTCTAGAGAAGTATTGGCAATTGCAGAGGATACTGTGAAAATTGGGGCTAAAGTTTTATGGTTGCAACTTGGAATACGTGACGAAAATGCAAAAGAGTTAGTTGAAAAAAATCATATAAGATATGTTGAAAATAAATGTACAAAAATGGAATATCAAAAACATTTCTTAAAAGTAAGACAAGCCTTTCCAGTTCTTAGTGACTAATGAACAAAGTATTAAAATTTTTAGATAGCACTTTTTTAGATTTAGTACGAGAATTTAAGTGGACTTATCTTCCACCATTAATGGTCTACATGGCTGCTGGTATTTCAGGTTTAACAGGAATAGTTGGAACTTTTTTTGTTAAAGATTATTTAAATTTATCAGCTGCATTTCTTGCAGGGCTTGGATTTTGGGCAGGGATACCTTGGGCATTAAAAATGCCTTTAGGCCATCTTGTTGATCTCATATGGGAAAGAAAAAATTATATGGTCTATCTTGGTGCATCATTAATAGCATTAAGTCTATTAATAATGTTTGGATTAATTATTCATACAGAAACCATGTCAGAAATATTTTCTGTTGAAACTTGGTTTGTTATTAGTGTCATTTTAGCTCCAGTTGGATATGTTGTTCAAGATGTAGTTGCAGATGCTATGACTGTTGAAGCAGTTCCTTTATCAGATGAACAGGGAATAGATTACAACAAAGATCAAGTAAAAATAATGCATACTACAATGCAAACTCTTGGTCGTTTTGCAATTATAGGTGGGACAGTTCTTGTAGCATTAGTAAATGTCATTTTATTTAGAGATGTTGAAAGTTTAGAGCAATCTGAAAAAATAAATTTATATGGAACAATTTATTTATACGCTCTTGTAATACCTCTAGTTTCGATCTTTGGTGTAATTTTAGCAAATTATTTACGACAAAAAAAAATAAATATTTTAAAATCTCAAGGATTAGAATTTAAGGAAGATAGAGGAAATGAAAAAACTGAGATAAACTGGTGGATTTTAGGTGGTAGTTTAGTTTTTGTAATTTTCACACTCTCGGTAGGATCTTTTAACGTCCCATTTGCACAAGAGATTGTTTTTATAGGCTCAGTAATAATTATTTTATTTTTAATGTTTAAACTTATTAAAGAACTACCTCAAGAATTAAGATTAACAATAGTTGGTACAGCTGTAATTATATTTATTTTTAGAGCAATGCCAGGACCTGGACCAGGTTTAACTTGGTTTGAAATTGATCAACTTGGATTTAATGAACAGTTTTTTTCAATTTTATCATTACTTGCATCAATTTTAACTTTAGCAGGGATTGTTTTGTTAAGACCATTTATGGCAAAGAATTCAATTGCCAAAATAATTGTTGTTTTAAGTATTGCAGGTGCAATTTTATTTTTACCAAGTGTTGGAATGTACTATGGCTTTCATAATTGGACATCTTCATTAAGTGGAGGAGTGGTTGATGCTAAGTTTATTGCTTTAATTAATACAGCTCTTGAATCTCCTTTGGGTCAAGTATCAATGATTCCATTACTTGCTTGGATAGCAAAAAATGCTCCATCTCATTTAAAAGCAACTTTTTTTGCAGTTTTTGCCTCCTTCACCAACCTTGCACTGTCAGCAAGTGCGTTAGGAACGAAATATTTAAATGAAATATTTACAGTTACTAGAGAAGTTAAGGATAAAGTAAGTGGTGAAATCCAAACAACAGCTGATTATTCTGAACTTGGGATTTTATTAATTGTTGTGACACTTTTGACATTAATTCTCCCAATATTTTTTGTATTTATAGTAAATAATAGCAAATACAAAACTTCAGAATAAATACTTCTCAAATGAAAAATATTTTTAAAGTACTAATCTTACTTTTAATAACTATCTCTTTTTCAAAAGCTGAATTACTTAATCCAAGTAGTGCTATTACTCCAAAAGAAGTGGTAAAAATTCAACTAAGTGGGTTGCAGCAAAACGATCTTGAATTTAAGGATAGTGGTATTGAGCAAACATGGAATTTTGCTCATCCTAATAATAAGAAGGTTACAGGACCTTTAAATAATTTTAAAAGGATGATTAAAGGTGCCTCTTATCAAATGATGATTGATCATTTAAGTCATACAATCACTGAGGTTGGAGGTAGTAATAAATCAGTTCAATTTGAGGTAATTATACTTGATAAGAATAAAATTTATCACAAATTCAATTGGCAAGTTGAAAAATACACTGAAGAAGGATCTCTAAAAGATTGTTGGCTAACCACAATGGTATCAAGCCCAATTCCTCTTGGAAGCTCAATTTGACTATTAACCTAAATTTTTGTTTCGTAATAATTAAAAATTTAGTAGGAGTCTGATAATGAAAACAAAAACTAAAGTTGTAGTAGTTGGCGGAGGAGTTGTAGGAGTTAGTGCTCTTTATCATCTTGCAAAAAAAGGCTGGTCAGATGTTGTTCTAGTTGAAAGAAAAGAATTAACTTCAGGTTCTACTTGGCATGCTGCTGGACTACTACCTTTGTTTAATATGAGCTACTCAGTTGGACAGCTTCACAAGTATGCAGTTAATCTTTACAAAACTTTAGAGAAAGAAACGGGAAAGAATGTTGGCTTTAGTGTCGTTTCAAATATTAGATTAGCTAGCACCAAAGATAGAATGGATGAGTATCATCAATATGCTGGTGTTGCACAAACTATTGGAGTGGATGTAAAATTTTTAACTCCTCAACAAGTAAAAGAAATTTGGCCATTGTGTCATACAGATGATTTAGTTGGCGCAATTCAACACCCAGAAGATGGATATATTCAGCCAGCTGATTTAACTCAAGCTTTAGCAACTGGCGCAAGAAATAGAGGAGCAGAAATTTATAGAAATACAGCCGTAATGAGTATGAAACAAACTAAAGACGGTTGGATAGTAGAAACAGATAAAGGTTCAATTGAATGTGAACATGTAATTTCATGTTCTGGTAATTTTGCAAGACAAACTGGTGAAATGGTAGGTTTAGATATTCCAGTAATTCCAGTTGAGCATCAATATATTGTAACTGAACCTCATCCTGAAATTCAAAAGAGAAAAAAAGAAGGTCTTCCCGAAATGGGAGTTCTTAGGGATAGTGATAGTCGATGGTATATGCGAGAAGAAGCAGGTGGATTGATATTAGGACCTTATGAAGATGGTGCACCAGCTTGTTATGTTGAAGGTCCATCAAAAAACTCAGAGTACGAATTGTTTCAAGAAGATCTTGATAGATTGGCTCCACATATTGAAGGAGCAATTCACCGAGTGCCTGCTTTTGGAGAAGTTGGTGTAAAGAAAGTTTATAATGGTGCAATCTGTTACACACCTGATGGAAATCCAATAGTTGGTCCAGCTTGGGGATTAAAAAATTTTTGGATTAATGAAGGACACAGTTTTGGGATTACTGCAGCAGGTGGAGCTGGTTGGCAATTAGCAGAGTGGATTGTAGACGGCGAACCTACTATTGATATGTTGGGAGTTGAACCAAGACGTTATGGGAATTATGCAACTAAATCATATTTAAAAGCAAAAAATGAGGAAGCGTACAGTCATGTTTTTATCACTCACTATCCTGATGAAGAAAGACCAGCAGCAAGACCTCTAAGAACAGCACCCTGTTATGAAAGAATGAAAAATTTGGGTGCAGTTTTTGGACAAAAATTTGGTTGGGAAAGACCAAACTTTTTTGCAACTGATGGCATGGAACAAAAAGATGATTGGTCGTTTAGACGATCAAAATGGTTCGATGCAATTAAAAAAGAGTGTCAAAATGTTAAAGAAAATGTTGGTTTGTTAGATATGACAGCATTTGCCAAATGCAGAATAAGAGGACCTAAGGCTGAGGAATTTTTAGATTTTTTAGTTGCAAACAAATTACCAAAAAAAATTGGCAGAATTAATTTATGTCACGCTTTAAATACTAAAGGAGGTGTGCATTCTGAATTTACAATTATGAAAGAGACAGAAAATTCTTATTACCTTGTTTCTGCAGGAGCAAATTTGAGATTGGATCATGATTGGATACAAAAATGGATGCCAACTGATGGTTCAGTTATATTTGAAGATTTAACTAATAGTACAGGTGTACTTGTGGTTGCTGGTCCAAAAGCAAGAGATTTGATGCAAAAAGTTTCTACAGATGATTTTTCAAATGAAAATTTTAAATGGTTAACTGCTAAAAAGGTTAATGTTGGTTATGCTCCAGTTAATGCAATGAGAGTAAATTTTGTAGGTGAACTAGGCTGGGAATTGCATCACCCAATTGAATATCAAAATCATATTTTTGATAAATTAATGGATACAGGTAAGGATTTAGGAATAAAACCTTTTGGTATAAGAGCTATGAATAGTTTAAGATTAGAAAAATCATACAAACTTGTAGGTACAGAATTATCAATTGAATACTCACCTTATGAGTCTGGTTTGGATAGATTTATTCATCCAAATAAAGGAAATTTTATTGGATTGGAAGCCTTAAATAAATGGAGAGAGAAAGGATTCGATAACAAATTAGTTACTCTTGAAGTGCATAATACAAAAGATGCAGATGTATTAGGAAATAATCCTATATATAAAGACAGTAAAGTTGTTGGAAGAGCAACTGGCGGTGAGTTTGGTTTTAGATTAGATAAATCAATAGCATTAGCAATGGTTAAACCTGATTTTGCAAATGTAGGCGACAAATTACAAGTTGATATCTTGGGAGAAATGTATGAGGCTACCGTGTTAGAGGAAAGCCCATACGATAAAGAAAATAATTTATTGAGAGCATAATGAAAATTTTAGTCGCTGTAAAAAGAGTAATTGATTATAACGTCCAAATAAGAGTAAAAGAGGATGGATCAGGTGTAGTTACAGATAATGTTAAAATGTCAACTAATCCTCCTGATGATAACGCTATTGAAGAAGCAGTTAAAATAAAAGAGTCAGGTAAAGCAACTGAGATCGTTGCAATAACAGTAGGAGAAGATAAAGCTCAAGAGACTGTTAGAAAAGCTTTAGCAGTTGGAGCAGATAAAGGAATTCATGTGAAGACTGAGGGTGTTTTAGAGCCTCTAGCTGTTTCAAAAATTATACAAAAAATTGTTGAAAAAGAAAAACCAGATTTAGTTTTTATGGGTAAACAAGCAATTGACGATGACTGCAATCAAACAGGACAAATGTTAAGTGCTTTATTAAACTGGCCACAAGCAACTTTTGCATCGAACATAGAAGTAAAAGATAATTCTTTAGAGGTTACTAGAGAAATTGACGAAGGTCTTGAAACTGTTGAAATTAATATTCCAGCAATTGTAACCTGTGATTTAAGATTAAATGAGCCTAGATATGCGTCATTACCAAATATTATGAAGGCAAAGAAAAAACCTATAGATGAAATAAATGTTTCAGATTTAGGAGTTGATATCACTCCAAGAGTTCAACAGTTAAAAGTTGAGGAACCACCAAAAAGAAAAGCTGGTATTAAGGTAGCAAATGTTGCTGAACTAGTTCAAAAATTAAAAAACGAGGCAAAAGTTATATAATGGCAGTATTACTTATTGCAGAACATAATAATAAAGAATTAAGGCCATTTACCTTAAACGCAGCAACAGCTGCATCTCAAATTGATGCAGAAGTTCACGCAGTTATTATTGGTCAAAATAATGAGAACGCTGCAAAAAAACTTTCTGAATTACCAGTAGTTAAAAAAGTAATTAGTATAGAGGCACCACATTATGAAAATTTTACAGCAGAAAATTTTGCACCAGCAATTGTTAAACTTGCAGAAAATTATTCTCACATTATTTGTTCTGCAAATACGTTTGGTAAAAACCTAATGCCAAGAATTGCTGCTCATTTAGATACTTCTCAGGTGAGTGATATTATAAAAGTTATATCACCTGATACTTTTCTAAGACCTATTTATGCAGGAAACGCTTTTGCAACAGTAAAAACAAATGATACTAAGAAATGTGTAACGATCAGACCTACATCTTTTGAACCATGCGAAAGTTCTGGTGGAACTGCAACAATTGAAAAAGGAGAGGCTAGTGTAGAATTTTCTAATACAAAATTTATTAAGAGAGAAGAAATTAAATCTGACAGACCGGAACTAGGAACTGCAAGAATTGTTGTTTCAGGAGGTAGAGGGATGCAGAGTGGAGATAATTTTAAATTAATAACAGAAGTTGCAGATAAACTAGGTGCAGCTATTGGTGCATCAAGAGCTGCTGTAGATGCAGGTTATATAAGTAACGATCATCAAGTTGGTCAAACTGGAAAAGTTGTTGTACCAGATTTATATATTGCGATTGGAATTTCAGGGGCAATCCAGCATTTAGCGGGAATGAAAGAGAGTAAAGTAATTGTCGCAATCAATAAAGATGGAGAGGCTCCAATATTTAGTGTAGCAGATTATGGCCTTGAAGCTGATCTATTTGAAGCACTTCCACAGTTTATGGAAGAGCTGAACAAATTAAACACTATACAAAAATAATCCTTACAGTTAAAAACTAGTTTATGTCTAGGGAATCGATGGAATATGATGTTGTTATCATTGGTGGTGGGCCATCAGGTTTATCAACAGCAATAAAACTAAAACAATTAGATCCAAATATAAATGTTTGCTTACTTGAGAAAGCTTCAGAAATAGGAGCACATATTCTAAGTGGTAATGTTTTTGAGACACGTGCATTAGATGAATTATTGCCTAATTGGAGAGAACTAAATTCACCGATTAAAACTAAAGTAACAAAAGAAAAATTTTTATTTTTAGGAAAAACAAAATCATTAAGCTGGCCAACTTGGTTGCTTCCCAAAGTTCAACAAAATCATAAAAATTATATTATTAGTTTAGCAAATTTATGCAGATGGCTTGCTGAGCAAGCAGAAAATTTAGGTGTAGAAATTTTTCCAGGATTTCCAGCGAGTGAAATTTTGTACAATGAAAATGGATCTGTAAAAGGAGTTGCTACTCAAGATATGGGTATAGATAAAGAAGGAAATAAAAAAGATAGTTTTGAACCAGGTATTGAGTTATTGGGAAAAGTTACGGTTTTTGCGGAAGGCTGCAGAGGCCATCTCGGAAAAGAATTAATTCAAAAATTTGAATTAAATAAAGGAAAAGATCCACAACAATACGGGATTGGGTTTAAAGAAATTTGGGAAATTGATGAGAAAACTCACGAAGAAGGTCTAGTAATGCACACGGCTGGATGGCCATTAGATAACAACACTTACGGTGGAAGTTTTATGTATCACGCAGAAAATAAACAGGTTTTCCTAGGATATGTCATAGGTTTAGATTATAAAAATCCTCATTTATCTCCATACGATGAGTTTCAAAGATTTAAAACTCATCCAGCTATCAGGAAAATTATAGAAGGTGGAAAAAGAATTTCATACGGTGCAAGAGCTTTAATTGAGGGAGGTTTTCAGAGTTTACCTCAGATGTTTATGCCAGGAGCATTGTTAGTTGGCTGTGATGCGGGAACTTTAAATATGCCAAAAATCAAAGGCTCTCACACAGCTATGAAAAGTGGAATCATAGCTGCTGAAACTATAAATGAGCATTTAAAAGACAATAAAGATTTATCGATATTTGAACAAAAATTTAAAAATAGCTGGCTCTATAAAGAATTGTTTGAGGCAAGAAATGTCAAACCTAGTTTTAGTTGGGGATTAATATTAGGAATAATATTTACAGGTATAGATCAAATTTTATTTAGAGGAAAAATGCCTTTTACTCTTAAGCATAAGCACGCTGATCATGAGACCCTAATACCAGCTAAAGATATGCCAAAAATAGATTATCCAAAATATGATAATGTTTTAACTTTTGACAAAACAAGCTCTGTTTACTTAACTGGTACAAATCACGCAGATAATCAGCCAGTTCATCTGAAACTCAAAGACCCTAATTTACCAATTAATTATACTTTAGAAAAATTTGATGAACCTGCTCAAAGATATTGTCCTGCAGGAGTTTATGAAGTTCAAAAAGAAAATGAAGTAAACAAATTTGTCATCAATTCACAAAACTGTATTCACTGTAAAACTTGTGATATTAAAGAACCTTCGCAAAATATTGTTTGGGTAACTCCTGAGGGTGGAGGTGGACCTAAATATGGCAATATGTGAATTAGGACAAATCTATTGCAAACTTTTTTAAAGTTTCAATTGGAACATATTTTAAAGTATTTTGATGAGTTCTTTTCAAAAAAATAGGGCAAGCCTTTTCAGCTTCAACAGCTTTTGCATACCAACTAGCACATAAGCACCATCCATCACCATCTTTTAATCCAGGAAATCCGAATTCTGGATGTGGTGTGATTAAATCATTACCTGCTTCTTTTAACCATTCTAAACATTCAGTCGTTACTTTTGCACAAACAGTATGTACACCGTGATCATTTTCATCCGTATTACAACATCCATCTCTTAACCACCCAGTTAAAGGATCATTAGAGCATTCTTCTAAATCTTCACCTAGAACATTTTTTTGTTTTTCTTTCATTTAAATCTTAGTTGGATTTGGTTGACCTTTGTAAACTTCCTCAGGATCAAATTTTTTTTCCTTTTCTAAAAACTTCATTTCAACTTTTCGACCATTTTCAATTGGTCCTGTTGGGATAGATCTATAAAAACACGATCGATAACCAACATGGCAACTAGCTCCATCACCAATATCAACAGTTAACCAAATAGAATCTTGATCATCATCAATTCTAATTTCAGTTACCTTTTGTGTAAAACCACTAGTCTTACCTTTATGCCAAATAGCTTTTCTAGATCTACTAAAATAGTGAGCCTCTTTAGTTTCTATAGTTTTTTTTAATGCTTCAACGTTCATATAACCATGCATTAAAATATCTTTTGTTTGAGAACACATGGTGATTACAGGAATTAGGCCATCATTATCAAATTTTGGTGATAAAAGATTTCCTTCTTCAATTTCCCGCACATTTTCTCTTTTTTTGAACATATGTAGTGACTATTTAGCATAAATCTCACTATATTAAATATTTTAAAATTAAGTAATTACTGTATAAAAAGGCGCTATGAAATTAGTAAAAGATACAGACAATAAAATTATTGAAACAAGCGAAGTTACTGACAAAGAAGCTGAACAGGCTTTCAAAACTATTTTAACTTGGTTGGGCGAAGATCCTAACAGAGAAGGGCTTTTAGAAACTCCAAAAAGAGTAATGAAGGCATACAAAGAATATTTTGGTGGGTACAAAGTTGATCCAGATAAAATTTTAGATAAAACTTTTGGTGATGTAGATGGATATGACGACATGGTTATTCAAAAGAATATTTCAGTTCAAAGTCATTGTGAACATCACATGGCTCCAATTATTGGAAAAGCTCATGTTGCTTATATTCCAAAAGAAAGAGTTGTAGGATTAAGTAAACTTGCAAGAGTTGTAGAAGTATTTTCAAAAAGATTACAAACTCAAGAAAGATTAACAATGCAAATAGCCAAGACTTTAATGGAGTCTTTAGATGCAAAAGGTGTAGCTGTTACAATAGACTCTACTCATCAATGTATGACTATGAGAGGAATAAAAAAAGAACAAGCAACAACTGTAACAAATTATTACTTAGGCCAATTTAAAGAAGACCTAAGTTATCAAAATAGATATTTAAGATTTATAAGTATACCAAAAGATTAAAGTGTCTGATCAATTCAAAGCATTAATCATAAATCAAGAAGGCGAAAATTTTACAAGAGAAGTTAAATCAATTGATAAAAGTTTCTTAAAACACGGTGATGTAACTGTTCAAGTAGATTACTCGGATTTAAATTTTAAAGATGGAATGATTCTAAAAAATGGTGGAAGATTAGTAAAAGAATTTCCTCACATTCCTGGTATAGATTTTGCGGGAAAAGTTTTAAAAAGTGAAAATCCTAAGTTTAAAGATGGTGAGGAAGTAATTTTAACAGGCTTTAGAGTAGGTGAAATTTTCTATGGTGGGTATTCGCAAATAGCGAAAGTAAATGGAGATTTTTTGGTTAAAAAGCCTGAGAACTTAACAACCAAGGAAGCAATGATTTTAGGGACAGCTGGCTTTACCTCTTTAATGAGTGCTTTTGCAATACAAGCAAGAGAAAGTATTTTATTAGGTGAAAAAGTAAACGATGTATTGGTGACTGGTGCTACAGGAGGAGTTGGGAGTGTAGCAATTATGGCATTAACAAAATTAGGTTACAACGTGACTGCAGTTACAGGAAAAGATTCTAAGTCAGATTATTTAAAGTCTTTAGGTGCTAAAAACATTGTAAATAGAGCTGAATTTGACAAGGATCCAAGACTTATAGATAAAGGATTATGGGACGGAGTAGTAGATACTGTTGGTGGAAAAATTTTGGCAAATGCAATTGTTCAAACTAAACCTAATGGAATTGTAGCAGTTTGTGGCAATGCAAATAACAACGAGTTAAATACAAGTGTTATTCCATTCATGTTAAGAGGTATTAAGCTTTGGGGTATGGACTCTGCTAATTGTAGCATCAAGAGAAGAGAATTTATTTGGGGTGAAGCTTCGAATTTAATTGACTTTGATTTGTTAGAAAAATCAATCTTGACTGTAGGTTTAGAAGAATTGTTAGAAACTTATCCAAAAATTTTAAAAGGTGAGATTTCTGGAAGAGTATTAGTGGATTTAAATAAATAATGGATTGGGATAAATTAAAAATTTTTCATGCAGTGGCTGAAGCTGGTAGCTTCACAAACGCAACTGTTAACCTAAATCTAAGTCAATCCGCTATAAGTAGACAAATACAATCTTTAGAACAAGATTTAAAAGTTCAATTATTTGAGAGACATGCTAGAGGACTAACGCTTACAGAAAATGGTGAATACGTTTTTAAAACTGCTCATGAAGTAATTAGTAAACTTAAAGAGGTTGAAACTTCATTAGGAGATCAAAAAAATAAACCTACAGGTAAATTAACTATCACTACAGTAAGAAGTTTTGGAACTCATTGGTTAACACCAAGAATTCAGGAATTTATGACCCTGAACCCTGAAATAGAAATAGAGTTAGTTTTTGATGATAAAGAATTAGATTTAAGCACTCGACAAGCTGACATTGGAATATTCATGAGAAGACCTAAACAGCTTAACTATATTCAAAAAAAGTTAGTTGATATTAAGTACTATATCTATGGTTCAAGCAAATATTTAGAGAAAAATGGTATGCCAAAAACTGTAAATGATTTGAACAAACATAAGTTCATTTCATTTGGAAAAGGTGCACCTTCACCAGTATATAATCCTGATTGGGCTTTAAAGACAGGTATGCATGATGGAAAAAAAAGAAAATCTGTTATGAAAGTTAATAGTGTAAGTGGTTTATTATACGGTGTTGAGTCTGGTGTGGGGCTAGCTGCACTTCCCGAATATTTAGTATCAAGTTCTAGCAATATTATTAAAGTGTTACCTAAAGTAGAGGGACCAATTACCGAGGCACATTTCGTTTACCCTCAATCCCTAAAAAATACCGCTAGAGTTCAAGCTTTTAGGAATTTCTTATTCAGTAAGATTGGTGACTGGAAATAATTCTTAAAAGACAAATATTTTTTCTTTAATCTCGAAAATCGTTGAAAACTGCGACATAATATGCGATTGATAATCATTCGCATTGAGAATAATTCTCATTCGCAAATAAACGAAAACATAAAGGGAGATATGAGAAAAATATCAATTATAGCATTAGTATTTTCTGTATTTGCATCATCTACCGTGATTGCTAATGAAGTTAATATATTTAATGCAAGACACTATAAAGCAGACGCTGAGCTTTATGGAAAGTTTACAAAAGCTACTGGTATTAAAGTAAATTTAATTAATGGTAAATCAGGTGCTTTAGAGAAAAGAATCATTAGCGAAGGGGCAGATTCATCTGCTGACCTATACATCACGGCTGATGCTGGAAGATGTGGTGCCATGGATGCAAAAGGTCATCTTCAAGGTGGTTTAACATCTAAAGCTATAAAAGCTGCTGTTCCAAAAAGCTTTAGAACAAATAAATGGGTTGGAATAGCAAAAAGAGCTAGAATTATTTATTATTCACCTGAAAGAGTTACTGGTGCTGAGTTATCTGGAATGTCTTATGAAGGTCTAGCTGATCCAAAATGGAAAGGTAGATTAGTAATTAGAAAATCTAGTAATATTTATAATAAATCTCTTGTGGCTTCATTGATTGAAAATAATGGAAAAAAAGCTACAGCCGAATGGGCAAAAGGAGTTGTAGCAAATATGGCTAGAGACTCTAAAGGAAATGATAGAGCTCAGATAATGGCAGTAGCAGCAGGAGAAGCTGATATTGCGGTAGCTAACACTTATTATTTAGCTCTAATGTTATCTGGTAAAAAAGGTGCAGAGCAACAAGAAGCAGCTAAAAAAGTAAAAGCTTTCTTTCCTAATCAAAATGGTAGAGGAACGCATATGAATGTTAGTTGTGCGGCTTTAGTAAAAGGAGCTCCTAACAAAGATAATGCTGTTAAACTTGTCGAGTTTTTATTAACTCCAGAGTCTCAAGAGCATTTCACTAACAATACATTTGAGTTTCCGATGATTGAAGGTGTTTCACCAAGTCCATTAGTAGTAAATAATTTAGGATTAGATTTTCAACAAGATATGAAAACTAAACTAGCTTCTTATGGAAAAAATCAAGCAGCAGCATTAGAAGTAATGACTGCAGCAGGTTGGAAGTAATAAATAAGTGAAAAAGAATTTATTTAGTTTTGATACAAATAATTCTTCTGATGCGAGCGGTTCACTAGTGGGTCAGATAACATGTGAACCATGCTCGTTGGAAGTTGAAAAAATCAAAAATAAAATAAATAATAGAAAATTATCTAAAATTAAAAAAAGTGATATTGATCATATTACTAATGTTTTTGATTTAAAAAGATAGTTTTTGGAAAGTGAACATAACTCAATAGTTATTACCCTACTATTGATTATGTTCACTAAGATAAAAAAGGGTAAATATGTATTTAAGAAAAGTTAATTTTTGGTTTTTAAGTTCTTTATTGATTTCAATTATTGTTGCTATTCCAATTATTACTGTTTTCTCTAGCTTTTTCGAAGATACTTCTAATTATTATCAAATTTTAAAAGATACTTTTTTATTCGAATACATATTTAATTCTTTTACTCTATTAATTTGTGTTTTAGTCCTAACTTTTATATTTGGGATTAGCGCAGCTTATTTGGTCTCATTTTATAAATTTCCACTTAGTAACTTTTTTAAATGGGCTCTGATTTTATCTTTTGCTGTACCTCCCTATATTTATGCTTATTCATTGACAGCTTTTTTTGAGAATTATGGAACATTATATTCTGTTTTAAAAAATTTATTTGGACCAGGAAATTACAACCAGCATATTCCAAAATTTGATGGTTTGTTTGGAGCTGTTCTTTCACTTTCTTTTTCTTTATTTGCCTATGTATATATTCTTGCAAGAGCATCATTTCTTTACCAATCTCAAAATTTAATTGATTTAGGAAGAAGTTTAGGATTTTCAAAAATAAAATCTTTTTATTCTTTGATTTTACCAGCAGCTAGGCCAGCCATAGTTGCTGGTTTATCTCTTGTAGCGATGGAAACTTTAGCAGAATTTGGGGCGGTTGATTTTTTTTCAATCAACACTCTAACAACGGGAATTTATAATTCTTGGATAGCATTTGATGATTTAGCTTTTTCAAATAGGATATCATTCTTTCTTTTAATATTTATATTTGCACTTTTTATTTTAGAAAATTTATCTAGAAAAAAAGCAAGATACCACTTGAATACAAAAGGCGGATTTAAACAGAAAGAAAAAATACAACTTTCAGGAGCTAAAGCTTTTTATGCATTTTTTATTTGCTTTATTTTATTCTTTTTAAGTTTTTTATTTCCTTTGAGTCAAATGTTATATTGGACTATCAAATTTCCTGAAAACTTTTTTGATCTTCAAGTTGTCACTCTCACTTTAAATACAATTTATTTAGTATTTTTATCAAGCTTAGTTTTAATAATTTTTTCTCTTATTTCAAATTATGGAAACCGAGTGTCAAAAAATAAAGTATTAAATATTTTATCTACTCTATCTATTTCTGGTTATGCAATACCAGGTGTTATTTTAGCAGTAGCATTTATAACTTTTATAGCATGGTTTGATGAAAATATTGTTCAATCTCTAGGCCTCTTATCAATAAAAAAAGTGTTTATTGGATCTATCCTTGGTTTAGTTCTTGTGTATTTTATAAGATTTTATTCTTTAGCATTTAATGGAATAAAATCTGGGTATGAAAAAATTAATATCTCTGTAGACGAAAGTTCTTATCTTCTTGGTTATTCAAAACAAAAAACATTTATGAATATTCACATTCCATATTTAAGAAACTCACTTTTGTTTGTTGTAATATTAATTTCTCTTGAAATAATCAGAGAGCTTCCAATTACATTAATTTTAAGGCCTTTTAACTTTGAAACATTTGCAACAACTGCTTATATTTCTGCATCTGAGGATTTACTTGAGGCTGCTGCTGCACCTTCATTATTTTTAATTTTAATTGCAACTGCATTTATTATGCTTACATCTAAATATATTCTGAGAGGAAAATGATTAAAAATTTTTTAGAAATTAAAAACGTTGATTTTACCATAGGTGGTAAAACTAAGGTTAAAAATGCCTCTTTTAACATTGAAAACGAGGGCGAAACTTTATGTATTCTTGGTCCATCAGGTATTGGGAAAACAACTATACTTAGAACAATAGCTGGATTAGAAAAAATTGATAAAGGATCAATCAAATTAAACGGTAAATTGTTATCCTCTAAAAAAGAAAATATTGAACCTGAGCACAGAAACATATCTTTAGCTTTCCAGGATAACAGTCTATTTCCACATTACACTGTTGAAAAAAATATATTGTTAGGTGCAGAGAAAAATAAGGGAAAAAGAAGAAAGAAAATAAGCTTTAAAGAAATAATAGAGTTCCTAGATATCTCAAAAATATTATCTAAATATCCACATGAGATAAGCGCAGGTGAGGCACAAAGAGCTTCTCTTGCAAGATCTCTATTAACTCAACCTGATCTTTTGTTATTAGATGAACCTCTGTCAAATGTTGATCAAAGTTTTAAAGAGGAAATTCAAGTTAGATTAAAAAAAATATTGAGTAGATTAAAAATTACAACGATAATAGTTACTCATGACTCCTATGAAGCTTTTTATTTAGGAAATAAATGCGCCATTATTTTAGATGGCCAGATAAAACAGTTTGATGATCCTTATAATGTTTATCATTTCCCAAACTCAGTTGAAGTAGTGAATTTTTTAAATAGGGGAATATTAATTCCTGCTAAGGTAACGGGAGAAAATTCATTAGAAAATAAAGATTTAGGAACCATAAAAGGTAATTTTATCAAACATTATCCAAAAGGTAGTGATGTGCAATTGTTATTACAACCAGAAGATCTAGAGCATGATGATCGAAGTAATCTTAAGTTAGAGGTTGTTGATAGAAAATTTAGAGGAACAAATTTTATATACACATTAAAGACTAATAGTGATTTGTTGATCCCTGTTTTCGTTCATTCACATCACGTTCATCAGCATGAAGTTGATGAAAAATTTGGTATTAAAAGACCAATTAATATTGATCATATAGTTTGTTTTTAATACAAACAAAATAAATGCTTTCAAAAAAACAGTTATTTTCAAGAGGTATGCTTGATATTGCTCCTCATATGCTTTCAGTAATTCCTTTTGGAATAATTTGTGGAGCGATTGGTGTAGACCTAGGTTTTAATCCATACTTGGTTTACGCTATGTCCATTATTATATTTGGAGGAGCTTCACAAATAGTTTTTTTACAATTATTATCAGGTGGAGCTTCATCTTTAGTAGCTGTTACTTCAGTAGGTGTAATTAATTCAAGACATTTGTTATATGGAGCTGTTTTATCTGAATATTTAGAAAAATTATCTTTTATTAAGAAGCTATTGATTTCTTATGTTGTGGTTGATCAAGGATTTGCTGAGTCTAATAAATTTTTTAAAAAAAATAAAACAGAGCAATATTTACATTATCACTTGCTAGGTACAGGAATTACAATGTGGGTTTGCTGGCAAATAGCAACTCTAGCAGGGATAATATTAGGTTCATTTGTTCCCGAAGAGCTTGGATTAAAATTCGCAATACCCTTAACTTTTATAGCAATTGTTGTTCAAGATTTAAAAAAACTGGATCACGTAATTGTAATGCTTGTTTGCGGTATTAGTTCTTTATTATTTTTTGAAGCACCATTTAAATCATATATTCTTATTTCACCCGTTATAGCTTTATTTGTTGCAGCATTATTATTGAGGTTAAAGAAATGACCTGGCTATCGATTATAATTGCTGGAATATTAACTTATTTTACTAGAATGACTATGATTGCTCTAGTTAGACGAGATCTCCTTGGTGAAAAAATTAAAGCTGTATTAGCTTATGTTCCATCTGCAGTATTTCCTGCAATTATATTTCCTGCAATATTCATTAATGATTATGGGGCTTATATAGAAATGAATGATCCTAAAATATTTGGAGCTTTAGTTGCAATTATTGTTGGTTATTTTTCAAGAAATGTTATTGCAACTATATTCTCTGGCCTTTTATCTTATTGGATTATCATATTTGTTTTTTTATCATAACTAATCTTAATCTGTTAACCCCAGTTAACGCATAGCTGTTTTGATCAAATATAGTTATTAAAAATCTCTATTAACTATATAAGAGAATTAATTAATTAAAGAATTCATATTTATTTTTGATTAATTATCTCTCTTGTTATTTATAATTTATGCCTCTTTCTAAAAGGGGCATAACTAAATATTTCCTAGTTTTAGATTTCTAGAAATATTATGATCAATCATTTTTGGTTTTGATAAATTTAAATTAGACATAATTTCAATATATTGATCTACATTTTCTACTTGTAGTCTTGGGTTGCACTCTTTTTCTTTGCCGATAGTACTAGATTTTTTTCCATTATAATCATGACCAGGATAAAGAATTGTTTCCTCAGGTAATTTTAATAATTTGTGAAAAAGGGAATGATAAGCATCCTTAGAGCTACCATTTTGAAAATCGGTTCTCCCAGTCCCATTAATTAAAAGAGTATCACCAGAAAATAAATAATTATCCATTATAAAACTGTAACTATCTGAAGTATGCCCGGGGGTAAACATTGCTCTAATTTTTAATTGGTCTATTTCAATTATTCCATCATCTTTAAGTTTTATGTCTACACTTTCTGCTGGGGAATTTTCTCCCATAATTGTAGTACAATTGGTATTAATTTTTAATTTCGAGGCACCAGTAATGTGATCAGCATGAATATGAGTATCTATAACTTTAACTAGTTTTAAATCGAGTTCTTTTAAATGACTTATATATTCATCAACATTTTCTAAAACTGGATCTATAATTATTGCTTCGCGACCTTTTGCCGATGCTATTAGATAAGTATAAGTCGATGATTTTGTGTCAAACAGTTGTTTAAAAATCATTTTTTATTATTATCAAATAATTATGATTAGCTCCACATTTCATTGGGCATGTAAACACACATGGAAAAGAAGCGCAAAAAATACTGGTTGGTGTTTGTTAGGATGTGCTATTGGTGATTTTGGAACTATATTGTTTTTTCAATTAACTAAAATACCTTTTCCACTGCTAGGCATAATGATTTTAGCGATTATAAATGGATTAATCACAAGCATAATATTAGAGACTATAATTTTAATACGACAAGGTTTCTCTTTTAATGGAGCAGTAAAGACAGCATCAGGAATGAGTTTAATTTCAATGCTTAGTATGGAAATTATGATGAATTCAACAGATTATATATTAACTGGTGGTGCAATTCTTACTTGGTGGGTTGTGCCTATTATGCTGATTGTAGGTTTTTTAACTCCATGGCCATATAATTACTGGAGATTAAAAAAGTTTGGAATTAACTGCCACTAAATATTTTAGAGAATTTTTTTTAATAAATTTTCGTTAAAAAATAGCTTATGAATTATGACAGCAAAGATGTGAAGGGAAATTAAAGCTATAATTGTATAATTACAGAATATATGAATGTTATAAAATTGATCAGCTAATACAAAATTATCTTGAATTTTAATTTCTTTAAAAAATATCACTAATGTTTCACCATTAAATAATTTTTTTAAAATACCCGAAATGGTTATTGATAAAATTGCCACATATAAAAGAATATGATTTAATTTAGCTATAAATTTTTGACCTTTAAAAATGCTTGGATCTAATTTTGGGGTGGGGTTAAAAATTTTGTTCAGTAGTCTTATAATAACCAAGTAAAATATTGATAAGCCTATTATAATATGAATATTTTCTATACTTAATCTTTCTTCTCCAAAATCAAGATCAACTAAATAAAAACCAAGAGGAATTTGGATTAGTAATAATATTGCACTAAGCCAATGTAATACCTTTGAAATAATACCATACTCTGTTAAGGTATTTTTAACATGCATGCTTTAGTAAAACATATAACGAGTTGCTTTGGTATAGTTTTGTTGTCTCTTTTTTTCACAGTAGTTGGAACCCAAAGTATTGCTGATCAGTCTGCAGAAGAAATCATCAAAGGTAGAAAAGCCCTTTTTAGTAAGAATTACAGTACAGCAAAGCGTGTCCAAGCCTTATCTTCAAATGGAGACTTTGATAAAGCAAAAGAATTGATGATTGAAATGAGTGAAAATTATAAAACATTGATAGGATTATTTCCTGAAAACACCAAAGAGGGATTTAAAACAGAATCCTTGCCTATAATTTGGGAAGAGAAAGACGCTTTTAATGCTTTGATGCAAAAATCATCAGACAATATGATAAAACTGACTTCAGTGATTGAAGATAGTGACGACATTCGAGCTACTCTTCAAGAATTTATGTGGAGCAGCTGTAAAGCATGTCACAGTAAATATCGAATGCCTCATTAATATATCAAGCAGTGATTCCGCAAAAAGTAACAGACCATCTTGAGGAATATATTAGTCAGGAAATCTACGTTCAAATAGCTGTAATTAAAGGCAAAGAAAAAGTTTCAACAGAGCTAGCTATAAATAAATATTTTAAAAGTAATCATTTTAGAGATTTAGCTGAGGGTAGACCTTATGATCATTTTATTGAAGGATTAAGGGATAAATGTCTTGGAAAATTAAAGAATTCACCAATGAGAAATAAGCAAACTGATGATCCAACAATAATTGAACTACAAAATAAATTAAACAAATTAAGCGATGAGGAGTTGGATAATACTTATTGGGAAATAGAAACTGGTGAATTTTTTATAGGAGAACAAATTAAAGAATTAGAGGAAATGCGTAATAATTTAATTTCTAAGTTAATAATTAAAGAAAATTCAAAACAAGATTCAGTATTAAAGATAATTATGGGTTTTTGTGAAACATATGAAAAATTATGCCAAAAAAAGTATCCAGAAGCACCACTCCCACTAGAAATTTTAAAATCTATTAATTAAGTTTTAAGGGTTCGCTCTTTAAGATATTACCTAAAGAGCTCCCTTATATTGCCTCTTTGGCATTTAAATCCAAAAGGATTTTATTTTTTGTTTGTTTTTGAAATATAAAGCTATTCAGCTAAGTGTCAGGTGGTGATAGTTTTAACATAATAACCTCCTCAAAAAAAAGGTAATTATAATTAAACAAATTTCAAATGATTTATTTTAGTTTTAATAAAATATATTTCTTGAATACAACCTAATGCTTTAGTAGATTCCCGTTATCTTAATTTAGTCTTTAAATTATTTTTTATTTATCAATTCACTAATAAAATTTTCTCCATATCCTTCATCTACTGCTTTTTGGAAATAATTTTTATTTACCTCAGCAACTTTCTCAGCTTCAGGAAAATCTTTTAAGAGATCTTGTATATAAGTTAAATCTTTTACCGAATTACTAGCTGTAAATTTGAAACCTGTAAAATCACCTTTTAATAAATTGTCAAATACTCGGTTTAATGCTGCTGAATTTCCAGATCCAAGCTTTGCTACATGAAATACTTTTTTTAAATCCAAACCTAATTCTTTAGCCCCTATAGCTAAATGATTTACTAAAGCGCCATTACCTAAAGTTAAAAAATTATTTAAAAGTTTTGATTTAGCTCCCATTCCTACCTCGCCGAAATAAAAGTATTCTTTACAAAAATATTTTAAATAAGGTTCAGCCTTTTTAAAATTCTCCTTAGAGGCACCAACAATCCCACCTAAAACACCTTCTTCTGCCTGAACAGGACCACCCATTACAGGACATTCCACATAACTAATATTGTTTTTTTTATAAATAGAGTCAGTTTCAATTGAACCTGATTTGTTGTGTGTGGTAATATCAATAATTATCGTTTTATTATTTAATATTTTAGATATTTTTTCTGAAATTGATTTTGCAATTGGAGTGTTGGTAACACACATAAATAGAGCATCTAAATTTTTATTAGCGAAATCCTCAAATGAATTAACTTCTTCAGCTCCTTCTTTGACAATCTTTTCAATGGGTTTTCTATTTTTGTTAGCTATTACAAAAAGTTTATTTTTATTTTTTAATATATTTTTGGCTATTCCATACCCCATATATCCAACACCAATAAATCCAACATTTTTCATAAATTCCTTAGTTTAAGTTTTTTGTCCTTCTGTTCTAATAAACATTATACCAAAAATTATAATTCCTATAACACCTATAATTTTATTATAATCAAATGGCACACCAAAAATTAGGAAGTTTATAATTGTTGACCAGACTAATTGTGAATACTGAAAGTTAGTTACAAATGATAAATTAGAAAGCTGAATTGCATAAATAATTAAAGAATGACTAACAAAACCAGCAAAACCAAGAAGAGTTAAATAAAGCCAGTAAATATTTTTTTCTAAAGGAACCCAATTAAAAAATATAAATATACTAAAAATGATTGCTCCTAATATTGAGGTATAAAAAATTGCAGCAAAAGGATCATTATCTCCTGATACAACTTTTGTAAAAAACTGATAAAGAGCCCAGCATATTGGTGGAACAATAGGAAATATTAAATCTAGACTTAATATTTTCATACTTGGTCCTAATGAATAAACAATTGAGCCAAAACTTAGTAGCATTAAAGCTATCCCTTTAGGCGTTAAAATATCTTTTAAAAAATATGCTGATAACAAAGAGACTATTAGTGGAGCAGTAAAGAATACCACATATATATCAACCAAATCGAATTTTTGTAAAGAATAAAACATAAATGATGTAGCAGTAACCATTAGAGTTGATCTAATTATTTGTACTTTAAAATTTTTCTTTAAATTAACTTTTGGCTTAAAAATTAAAAAAAATATAATTAAGGAAACCATGTGAAAGAAAAATCTTCCCCATATCGCTTGTGTTACTGGCATTACAGTCCCAAGATATTTTGCAGTAGAGTCCATGCAAACAAACATGAAAAAACCTCCTGCTGCTAATAAAATTACATTAAATAATGAAGTTTGTTTTGGCACTGTGAGATTTTTAATTACATTACAACGCCTACTTGCCAAGGATTAAACTCCTCGTCACCGTAGCCATTGATCTCACTTTTTGATTTATTTCCTGATGCTGTGTTAACTACTAATTCAAATATATTTTGACCAACTTCTTCTACTTTTTGTTTACCTTCTGCAATTGTTCCACAATTTATATCCATGTCCTCTGACATTTTTTCATACATAGCAGAATTAGTTGAAAGCTTTAGACTTGGAACAGGCTTGCACCCAAAACAAGATCCACGACCTGTAGTAAAACAAATTACATTTGCTCCAGATGCAACTTGTCCTGTTACAGATACTGGATCGTAACCAGGTGAATCCATAAAATTAAATCCTTTATTTTTTAATGGTTCAGCATATTGCAACACATCTTGAAGTATAGAATTTCCACCTTTAGCAACTGCTCCTAATGATTTTTCTAATATAGTTGTTAGTCCGCCTCTCTTGTTTCCTGGTGCAGGATTGTTGTCCATCGAGCTATTGTTGATTGAGGTGTAATGCTTCCACCATTCTAGTCTTTTAATTAGTTTGTCCGCGGTTTCTTGTGAATTAGCTCTATTAATTAATAAATGTTCTGCACCATAAATTTCTGGAGTTTCAGATAAAATTGAACTTCCTCCTTTTTTTACCAAAAGATCTGCTGCAATTCCTAATGCTGGATTTGCAGTTATCCCAGAATAACCATCAGAACCTCCGCACTGTAAAGCAAGTGTCAAATGGCCAACTGATTGAGAAGATCTTTCAACATTGTTTGCTTCTGTTAATAAATTTTTGATTTGTGAAAGAACTTTATCTACAATTTTTTTTGTTCCACCTTCATCCTGAATAGTAAGAAAATGAATTCTATTATGCTTTTTTACAGATTCGTCAAACAAACTAATTTGTGCACATTCACAACCCAAACCTATAACAAATACATGTGAAAAATTTGGATGATTTTTAAATCCATCAATAGTTCTTTGGAACATTTGCATTCCTTCACTTTCAGTATTCATTCCACATCCTGTAGAGTGAGTAATTGGCACTATTCCATCAATATTTGGATAATCTTTTAAAATATTAGAGTATTTAATTTTTTCGACAATCATCTTTGTTACAGTGGCTGAGCAATTAACAGTGCTTACTATTCCAATATAATTTCTTGTAGCTATTTGTCCGTTATCTCTTAAAATTCCATTAAAGAATGTATCAGCTTTCTCATCCACAATATGCTTCTTATCTGTAACTTTAAAATCTCTTTTGAATTCTCTAAATTCTAAATTATGTGAATGTACATGTTGTCCTGGTTTAATATCGTCTAATGCAAAACCGATAATTTGATCATATTTTATTATAGGATCGCCTTTTTTAATAGTTTTTAAACAGACTTTATGACCAAAAGGTATTGGATCAACAGTACTGATTTCATGACCTTCAATTTTAGTTTTTTCTGGAATAATAAATTGACTTACGCCAACATTGTCATTCTGATTTAAAACTATTAGATTATTCATTAAATTATTATATAACTATTATTTTAAACAGACCATTATAAATATTATGCCAAAAAAAAGGAAAAAGAGTTTTAGAAGTCATCATTGGTTTAATAATCCAAAAAATCCAGATATGACTGCTCTTTATTTAGAGCGTTATTTAAATTATGGACTTACTAGAAAAGAATTACAATCTGGAAATCCTATAATTGGCATAGCTCAATCCGGCAGTGATCTTTCTCCCTGTAATCGACATTTTTTATCATTAAGCAAAAGAATTAAGGATGGAGTAAGAAGAGCAGGCGGTATTCCTATGGAATTTCCTACACATCCAATTCAAGAAACAGGCAAAAGACCAACAGCTATGCTGGACCGAAATTTATCATATTTATCTTTAGTAGAAGTTTTATATGGTTATCCAATTGATGGAGTAATATTAACAACTGGATGTGATAAAACTACTCCAGCAGCCTTAATGGCAGCAGCTACAGTAAATATTCCAGCAATAGTTTTATCTGGTGGTCCAATGTTAGATGGAGTTTATAAAGGAAAATTAGCTGGTTCAGGAATGGTAGTATGGGAGGCTAGAAAATTGTTGGCTAAAGGAGAAATAAAGTATGAAGAGTTTATGGATATGGTTTCATCATCTTCACCAAGTGCTGGGCATTGTAATACAATGGGCACAGCATCCTCCATGAATTCAGTAGCTGAAGCACTAGGAATGTCTTTACCTGGTGGAGCAGTTACACCTGCACCTTATAGAGAAAGAGAACAAATCTCTTACGAAACTGGAAAACGAATTGTAGGAATGGTTCATGAAAATTTAACTCCTTCAAAAATTATGACCCGTAAAGCATTTGAAAATGCTGTTGTTGTTGCCAGTGCAATAGGTGGATCAAGTAACTGTACAACTCATTTGAGTGCAATCGCAAAACATATGGGAATTAGATTTAATCTTTCTGAATGGCAAAAACTAGGACACAATATTCCTCTATTAGTTAATTGCCAGCCTGCAGGAGAATACTTAATGGAAAGCTTTCATAGAGCTGGAGCAATTCCCGCTGTGATGAAAGAATTAATTAAAAATAAAAAACTTCATACGAACATAAAGACTGTTACAGGAAAAACAATTAAAGAGAATTTAAGAAAAAAAATTGATGTAGATAATAATGTAATTAAATCATTTAAAAATTCATTAGCAGAAAAAGCTGGCTTTTTAGTAATGAAGAGCAATTTTTTCTCCTCAGCAATTATGAAAACGTCAGTAATTAGTAAAGAATTTAAAGAAAGATATCTATCCAATCCTAAACACCTAAACGTATTTAATGGAAAAGCGGTAGTATTTGAAGGACCAGAGGATTACCATAAGAGATTAAATAGCAAGAAATTAAAAATTGATGAAAATTCAATATTAATTGTAAGAGGCTGCGGGCCAGTAGGTTACCCTGGGTCTGCTGAGGTTGTTAATATGCAACCACCAGACAGATTGTTAAAAAAAGGTATAAGTCATTTACCAACACTAGGAGACGGTAGACAGAGCGGTACTTCAGAAAGTCCTTCAATACTTCATGTTTCCCCAGAGTCAGCAGTAGGTGGAGATCTGGGTATTGTAAAAACTGGTGATAAAATGACAATAGACTTAAACAAAAGAAGGGTTGATTTATTAATTTCTAAATCAGAATTTAAAAAAAGGAGAAAAAATAAAAAGTTATTTAAGGCAAATAACCAGACTCCTTGGCAAGAGATTTTTAGAAATACAGTAGGACAGCTTGAAGATGGAGCATGTATTAATTCTCGAGGCAGATATTTAGATGTATCACATACCAAAGGTTTACCAAGAGACTCACACTAATATATGCCAAAAATATTAGTTTCTAGAAAAATTTCTGATTTAGCAGAGGAAAAACTTAAAAATGAATTTGATGTAACGCTTAATCTTAAAGATGAGCCTATTCCAGAAACTGAATTAATAAAAATTATTAATGATTATGATGGAATGATTTCAACAGGTTTTGATAAAATTGGTGAAAACTTTTTTAGTAATTTAAATGGAAAACTAAAAATTATAGCTCAAGTTGGTGTTGGTTACGATAATATTTCTATTAAATCTGCAGAACAAAAAAAAATTAAAGTTACAAATACTCCAAATGTTCTTAATGAAGCAGTTGCTGAAACCACTATTCTTTTGATATTGGCAGCATCAAGAAGAATTGGAGAAGCTTATAATTTAGTTAGATCAGATAATTGGAAAAATCAAAAACCAGATCTTACTAAATTTATGATTGGTAACTCAGTAACTGGTAAAACACTTGGAATTATTGGGATGGGAAGAATAGGACGAATAGCAGCAAAAAGTGCCAAAGCATTTGGTATGAAAATTATTTATTATAATAGAAATAAACTCTCAGAAGAATTAGAGGATGGCGCTAAATATTATTCAGATTTAAATTCAATGTTACCTGAGTGTGACTTTGTAAGTATCCATACACCAGCTACACCAGACACAAAACATATTCTAAATGCATCAACACTGAGTTTATTACCTAAACATGCAGTGGTTATTAATACTTCAAGAGGATCTACAATTGATGATGATGCCTTAATTGATGCGTTAGAAAATAAAAAAATTTATGGTGCAGGTCTTGATGTTTTTAACAATGAGCCTAATTTAGATAAAAGATACTTAAAATTAGAAAATTGTTTTGTCTTACCTCACATCGGAAGTGCTACTCATGAAACAAGGCTAGCAATGAGTATGATGGCTGTAGATAACATTTATTGTTTCTTTAATAATAAACCTTTAATTTCTGAAGTAATTTAACACAACTCAAAGTTGAAGTTTAAAAGATATATATAATTTCTAAATATAAATTAAATGTGCACATGTTGAAAACTAATTTCTTTTATGTTTAAATTTATAAAAAAACATAAACGAGAGGAAGACAATGTTTAAATTAATATCAAAAACTATAGCTGCTGTAGCTATTGTTTCAGTGGCTTTATTTGGCTCTGCAAATGCAAAGACTTTAAAGATTGAAACACACTTTACAGCTAGTTCACCAAATGGTGAAGTTGCCGCTCAATTCGCAAAAAACGTAGAAATGTTTTCTGGTGGAAGCTTAAAAGTAGAAATGTTCTACTCATCTTCTGTAACAGGAAAATCTGCTGAGGTATTTAACTCTGCTCAAACAGGAATTATCGACTGTGATATGACTGGTGCCGGTTATCAAACTGGTAAAAATGCAGCGTTTCAATTCGCAGGTGATGTAATGGGCGGATATGATAACCCATATCAACAATATGACTTCTTAAAGTTTCCTGGAGCTCAAGAAGCTGTGGATGCACTTTATAATAAATATGGAATGACTTTAATTGGTTGGTGGATACCAGGACATGAGTCTCTAATATCAAGTAAACCAATTCCAGATGTTGCATCTATCAAAGACTTTAAATTTAGATCACCTCCAGGAATGGAAAGTATGATCTTTACAGCATTGGGTGCTAAACCAATCGTTATGGACTTTGGTGAAGTTCCAACTGCTTTACAAACTGGTCTAATTGATGGTGCTGACTATTCATCTTTAGCAACTAACTATGCAGGTGGACACTATGAGCAAAATAAATATGCTACATACCCAGGTTTCCACTCTATGCCAGCTGACCACTTAGCTTGTAATACTAAAGTATGGAACAAGTTAAAACCTCATGAAAAAGGTGCAATGAAAGCTGCTATTGAAATTTGTGGAAGAACTATCACAAGTTTGGTTGAGAGAAAAAATGCCGAAGCTGTAAAAGCTTTGAAAGAAATGGGTGTTACTCTTCATGACTGGTCTAAAGAGGATAGAGCTAAGTTTAGACAAGCTGCACTTGGAGCTTGGGAAGAGTGGAGAAAAAAATCTCCTGAAGCAAATGCTCTTATAGATATACACACAGCTTACATGAAAGCTAACGGTATACTATAATCAGAAGCACATTAAAATCTTGAAGGGCCTGAAAAGGCCCTTCTTTTAATTAAAAAATCTTTAGCTTATGCTTGATAAACAATTACAAGAACAAAATGAAAAAGTTGCAAGCAAAGATGATTTTCCAATAAATTGGATTGATAGAATTTCTTTATTTTTAAGTCATACAATTAAGTATTTGATACCGATAATCGTACTTGTCATGATGTATGAAATTTTTATGAGGTATGTAGTTTTTAAACCAACCTTATGGGCTAATGAATTATGCTTATGGTTGGCTGGTGTTTGTTATTTAGTTGGTGGAATTTATGCAACAAGGTTAAGAAGCCATATTAGAATAGTACTACTATATGATTGGGTCAGTAGACCAACTCAGAGAATTTTTGATTTAATTAGCACTATAATTATTGTGCTTTTTGCAGCTGCTGTAATCTATGGTGGCATGGAAGATGCAGTTAGATCATTTATAAATTGGGAGAGATTTGCAACATATTGGGATCCACCTATTCCTGCTACGATGAAGCCTCTTACACTTATATGTGTATTTCTTATTGCCGTTCAATCTGTAAATAATTTAATTATTGATTGGAGAAATCCTAAAGAAAAACAATACGACCCTTCTAAAGAGTTGAAATAAAATGGAAATTGGCTCACTTTCACTAATACTTATAGTTGGGCTATTAATTCTTATATCCATTGGTGTTCCAATGGGTTTTGCCTCAGGTTTCATGGGTGCGGTATTAGTATTTCTTTATATTGGTGAGCATGCATTAGGAATTTTACTTTCAAGATACTATTCTCTTGTGGTTACGTATTCATTTTTATCAGTCCCGCTATTTATATTCATGGCCTCCTTGCTTGAACGCTCAAACATAGCAAGAGATTTATATGATGCCTTAAATGCATGGTTAAGAAAAACTAGAGGTGGAGTAGGAGTTGTTACTGCTATCATGGCAACAATCATGGCTGCAATGAGTGGAATTATTGGAGGAGAAATAGTTCTACTAGGTTTGATCGCATTACCTCAAATGTTGAGATTAAAATATGATCAAGATATGTCCATTGGAATTATTTGTGCCTCTGGTTCTTTAGGTACAATGATCCCACCTTCTATTGTTTTAATCATTTATGGTTTAACTACAGAAACATCAATTACAATGTTGTTTCAAGAAGCTATTGTTCCAGGTTTAATGATTTCAGGTTTAATAATTACTTATATTTTAATTAGAACAAGATTACAGCCGCATCTTGCTCCATTAAGTGATGAAGCTCCTTTAACTTTAAAAGAAAAAATGTCATATCTTCCAGGACTATTACCACCAATAGGAATAGTGATAATTGTTTTAGGTTCAATTTATTCAGGAATAACTGGAATTACAGAAGCAGCTGGAATGGGTGTGGTTGCTACGTTAATTATAATTTTTGCTAGAAAAGAATTAACATGGTTTTTATTTAAAGATGCATTAACTAGAACGTTTAAAGCATCAGGAACTATTTTAACTATTACCTTTGGTGCAACAGTTTTAGCAGGCGCCTATTCTCTTGCTGGAGGTCCAAAATATGTAGCAGAGACTATCTTAGCTTATGATTTAAAACCAATGTATCTAATTTTTATGATGCAAATAATGTTTTTGATTATGGGAGCATTTATGGATTGGGTTGGGATAGTTTTATTAGCAATGCCAGTATTTTTACCGATTGTAATTGCACTTGGATTTGATCCAATTTGGTTTGGAATTTTATTTTGTGTTAATATGCAAGTTTCATTTTTAAGTCCTCCATTTGGACCCGCAGCTTTCTACTTAAAATCAGTTGCACCACCACACATATCTTTAACAGATATATTCAGAGGTTTTGCTCCATTTATCGTTATCCAATTGATTGTACTTGCATGTGTGATGTTTTTTCCTGAGGCAATGACACAAAATTTCCACGAATTTAAACCAAAATAATGTTAAAAATCGGTTTTATTGGGACAGGTCTTATGGGCCTACCAATGGCTAAAAATATATTAAAAGCAGGATATAATTTAAAAGCTTTTAACAGATCTCAAAATAAAGCTGCTCCTTTAAAAGATCAGGGTGCAGAGATATCAAGTTCAATTAAAGAAGCGGTGAGTGACAGTGATGTAGTAATTACGATGTTAACAGACGATATCGCCGTTGATGAGATCATGAGTAGTTCTGACTTTTTGGAAGGATTAAAATCACAAGCTACAGTAATTGATATGAGTTCAGTAAAACCATTAACAGCAACCAAACACGGAAATAATTTAAAATCAAAAAATATAAATTATCTGGATGCACCTGTTTCAGGGGGAACTATAGGTGCAGAGGAAGCATCATTAGCAATTATGGTTGGAGGTGAGCAAAATGTTTTTGACAAAGCAAGTGAAATTTTAAAGACTATGGGAAATCCTACATTAGTTGGTCCAATAGGTAGTGGTCAGATATCAAAACTTGCTAATCAAATTATTGTTGGCTTAACAATAGGCGCAGTAGCTGAAGCTGTAACGTTATGTGAGAAAGCAGGAGCAGATCCTATTAAAATGATTAGCGCTTTATCTGGAGGTTGGGCTGATAGTAAAATTTTACAAACTCATGGGAAAAGAATGATAGATAAGGATTTTAGTCCTAAAGGAAAAACTTCTACCCATTTAAAAGATATGAATAATATTTTGGATAGTGCAAATAGTTTTAATACGCATTTACCTATTTCAAATCTGGTTAAAGAAATGTATAAGACTTTAGTTGAAAATGGTCATGGAAATAAAGATCACAGTTCATTGTATATGGAAATTGAAAGGATGAATAAAAAATGAGCAAAAGATTAGAAGGTAAAAAAATTGTTGTTACTGCAGCAGGACAAGGAATTGGAAAAGCTACCGCTATTGCGTTTCATAATGAAGGTGCACATGTCATTGCTACAGATTTAAATGATAAAACCTTAGCTGATTTAAATAAAGAATTTCCTAATATTGAAGTGAAAACATTAGACTCAACTAATAATAATGCAATTTTAGATTTTACAAAATCTCTAGATAAAGTGGATGTTTTATTTAATGCAGTTGGATTTGTTCACCATGGAACTATTCTTGAGTGTGAAGAAGAAGATTGGGATTTTTCTAGTGATGTAAATGTAAAGTCCATGTATTTTATGTGCAAAGCTATATTACCAATAATGGTCAAACAAAATGGCGGAAGTATTATTAATGTTTCATCTTGTGCTTCTAGTTTAAAAGGTTTTGTAAACAGATTTGTCTATGGCACGACAAAAGGAGCTGTAATTGGTTTAACCAAGTCTATTGCAGCCGATTTTGTTAAGCAAAATATAAGATGTAATTCGATAGCACCAGGCACAGTTTTTTCACCATCTTGGCAAGATAGGGTTAATCAAAGTCCAGATCCTGTTCAGGCTAAAAAAGATTTTATAGCACGACAACCTATGGGTAGATTAGGTACAGCTGAAGAAATAGCTGCAGTAGCTGTTTATTTAGCAAGTGATGATGCTACTTTTACAACGGGTACAACAATTTCTGTTGATGGTGGGATTTCAATATAATTAAATAACAAAAAGGAGAATTATGAAATTATTACGAGTAGGACAAAAGGGAAAAGAAAAGCCCGCCGCTTTAGATAAAGATGGTAAAATTAGAGATATAAGTTCGCATATAAAAGATTTAAATCCTCATCATTTAAATTTTGATACAATTTCTAAACTAGAAGGTGCAGACCTATCATCACTTCCTGAAATATCTGGCAGTGAGAGAATTGGCTCATGTATAACTAATCCAGGGAAATTTATAGCAATAGGACTTAATTTTTCTGACCATGCTGCAGAAACTGGAGCTGAAGCACCATCTGAACCAATAGTGTTTATGAAAGCTACTAGCTGTATCAATGGTCCCAATGATGACATACAGATTGTATCAGGATCAAAAAAACTTGATTGGGAAGTAGAATTAGGAATAGTTATTGGAAAAGAGACAAAACATATATCTGAAAATCAATCCCAGGATCATATTTTAGGTTATTGCTTAGTAAATGATATAAGTGAACGAGAGTGGCAAATAGAAAAAATGGGTCAATGGGTTAAAGGAAAATCTCATGACACTTATGGACCAATTGGACCATATTTAGTAACTAAAGATGAAATTTCGGATGTGAATAATTTGAAAATGAGCTTAGATGTCAATGGTAATAAAATGCAGAGAGGAAATACTAACACTATGATATTTAATGTTGATTATATTGTGTCTTATTTAAGTAAGTACATGTCTTTACAACCTGGTGATATAATAACAACTGGAACTCCTCCTGGAGTAGGTATGGGCATGAAGCCCCAGCAGTTTTTAAAAGCTGGTGATACTATGAAATTATCTGTTGAAAACTTAGGTGAGCAAAATTCAAAAGTTGTTGCTCTTTAAATAATTGTGAAAATAACTTCTGTTAAAAGTCATGTGCTCAGATATGAGTTAGATAAAGAACTTGGATATTCTCAACAATATTATAAGCATAGAACTGCTCACATTGTTGAAGTTAACACTGATGAGGGTATAACAGGGTGGGGTGAGTGTTTTGGACCAGGAAATATTGCACTAGCAAATAAATATATTATTGAAAAAGTCATACAGCCTTTAATTATTGGAGAAGATCCATTAAATAAAGAGCATATTTGGCAAAAGGTATACAATCTTTTAAGAGACAGTGGTCAAAAAGGAATGCCTATACAGGCATTATCCGGTATAGATATTTCCTTGTGGGATATTCTTGGAAAAAAAACTAAAGCACCTCTTTATCAACTAATTGGCGGAAAATGTAATGAACATATTCCAGTTTATGGTTATGGGATGATGTTACAAAAAAAAAGTACAGAAGAATTAATCGATTTATTTAAAGAGGAAGCGAAAGAAATTAAGTCTAAAAATTTTAAGGCTATGAAAATGAAAATAGGTATAGGTGCTAAGGAGGATCTGAAATTAGTGCAAGCCGTTAGAGAAAGCATAGGCAAAGATTTCAAGTTAATGGTAGATGCCAACCACGCATATAGTTTAAAAGATGCCATTTATGTGGGTAAAGGGCTAGATGAGCTAGATATATTTTGGTTTGAGGAGCCAGTTGCTCCGGAGGATTATGACGGGTACAGACAATTGAGAAATAAAATATCTACAAGTATCGCAGGTGGGGAAGCTGAATTTACAAAATATGGTTGGAATAAATTAATCTCAAATAAATGTATAGATATTGCACAGCCAGAAGTTTGTGGTTTAGGGGGAATTACAGAGTATTTAAAAGTTGTTGCATTAGCTCAAGCAAACTTTATTCCTGTTGTAAATCATGTTTGGGGATCAGCTATCAGTATAGCTGTTAATTTACATTTATTAACATCACAACCAGATATGCCAGGCGGATTATTTCCTTCAAAATCTATGTTAGAATTTGACACAACAGAAAAAAATATTTTTATTACAAATCTTCCAGATGAAGATTTTTCAATTCTAGACCAGGTAAAGAAAAATAATGGTTTTGCTTCAGTATCAGATAATGTTGGCATAGGTATCAACCCCAATAAAGACTTTATCAAGGAATTTGAAGTACATGAATAAAATCAAAACCTTAGAACCAAAAGTTATTTGGAATAGTAAATGTAAGTTAGGCGAAGGCACATTATGGGTTAAAGAACATAACTCGATATATTTTGTTGATATAAAAAAAAAGAAAATCTGTATCTTAAATATAAAGAATAATAAAAAAAAACAAATTAAAGTAAATAAAGAAATCGGCTTTTTAGCGCATATAAAAAAAAATATATTTATCTTAGGATTACAAGGGGAGATTAGAATTCAAAATCTTAAATCTAAAAAAATCATTAAATCAATATTAATAGAACCAAAGATTAAATTAAATAGAATTAATGATGGTAAAACAGATCCAGCTGGAAATTTATGGTTTGGAACTATGGATAACCTAGAGAGAAAAATTGAAAAGGGATCGTTATATAAGTTAGATAAAAATTTATCATTAACGAAAATTGATAAAAATTATAGGATTACGAATGGCCCAGCTTTTATAGATCAGTTAAATTTTTATCACACAGATAGTTCTAAAAGAAAAATTTATAAAATAAAAATAAATAAAAATAATAAAATTTTAGATAAAAAAATTTTCAAAAAATTTTCAAATAAAGTTGGGGTTCCAGATGGTATGACTTTAGATAATAATGAAAATTTATGGGTAGCTCATTATCATGGCGCCTGTATTTCAGTATTTAACAACAAAGGAAAATTAATTCATAGAATTCAATTTCAAGCCAAAAATATAACTAATTGCACATTTGGTGGAACAAATAATAATCAGCTATTTGTGACATCAGCAACCAAAGGAATGAACAGTGCAGATTTGCGAAAATTTAGATACTCTGGTTCTTTATTTAGTGTAAAAACAAACTGTAAGGGATTTTTACAAAAAAAATTTATTTTAGCTGATGAAAAAAAGAGATCTTTACTATGAAAGAATACCAACAAAGTTACTCAGGGAAGATATCCGTTATTTAGGAACAGTACTTGGCAAAGTCATCAAAAATCAAGAGGGTATAAAGTTTTTTAATTTAGTTGAGAAAGTAAGAAAGCTATCAAAAGCTAATAAAATCAATATTAAAAACAACAATTCATTTAAAAAATTAGTTAAAACTATAAAAAATATTAATCCCAAAGATACTTTCAGATTAACAAGAGCATTTAGTCATTTAATAAATTTCATAAATTTAGCAGAGTCAATAGATACTGCTAGGAACTTAGATGAATATGAAACAAAAAGAAAAAATTTAAAATACAATATATTTATAGAGGAAATATTTAAAAATCTTTTTAAAAATAAGAAAATACCAAACAGTAAAATCTATAATCTTGCAAAGAGTTTAGATATTGGAATAGTTCTAACAGCTCATCCTACAGAGGTAAAAAGAAGAACTTTAATTCAAAAATATCATAAAATTATTGAAATTTTAGAGCAAAGAGACCTTTTTAAATCTTATCCCTCAAAAATTAAAATATTAGATAAACAATTGCGAGATGAATTTTCAATTATTTGGAACACAGATGATCTTAAAAGAACAAAACCGACCCCATTTGATGAGGCAAGGTGGGGTCTAGCAATTATAGAGGATAGTCTTTGGGACACAATTCCAAAAGTATATAGAAGATTGAATTCTATTTTTGTTAAAAATATGAACAAAGGATTACCAAAAAATTTTAATCCCATTCAATTTGGGTCATGGATGGGTGGTGATAGAGATGGAAATCCAAATGTAACATCTCAAGTTACCAAACAAGTGATTTTATTATCAAGATGGGAAGCTGCAAAACTTTATGAAAAAACGTTGACTAAAATTATTAGATCTTACTCCATGAAAAAATGTTCAAAAAAAATATCCAATCGAGTAGGAAAGTCTTTCGAACCTTATCGTGTCTTTTTAAGACCTTTAAGAGACAAAATAAGGTTGACTCATAGATCTATTGAACAATACTTAATTGACAAAAAACCTTTGAACCAAAAAATTTTATTAAGATCCACTGAAGAAATCTTAAAGCCTTTAAGAGTTGTAAGAGAGTCGTTAGAGCAAAATCAAAATGAAAATATTGCTAGTGGAGATTTGTTAGATCTTATGAGAAGAGCAAAGTGCTTTGGTATAAATCTAGCTAGATTAGATATTAGACAGGAGTCCTCAAGACATACTCAATTAATCGCTGAGTTAGTTAAAAAAAAATTTAATAGAAATTATTATAAATTTTCTGAGGATGAAAAAATTAATTTCTTAAAATCTAAATTACTTTCAAAAAAAAATTGTATAAACAATTTTAAATTTTCTAATAAAGAAAATAATGAAGTTTGGTCAACATTTAAAATACTTGCTGATGAACCTTCTGAATGTTTAGGTGCCTATGTGATTTCAATGACCACTTCTGCATCTGATATTTTGGCAGTTTCATTTCTTCAAAAAGAAGCAAAAATAAAGCATAAATTAAGAGTTGTTCCGTTATTTGAAACGTTAGATGATTTAGTCAATGCAAGTCAAATAATCAAAAATTTGTTTTCAAAAAAATGGTACAGAAAATTAATAAAGAATAAACAAGAAGTAATGATAGGTTACTCTGACTCTAGCAAAGATGCAGGTAAAATATGTGCAAGTTGGCATCAATATAAAGCGCAGGAGCAGATTGTTAAATTAGCAAAAAAATATAGTGTTAATGCCAGTTTTTTTC
This sequence comes from uncultured Pelagibacteraceae bacterium, assembly GCA_902601785.1. Classification (GTDB taxonomy): domain Bacteria; phylum Pseudomonadota; class Alphaproteobacteria; order Pelagibacterales; family Pelagibacteraceae; genus Pelagibacter. Next base: position 63,691 of record CACKOH010000002.1, on the reverse strand, counting down.
ATGGAAGAGGAGGTTCGCCAGGAAGAGGCGGAGGACCAATTCAAGCAACCCTAAGATCTCAACCACCAAATTCTGTAAATGGAAAAATAAGAATTACAGACCAAGGTGAAGTTATTCAGCAAAAATATGGTTATGAACCAATTGCTGAATATAATTTGTGTAGTTACATCGGGGCAGTAACTGAGGCAACACTAAATCCACCACCAATACCAAAACATGATTGGAGGTCACTAATCGAAAAAATGTCAGATATTTCAAAAAGTTCATATAGAAAAAATATCAATCAGAGTTCAGAATTTATAAAATATTTTAAAAATGTCACACCCCATCAAGCGCTTGGTAAATTATCTATTGGATCCAGACCATCAAAAAGAAAGAATTTAGACAATATCAAAAGTTTAAGAGCTATACCCTGGGTATTCGCATGGACACAGATTAGATTAATGTTACCTGCGTGGTTAGGTAGCGCTGAAGCTTTAAGATATGCTTATATAAAAAAGTTTAGAAGGACTCTAATAGATATGGAAAAAAATTGGCCCTTTTTCAATTCAATGTTAGATATACTTGATATGGTAATTACAAAAGCTGATCCAGAAATTTCAAAAATTTATGAGAAATATTTAGCAGACGAAAAACTAAAAAGGGTTGGAAAAAAACTTAGATTTCAATTTGAAGTAATAAAAAAATTAAATAAAAAAATTACTACAAAAGAAATCTTATTAACACGAAAACAATCTAGAACATTAATAATTGTGAGAAATATATACTCAGAAGTACTAAATATCATACAGCCCATTGTGATCCACAAGCTTAAAAAAAATAAAAAAATATCTGATAAAAAAGATTTAAATGATGCACTTTTAACTTCAATTGCAGGTATATCTGCAGCCATGAAAAATACTGGGTAATGTTTGAGTTTTTAATTGCTTTTGGTGCAGGATTAATAAGTTTTTTATCACCCTGTGTGTTACCTTTAATTCCAGGATATGTTTCGTATATTTCGGGCCAATCACTTCAAGAAATATTAGAGTCAAAAAAAACAAATTTTTTTCCTCTCGTTTTATTTTGTTTAGGTTTTTCAACTGTATTTGTAATATTAGGTGCTTCGGCATCTTTTTTAGGGCAAGCACTTTTACAAAACTCTGAGATTCTAAGAATTATTGCAGGAATAATTATTGTAATATTTTCATTTCAGTTACTAGGTATCATTAATATTTCTTATCTAAACTTTGAAAAAAGATTTGATGCAAAAGAGTCTAGAAATATTTTGTTTCCATATGTAATTGGTCTTGCATTTGGTTTTGGGTGGACTCCTTGTATTGGACCTATTTTAGGCTCCATCTTAGCTTTAGCCTCTATTGAAGAAACATTATCAAGAGCAATAATATTACTGATATCTTACTCTTTAGGTCTTGCTATACCTTTTGTATTGTCAGGATATTTAATCCAAAGATTTTTATTATTTTCTAAAAATTTTAGAAAAAACATAAATTTAATCTCAAAAATAGGTGGAATAACTCTTTTAGTTACAGGTATTTTAATTTTAACTAATCAATTACAGGCAATTGGTTTTTATATAATTAAAGTTTTTCCTTTTATGCAAAATTTCGGCTAAAAAGAAGAGATGAAAATCTATCAAATAGACTCAAGTGCTAGAAAAAAAGGCTCAACTTCAAGAGCTTTAGCCAAAAAATTATTAGATAAAATAAAGAAGCCAGGAGATGAAGTTTTATATAGGGATTTAGATGAAGAAATGCTTTTTGTAAGTGGGCTTACAGAGTCAGGGATGAAAATTGATGAAAAAGATCAAACTGAACATCATAAAAAAATGTTTGAATTATCAGATCAACTTGTAAAAGAACTTAAGGAAAGTGATATAATTATTATTTCAGCTCCAATTTATAATTACGGTCCACCAGCTACATTAAAAGCTTGGTCAGACCTGGCAGCTAGAATTGGAGAAACTTTTAAGTTTAAACCCAATGGAAGAAGAGAAGGACTACTAAAAAATAAACAAGCTTATTTAGTAATCACCTCAGGTGGTACAAAACTTAACAGTGCTGAAGATTTTTTAACTCCATGGCTAAAATTTATTTTAAATTTTTTTGGAATAGAGAAGGTAGAAGTAATCAGTGCTGACCAAATGGCTCTTGATTATGATAAATCGATTAAAGCTGCAGAAGCTCAAATTGAGAGTTTATTCAAAAATTGAAAGATATAAATTTAAAAATTAACTTTAACCAAAATTAATTTGATAGTAAGAATTCTTTGTGAACAATTTAGATAAAAAAAAGTACAAAATATTTGCTAATTTTTTAAATCAATTAGCGAAAGATCTTACTAATTTTTATTATTCTAAATTAAACAGGACTTTTAAAGTTTCAAATAAACTGAAAGGAAAAGGCTACGACCCTGTAACAACGTCAGACAAGGCTTTTGAAAAATTTATAAGATCAAAAATAAAAAAAAAATTTCCAAATCACCAAGTAATAGGAGAAGAGTTTGGACATAAAAAATCAAAGAGTGAATTTACTTGGGTAATTGATCCTATAGACGGAACAAGATCATTTGTAATAGGAAATCCTACTTGGAGTAATCTAATTTCTTTAAATTATAAAGGTACTCCAGTTTTAGGATTAGCTAATTTTCCAGTTTTAAAAAAATATTATTTAAATTACTCAGATAAATTAGCCTACGTTGTAGATAATGGAAAAAAAAGAAAAATTCATGTAAATAAAAAAGCTACTTTTAAAAATGTTAGAGTGTCTGCAGCATTTCATGGATCTTTATCTCTTAATAAACAAAAAAAAATTCCCCAAATTTTAAAATTGATGCAATTTCCCTGCAGTGATGCTTTAAGTTACTCACATTTAGCTGAGGGCAGACTAGATATTGTTATTCAATGCTCTAATAAAATTTGGGATATTCATCCATTAATACCAGTCATTAAAGCTGCAGGCGGGTACTTAAATACTTGGAATAATAAAGACGCAATTAAAGGTGGCAACATTTTAGTTTCTTCAAATAAAACTATTCATCAAAAATTTTTAAAATTACTAAAACCTGTTAGTTAATAATTTTAATTAATTATGAATTTAAAGTATATTTTTAAAATATTAGATAAAGAAGAGTGGACTAAAGCAAAAAATAGTGGTGTTTATTCTGGTTCATCAAAGGATTTAAAGGATGGATATATTCACTTTTCTGAGAAGGATCAAGTTTTAGAAACTTTAAAAAAATACTTCTCTAAACAGAATGATTTAATCTTATTAAAAGTACATACCTTACATCTTGATCATTTGCTTTGGGAGCAAGCCTCTAATGGTGAAATGTATCCTCATTTATACTCGCCTCTTGATATAAAAAATGTGAAAGATGAATTTGAATTAAACTTGAATGAAAGTGGAATTCATGAATTACCAGATAATTTTAAAAAGTATTAGAGTTTTTTAACTTATTCTGCCCAAATAGTTGACCATCACTACACCAATTATAATTAATATTATTCCAATTATCCCATAGATATTTGGAATTTGGTTAAATTTAAGTACAGCAAATAGAACAACCCCTGTTACAGTTAATCCACTATAAGTCGAGTAAGCAAATCCGACTGGAAGAGCCGACATTGCTTTTGCTATTGAAAACATAGTAATACACATAAATAATATACATAAGAAAGATGGAGTAAATTTTGTAAAACCATCAGAAATCTTGGCTAAACTATTTGATGCTATTCCAAATATAATCCCATTTGCTAAAAATAAATATCCTAAAAAAGGTTTCATACTTAATCTATTGTAATTTTATCTATGAGGGATCTTATCATTGGTGCTATTAAAATAGCAGCTATTAGAGCAACAGGAAAAGCAAACATCCAAGAATAAAACCACCTTCCGAAAAATCCATCTGTTAAACTTGTATTAACGGCTACAACAACACCACTCATAATTAAACTCATGCCAAAAGACATTAAGAAAATAAAAACAAATTGTGCATATTTTTTTTTAATCATATTTAATTATTTCCTAATAAGTTAACAATTAACACTCCAATGATTATAAGAGCTAATCCAATTAATGAATATATATTTGGTATCTGATTAAATCTAATAACACCAACAATCACTGTTGCTATGATTGTTAATCCTGCAAATGACGCATAGGTTATGCCCATCGGTATATTTTTCATCACTAAAGAAAGTGCATACATACATAGAACTATAGTAATTGCAGTAATGATACTTGGAAAGAGAAGGGTAAATCCCTCAGCACTTTTTGCAAAACTATTTGAAGTAACACCTAGGAAAACAGCAATTCCTAGAAAAAGGTAGGAAGTAGCGAGACTCATTTTATGATTTTAAATGATATCTCGCTAAATTTATATAATTATTTAGGTATTGGAGTAGCACCTGTCTCCAAGCTTGCTATTTTTCCATCTTTATATTTGTAAACAGCCATTACAGCTTCAACATTACCGTCATTAAATGTTACGAAAGCATGATGAACACCAACTTCATCATTTTCGTAAACTATTCTTACTTTATCTTGATTAATGTCGCCACTCATAGCCCATTTCATTACGTCACTTTTATTTAAAACATTTCCTGACTTATGCATTGTAAATTTAAAATCATCATGCAAAAGTTCATTCATTGCTGCTTCATCTTTATTTTTTAAAGCAGCGCTATATTTTTCTAATATCGACATTTTTATGCTCCTTGTATTATTATTCCATTAGTATTTGCATTGACTAATCGGATTTGTTTTATTGGTTGATATTCTTCCGAATTATACCATTCCAATGCTTTTTCATAAGAAGGAAACTTTATTACAACAGTTCTGCTATATTGCCAAGTTCCTTCTATAATTTGGTTTGTACCACCTCTAATTATGTAATCACCACCAAATTTTTCTGCAACCGGTTTAACTTTTTCAACATATTCTTTATAATCTTCTGGATTAGTTACCTCTATATTAAAAATAGCATAACCAGCTTGCATTTTTAATTATTAAGTTAAAGACTTATCTCTGACATTTCCCAAAGCTGAGCACTTTCTATGCATTCTTCATAAATCGCTTTTGCAGTAGGGTTATTTCCAGATACAAATTCTTTCATTCCAGGTTCATTATGAACTGAAACTTTGAACAACATACCTGTTTTATCTGGTTTCATTGCCCCAATAGTTTTTTCTGGATAGGCAACGCTTTTTCTTACACCCATACCTTCATCAGACTGCATCCAGCCCATGAAAGTTTCCATTTTACCTTCTTTAAAATTTACTAATGCTAACATTTCTTTTTCCATTATTTTTTCCTTTTGTTAATTTAATATAAAGTCTGTACTACTTTTTTAACTCGGTCTTCACCGTTTGGAACAGCTGAATTTATAAAAGCATGACAAGCCTCTGTTTTTACTTTGTCATATTTTGCACCATTATATTTATCAACAGCTTTGTTTACTCCATCATCCCATTCCTTTTCAGAAATACCTATTTCAAGAGCATATGATTTTAGAACTTTAACTGATGCCATTGATTTTTCTTTCATACTGTACTCAAAACTTTCTCCCGGTGGTAAAAAATAGTTTGCCATATAAATACCACTACATTCCCAAGCTTTAGATTTATCACTATCAGACATCCCTGCAATTGCAGTTGATGAAAGAACAGCACTAAATAGTAATGCTAAAGTTGTTTTTTTCATTGTTGATCTCCTTTTTTTAATTAATAAGTATAATTTCCACTCATTTGATTTAATGAATGAGCCATTCCAGCTTTACCTTTAAGATTTTGTCTGCTTGAAAAACCAGTTCCTGAAATTTTTTCATATTTTCCAGTTCCACCAACAATCACAAAATCTCCAGAACCACCTTGTCCTCCAGTTCCTTTACCTTTATAATTTATAAAGACTTTTTCACCATCCATTAAGTAAAAAGTACACATACCTGTTTCGTCATCAAATTTACCTGCAACTAAAGTTAATCCTCCAATACAGTGCATTGTAGACTTATCAAAAATACTTCCTTCTTTATCGGATAGGCCAGCATTACCATCATATGTAATACTCATATTTCCATTGCCACCATCCATTACATTTACTGCCCAAGACCCTGCTCCAGAGGCATTAAATTTACCTGTTTCAGCTAGAGCGTAGGTTGTTAATAGTGAAAATATTAATGCTAATATTGTTTTTTTCATTTTATCTCCTTATTTCTTCATTGCATTGAACATGCTTAGTGTATCGTCAAACGCAATAAACGTCGTCAGTTTACCATCATCACCTACTTCAAAGTAATGACCAAAAATAGTATCCATTCCATCTGCCTTAGCAGTTGCCTTAACAAATACTTTGTTTCCCTCACTAATCATCATATCTGGGGTTACTGAAAAATTATTCCAAAGTTGTGGGACTTGCATCATGGTTTTCATATATGCCTCTTTACCTTTGTGAGTTCCAGACATTGGATGCTTATCTCCAGGATAAATCCAAGTGATATCATCATGTACCATTTCCATAAATGCCTTCATATCTCCTTTACCAAAAAGTTCATATCCTTTTTTAACTACTTCTTTTGCGTCCATTTAATACTCCTATAATTATGTTGCATAATCTTAACCTAGCAAATAATTGACAAAGTAATGTTATGATCGCAACTTTGGTATGCAGTCATATTTTAGCTTTGCGAATTGTTACTAGAATTAGTCTAAACTACATAGTCAAATAAAGTTATGGAAATGTTCATTTGACGCTATTGTGTAATTTACAACTTGATGGGGAAAACTTTAAAAAAATTTTTTATTTTAACAAACTTTTGGTAGAATTATCCAATGATCGAAAAATTTAATGGAATTTTTTATTTAATAGTCTTTTTAGTTCACTTCATAGGTTTTGCGTATTATGGATTTAGATGTGTCTTTCAAACTCAATCCTTTTTAAACCAATATGGAATGGATGCTACTGGAGCTAGCATAGTTAGATTTTTTGGATCTATTTTTTTAGGCTCAACAGTAATGGCAATATATGTTGGTTTCATTAGACCTAACGGCTTAGAAGCAACTTGGGGATTTTTTAATTTAATATTCTTACAAAACTTGTCAGCATTTATTGTTGGTTTCTACAGCACTAAAATTAATAAACTTGGGCATACAGATAAAACCTCAGATGAAGCGATTTATGCTCCTTTAGTACTTACAATCTTAAGTGCGGTTCTTACTTATGGATTAGCCGATAAAATATATGTTTAAAACCAATTAGGTATTGGTAGTCCTTTTTCTTTTAAGAACTCTTTATTGAACATTTTAGTAGCATATTTATCACTTCTATCACAAAGAATTGTAACAATTGTTTTTCCAGGACCTAATTCTTTACCCATTCTAATAGCCCCTGCAATATTAATCCCACAGCTGGTCCCTAAGCTCAATCCTTCATTTTGAATTAAATCATAAAGAATTGGCAAAGCTTCATGATCATCAATTGAATAAGCGTCATCAATTTTAGCATCTTTAAAGTTTGCAGTTACTCTACTAGATCCAATTCCCTCAGTTATTGATCCACCTTCAGATTTTAATTCTCCATTTTTTATATAATTATAAAGAGCAGAACCTTTTGGATCTGAAAGGAAAATTTTTATATCTTTATTTTTTTCTTTAAGAGCATTACTAACACCTGAAATTGTTCCTCCGGTTCCTGAGGAACATACAAATCCATCAACTTTACCATTGGTTTGATCCCAAATTTCTTTACCTGTTCCTTCGTAATGACCTTTGGCATTTGCCGTATTATCAAATTGGTTAGCCCAAATTACTCCATTATTATTCGAAGGTCTAAGTTCATCAGCTAATCTTGCTGCGACTTTAACAAAATTATTATCATCTTTATAAGGTTTAGCTGGAACTAGTTTTAGTTCTGCTCCAAGGTTTTTGAGAATATCTTTTTTTTCTTGAGTTTGATTATCATTCATTACAATAATTGTTTTATAACCTAATGAATTTCCTAAAAGACCTAATCCAATCCCAGTATTTCCTGCTGTACCTTCGACAACTGTACCACCTTTGGTAATTAATTTTTTTTCTTGTGCATCTTTAATTAAAGCAAGAGCTGCTCTGTCTTTTACCGATCCACCTGGGTTTAAAAATTCTGCTTTTCCAAAAATGTTACAACCAGTAATTTCTGAAGCTGCTCTTAATTTTATTAAAGGAGTATTTCCAATCCCTGAAATAAAGTCATTTTGTAAATCATTCATTATTCTGATTTTTTATCACTATCAGGAGTAATACCATATGGTTTAAATTCACTGTCTGCCATACCAACATTTTTTGCAGGTATCCCAACCATTACAGCTTTCTCAGGAACATCTTTTGTAATTACAGCATTTGCTCCAATTTTTGCACAACACCCAACAGTAACTGGACCCAAAACTTGTGCACCTGACCCAATTACAACTTCATTTTCAATAGTTGGATGACGTTTAACATTTCTTTGATCATTTGAATTTATACTTGGAGCTATTCCGCCCAAAGTTACCATATGGTAAATAGTTACATTATCACCAATCTCAGATGTTTCACCAATCACAACACCCATACCATGATCAATAAATAAATTTTTTCCTATTTTTGCTTTAGGATGAATTTCAATACCAGTCATGAATCTTGAAAATTGTGAAATGATTCTTGCAATCAAATCAAATTTTGCTGTGCTAAAAAAGTTTGCCACCCTATGAAAAAAAACTGCCTTAACACCAGGGTAAGTTAAAATTAAACTTAATTTTGATCTAGCCGCAGGATCTCTGTCAATTATTGATTGTAAAAAGTCATTCATATATATGATTGTTGAATTTAAATTTACAGGTTATATAGTGATTATATTCAGTAATTAAAGGATAATTTATGTACAAAAACACTAACTGTTTTCACCTAGCAATTCCATGTGGAGACTTAGAAATAGCGAAAAAATTTTATAGTGAAACTTTAGGATGCAGATTAGATAATTCAGCTCAAGAGTGGGCAGATGTTGATTTTTGGGGAAACGAATTAACTCTTCATAAAAGTGAGCATAAATTGGAAAGCGAAAGACATGATGTCGATATGGGAAATGTTTCAGTTCCACATTTTGGAGTTCATTTGTCTAGAAAAGATTTTGACAGTTTAAAACAAAGATTAAAAGATAGTGGAACAAAATATTACGATGAACCATATTTAAGATTTAAAGGTACAAAGTATGAACAAGAAACTTTCTTTGTTAAAGATCCAAACGAAAATATTTTAGAAATCAAAACTCTTACGGCAAATTCGGAATAATTATTTTTAATAATTATTTTTAATGGAATTTTTATTACTTGGTTTTTTTACAGGTCTAAGCTTAATATTAGCTATCGGAGCCCAAAATATATTTGTAATTGAGCAAGGCTTAAAAAAACAATATACATTTATAGTTTGCTTTATATGCTCAATCTCAGATTGTTTCCTTATATTTTTAGGTATTTTTCTTTTTTATTATTTTAATCAATATTTCACTTTAAAAATAGAATTAATTTTTAATATTCTTTTAGTTTTATTTTTAATCTATTTTATTTACTCAAAAATAAAATTAAGGATTAAAAAAATTGATTTTAATCAAAATTATACGAAAACTTCTTTAGTTAGTATAATTATTAAAACTTTAGGTTTTACTTATTTAAATCCTCATGTTTATTCAGATACTGTATTTTTTTTAGGTAATTTTTCAAAAAGTTTTTTGCTTTATGATAAAATAATATTTGGTATTGGAGCTTCTATTGCCTCTACAGTTTTTTTCTTTTCTATTGGATATGCATCAAATTATTTTTCAAAATACCTAAATAATAAAAAAATTTGGAATATAATTAATTGGATAATAATTTTCATTATGTCTGTAATTACTTTATATGTGATAAGAGAAATAATTTATTCAATTAATCTTTAATTTTATTCCACTCAGCAATACCACCAGAAATATTTTTTACATTTTTTATTCCCATATCCTTCATAGTTTTGGTAGCTAACGTACCTTGTCCACCTACACCACAAAAAACTACATATTCTTTATCTGGATTATCTTTAAACATTTTGTTTTCAAGAGGACTTCCTTCAGCCAAGTAAAATTCAAGTAGACCTCTGTCCATGTGCACAGCATTGCCTATACTACCCTTTGAAAAGCTTTCTTTGTCCCTAACATCAATAAATTGAACATTTGGGTCATTAATTTTTTTCTTTGCATCTTCTGCAGTTATATTTTCAATCTCGTTACTTACGCTCATTAGTTCTTCAAATTTTTTCATTATTCTCCTTTGAATTTAATATTTTTTAGATTGTAACTAAGATTCTATAAAAGTGAATTATTTAATTATTATTTTTGTTGTGACACAGGTGATTATTGAAATAATAAATTTTTTTCGTATTAGTATAGAATGAATAATAAAAGAAACTTTATAAAAATTGTAAGTCTGTCATTTTTTTCATTACTTATAGCCCCTTACAAATTTGCTTTTTCGGAAATTAAAAAAATTATCAATAAAAATTTATCTAAAAAGCAAAAAGAAATCATGTTTAATGAAGGAACAGAGAGAGCTTTTACAAGTAAATTACTTAATGAGAAAAGAAAAGGATTTTACCTTTGTGCTAATTGTGGAGCTAAGTTATTTTCATCTGAGGCAAAGTTTGATAGTGGCACTGGTTGGCCATCTTTTAGTGAGGCACTTCCAGGTGCTTTTAAAACTAAAATAGATTATTCATTTGGTATGAGAAGAATAGAATACCATTGTGCAAATTGTGGTGCTCATCATGGACATGTTTTTCTTGATGGCCCAACAGCTACTGGAAAAAGATTTTGTAATAATGGTTTGTGCTTGTTGTTTGTTCCTGAAACTTAAGATTTAAATATATTCTTATTTATTTTACTTACTTCTTTAAACGCACCATTAAATTTTTTTGACCTGTGAAAATTTCCAGGAAAAATAAAACATTTCAATTTAGCTTTTATTGCAGAATTGAGACTTTCCTGTGTATCCTCTATTGCAATACACTCTTTGGGTTTTAGCCTAAGTTCTTTTAAAGCCAATTTATATATTTCAGCAGATGGTTTAAGTTTTTTAACTAATTTAGAATTACCAATAAAATCAAAATCTTTTTTATTTAAACTATCCCTTAAACAAAAAAAAATTGAATTTATATTATTTTTGGAGGTTGAAGAAACTAAAGCTAGTTTGATTTCTTGTTTTTTACAATATTTTATTATTTCCTTAACGCCACTTCTTAATTTAAGTTTATTTTTTTTTAAGTAGCTATTAAATATTTTTGTTTTTAATTTGATTATATTTTTGGAATTAATATTTTTTTTAGTTTGTTTTGCATATCTCAATATTCTTTCCTCGCCCCCAGATTTATTGAGTAAATTTTTGTAAATTTCTTTTGTCCAATTCCATTTAAGACCAGCAATTTTAAATGCGCTATTAAATGATTTTCTTTGAATTTCAGATGTTTCAACAATGGTCCCGATTGATCCAAATAATAAAGCCTTATATTTTGTCAACCTTTAATAGCTCCAGCTGTCAGACCACTAATAATTTGCCGTTGAAAAAACATTACTAAAATAAAAAGAGGAGCTGTGGCTGATACAACAGATGATACGGCCCACATTAAATTTCCCTCATGTTGGTTTGTTCCTAAATAACTTTGTATCTTTGGTACCATTGTGTGATTTTCCTGATTCAATAGCAATGCAGTTACTGTAAAATCATTATAAGCTAACATTAAACTAAACAAGCCCGCAGTTATCACCCCTGGCCACATTACTGGCATTATAATGTGTCTGAAAGTTTGAAAATATGAACATCCATCTATTAAGGCACTCTCATCAAGTTCTCTAGGCACTGTTTTAAAAAAGGAATATAGAAGCCATAGCGTAAATGGTTGATTAATAGCAACCAACACAACAATTGTTGTAGGTAATATTCCCCAAATTTGAAGTTCAAAAAATGGAAACAGATAACCAGATACTAAAGTTATGTGTGGCATCGCTCTAAAAATTAAAGCTAGAATTAATAACCAAAACGCATAATTTCTTGTAGATCTTGATAGAGCGTACGCACCTAGTGTTCCTAGGAATAAAGAAATACTAACAACAAAAATAGTAACAATAATAGTATTTTTTGATGCCTTCCAAAACTCTCCTTCAGTCCATGCTTGACTATAGGCGTTTGTAGTAAATTTTCCTCCAGTTTCAATTAAAGTATTAAAAGCTGAAATAGCATACCACCAATCTGATCTGGAAAAAAAATCAGCTCTTACTTTAAATGACCCCCAAAATGTCCAAATAAATGGAAAACAAGCAATCAAAAGCCAGACAATTATAAAAATTGTATTGAAAGTTTTTAAACTTGTCGTTTTTTTATCTAATCCATAATCCATAATTATCTTGCTATCCTAAATTCTTTCCAAGTTCTTATCAAAACAGGAGCTAACAAAATTGCTATACCAACTATAGTCATAATGGAAGTTGCTGCAGCAGAGCCGAATAATATTACTTCTTCATTAACTAGATTATCGTAAATTAACCACGATAAAGATTGTGCACTTCCTTCTGCACTAAATCCAATTATTGGTTCAAAAACTCGGAAATTATCCATTAAAGAGATCAATGCTACAAAAGTAACCACTGGATATATATGAGGTAACACAATGTGTTTAATTCTTTGAAATCTTGATGCACCATCAATAATAGCTGCCTCTACTGGTTCTTGAGGGACTGTTTGAAGAGCGGCATAAAATACTACAAATGCAAAAGGGGAGTGATGCCAAATACCATAAATAATTATTGTAATCCAAGTTAATGTTTTTGAGGACTTAAGGGATAAATAAGGATCATTCATCAAGTTTTGAATATTTGCACCAATTATTCCTTGAGAATCAATCATCCAAAATAAAACCAAAGAACCAACTAAAGGAGTTACTATCATGGGTAAAATTGTGCCAAAAATTAATGGTCCCCTAATTTTTCTGGCAACTGCATTTAAGCTTAGTGCTATTATAAAACCTAACAAAAGCACATTCGGGGTTACAAATAAACAGTATGTTAAAGTGAATATTAAAGCTTTATAAAAAGGAAGATTGGTAACCTGATCTATAAAAGCACTAACACTCTCAGTCTCATTCCAAAATTTTTTTATTTCATCAACTGCCAAATGATTTCTGTCAGTATAAGTTCCAAAACCATTAAATTTTCCAAGAGGCTTTGCTTCTCTAATTTTAGAGGTTTCCTCATTATCAACAACAATTGAAACGGTACACCCAAATGGATCACATTTTTTAACTTCTTTTACTATTTGATCATGCTGCGCATAAAATGATTGTATACCAGTTGATATTATTGGTAGCCCTATAAACAGGATCATTGCTAAACCTGTTGGTAAAAAAAACCAAAAAAATGTTTTATTGGGCATCTAAATATTAATTAAGTGGGGAAAAATTCCCCACTTAGATTTTTAGATTTTATAGAAAGCCTTGTTCTTTAGCTTTACTGATATAAGCAGCCTCAACGTCTTTCAATGCTTGTTCAGCAGACTCTTTACCCTGTAAAAACTCAACAATCTCACTTCCTAATGCACCATGCATTAATCCCATTTGTGGCAACATTGGATATGGTTTTGCTTTCATTTTTACAGCCTCGATTACACCAATAGATTTTGGTCCTGGAACAAATCCCTCTACTAACCAAACAGCTTGATCAGCAGCGTCTGCAACCATTTTCTTATTTGATGCTGCATGTGCTAAAGCTCTAAATGTAGCATCTGCATCAGCATCTGATCTATTTTTCGCGAGAGTAAAACCATCCCACCATAGTGTAGCTGCTGGAATATTTCCTCCACCAACAGTGGCAGGTCCAGCTAGTTTTGTTGCTTTAGTAATATTTGGATCACCTTCATCATCTAAAAGAGTTCCTGATCTAGATGCCCACAAAGTCATTAATGCAACATTTCCAGATTCCCATTCTACTTTAATTGCTTCACTATCATGAGTTAAGTAATCAGGATTACTTAATTCAGATAATTTTTTTAACATATTTAAAGTTGCAATACCTTTAGCGTTATTAATGTTTGGTTCTGCACTTCCAGATTTAAAGAATTCACCACCATGACCAATAAACATGTTTACAAATTCTTCTGCTAAGTTCCAGCCAGCTTTATAAGCAGCTGCATATGGATGTTGCATTTTTCCTGAAGCTCTAATTTTTTCAGAAGCGGCAACAACTTCCTCATATGTTTTTGGTACAGCTATACCCATATCTTTTAAAATATCTTCTCTATAATACAAGTGCTGGGTATTAGCCATAAATGCAACAGCCATTACTTTTCCATCAATTGTAATTAACTGAGAGTCTTGAATTCCTTTTCCATATTTTTTAACAAGATCATCTAGTGGTCTTATCAAATCTTGGTTCATTAAAGGAACAATCGAACTGTTTGCAGCAATTCTTGCTGAAAATTCAGAAGGGTTTGCAGTTAATGCTGGCACTGCGATTTTATTATGCTCAGATGAGTGAGTCACTTTAAAATCAGCATTTCCTTTACATTGTTTAGAAGTTTCAACGAAAGTTCTCAATGCAGGAAAATCATTAGCCAAAATATTTATTGATCCACTTTTAATGTTACAATCTGCAAATGCAGATGTTCCAAAAATTAGAAACAATAAAGTAACAAGTATTTTTCTCATATATTTTCTCTCTATATTGTTTGTTAAATTATAATTTAAGTAATAAAACTATACCCACTCCTTATAGTTAATAAAAGTCATAATTAAATCACTTTTGACGCAAGTTCTGAACCCCTTACCAAAGACTCAAGTTTTTTGTAAACTATATTTTCATCAACATTTCCAAAGCCAGCAAAAGTACTAAATCCGCAATCTGTTCCTGCTAATAATTGTTCTGCATTAATGACTTTAGAAAAAGTTAAAATTCTATTCTTTACAACCTCGGGATGTTCTACAAAATTAGTCGTTGAGTCTATTACACCTGGGGCAATTATTTTATCATCTGGAACTTTTAAATTTTCAAAAATTTGCCACTCATGAGAATGTCTTGGATTAGATGACTCAATTAAGTAGGTTTGAACATTAGCTTTTAATGCAATTGGCATTATCTTTTCTAAAGGAATATCATGTAAATGAGGACCTTCATAATTTCCCCAACAGATATGAAGCCTTATGTTAGAACTATCAATATTTTTTATAGCATTGTTAAGACACTCTATTTGTTTTTCTGCTCTAATCAAAAATTCTTTTTCATCTAAATCTTTGAAAGTCATGTGTCTTGCCAGAGCTAAATCAGGACAATCCAACTGTAATTTTATTCCATTTGACGTAATTTCTTCGTATTCCTCTTTCATTAAATTTGATAAATTTTCTAAATAGTCATCATCGTTTTTATAAAATTTATTTGGTAAAAAAGCAGATATAACACCAGGAGATGCAGCATTCATAAAACCAGTTTTATGATTATTTTTATTTAATGCTTCTTTAAAATTACTAATATCTTTAGTTAAAGATAATTTATCTTTTATTTTGAGCTCACCAGTACAACATGGTCTTGTATATTTAGGTGTACCACCTGTTCTTGCAATTCTTTCCTTGTAAGATGGAAAGTCATCTAAATCTTTAGGTGCTTTTCTTTCACTTTCACCAGAAAAACCGTCCAATCTATCTTTAACATAAGTTGCATAGCTGATCTTTGACATTTCACCGTCACTTACAATATCTATACCTACATTAATTTGTTTTTTAACTACCTCATTTACATCTCTACTAACTATTTGATCAAATTTATTTAAGTCAATTTTTTGATTTTGGTCTTTCTTAAATAAAAGGTCTGATAATTCATATGATCTAGGCAAACTTCCTACATGAGTTGTTTTAATTTTACCCATAAATCAATTCATTAAAATTTGTTTCCATATAGCCACTTCATCAAACAAAACCCATTCTCTTATAACTTTCCCATCACTTATCTCAGCATGATTAATCCCCATTATAAAAATATTTTTATTTGTTGCTTCTCCAAAGTCTGACGTTTTATTTGAGTGATTTGCATCCAAAAACCATCTTATGGATGCCTTAGGATTTTTACCTTGTTCCTCTAAATATCCAATATGTTCAATTGAAAATTTAAAATTACTAAAAGCTCCCTTTAGTGATTGCCAAAATTTCTCTATATCTTCTCTTCCATGGCCAATTTTATTTCCTGGCCAGTAAATACTTGCTGCCCTTGCGTAATCAGAAAAATTATAATCATTGGTAAAAATTGTATTGAGTATATTTGAATATTTTACTCCAACTGAGTCTTTGGGTGCAGGATTTGGTTTGTATTCTGATTTCATGTCAGATTTTAAAGTAAATATTTTTTTAGAATTTTCTAAACCACCTTCGTTTTCAATAATTTTTTGAGCAAATTCTTTAGGAGTAAAACCTATTTGTCTTACCATAGCTCCTTGATCTCTTACAATCCATTCGTCATAAACTTGATTATTTTTACACGCACAATCAGCAATAACTCTATAATAAATATTTTTACCAGATGGTTTTCCATATAAACCATCTCCAAGGTGAGTACCTTTACTTAAAATTCTATGAGATGAATGATAACCATCCTCTGCGTCTTTGTTCCAAATAACATCTTCACCTAGTAATTGTCTATTTGGAAATTCTCTTAAAGTTGCAAATGTTGCATCTATAACTGGCTTATTACCATAGGTTACTCCAAATGGAGACCTCACTGGAATATCTTCAGTATAATAATTAGCAATAGAATTAACGTCTTTACCTTCCCAAATTTGTTTTGTAATTTTAAGAATATAATCAGGAAAACTTTTATATTTTTTATCAAAACCTTTCATTAGATTTGAGTTACGCAGTTTAATAAACTTTCTTCTTTACTGTCTATACTAATATTTACATTTGAATTTATTGGAATTGAAATCGTGTCTTTAGAATTGAGATTTACTTCAAAATCTTCAATTTGTATATGCCATGAGCCTATTTGTGAAAACATCACTGTTGGCTTTGAGAATTTTAAATTATTTATTTTACCCTTTTTTGACTTTAAAATTGATAAATTAAATCCAGTATTTTGATTTATAATAGGAGAGAAAGTTTTATTCTGGAAATGGCTACCAATTATTTGGCTTATTTTAAAATTTTCATTTAATTTAACTTCATGATTATTTCTTTTAGAAAACTTGCAAATAAATTTTTCAATCTCACTTAAGTTATAATTATCAAATTTTTTAATTTCTTCTGAAGATATTGGACTAAGAAGTGTTTTATCTTTAGGAATATTATTTTTGGACAAATCAATTAAAGTGTTATCATTTAAAAGTGCCATACCAGTTGTTTTTGCTTTTTCTAATACGCTTGGTAGCCAAGTAATTATTCCAGGATCATCTCCACCAAGCACTACAAACATGGTTCCTTCCTGATCACCTGCATTTTCAAATCCTCTAAACATATTTGTAGGCATTGAAATAATATCTCCAGCACCTAAAATGGTTTCATCCTTACCCTCATTGCCCCAGTAAAATCTCCATTTTCCAGAAAAAATAATAAAAACTTCAGCAGTTGTATGACTGTGTAAGCCAGAGCCATTTCTTGGCATTGCAGAAACAGCACCCAAATTAAAACTATGTGGTCTAGAAATTTTAACTGATTGGCTTATATCTTCTGCCACTCCTGGACCTACAATTGAATAGTTTTTTCTATTTTTATGTCCCTCGAGCTTCCCTTCTACAAATGGAAGTTTACTTGGGACAAGATCTGAAAATTTTGCTAATTTTAAATTCATATATTTATTTATTTATAAATGTGATAAAGAAATATTCCAATAAAAATATATGCTTATAGAACAATTTGATACAGGATTAAAATCAAAGAAAGATATAAAGGATATTAATCTTTCTCCAAAAGAAAATCACACAAACAAACTCTTTGTAAGAAATGAACTTAAAAAAATTTTTTATAATAAAAATAAAAATCTAGAAAAAAATTTACAAAAACTCTTTGACAAAGATTTAAAAGTAAATTGTTTTCATCCAATTAATGAATTTGATAGTTTAGATAATTTAAAAAGTAAATTTTATGAACCATTGTTTAAAGCATTTCCAGATTTAGAAAGAAGAGAATTAATGGTTGTTGGTGGTGCTTTTAGGGATAAGATTCAAGTAGGATCAATTTCAACACTATCTGGAATATTCAAAAATCCTTGGCTCGGAGTTAATCCAAATTTTAAAATGATAAACTTAAGATGCTGTGAAATTCATGAAATAAAAAATGGAAAAATAATTGAAAGCCATATTCTTATTGATACCCTAGATTTTATTCGACAATTGGGGATTTGGCCCATTAATAAATCTAGAGGATCTGAAGGTTCATGGCTTAGTCCATATAATGCAGATGGTTTAGATTTTTATGAGGAAGATTTTAATGTTTCAAAAAATAATTTAAGACAAGCCATGGAAATGAATAGAAGTTTAAATTATAAGCCAGAATTAGAAAATTTAACTGATCAAGAATTAAAAGATAGACTTTTAAGTCATCCACAAAAAGAATTTTGGCACAAAGATATGATTTGGTATGGGCCATGTGGGATTGGAACATCAAGAAGTTTAGAAGGATTTATAGATATGCATCAATTACCTTTTAGAAAGTCTTTTAGTCAGAGGGATTACTTTAAATTAGGCCATTACTGTGAAATAGGAGATGGAAAATTTTCACTTTGCGCTGGGTGGCACAGCTTAGATGCAAATTATGGAAAAAATGATTGGCTTGGTTATACCGCTGAAAACCAAAATGTTACAATGAGAGTCATGGATTTCTACCATCATGATGAGGGAAAAATAAGAGAGAATTGGGTCCCTATAGACATCGCCCATATATTAAAACAAATTGGGGTTGATATTTTTGAATTAATTAAAAAATTATAATGTCAAACATAAAATTTACCAACATTCATAAATCCTTTGGAACAAATAAAATAATAAATAATTTTAATCTTCAGGGAAAAGAAGATGAATTTTTAGTTTTGGTTGGTCCATCGGGTTGTGGAAAGTCTACCTTGTTAAGAATGATTGCTGGATTGGAACAGATAGATGAAGGTGAAATATATATTAATGATCAATTAGTTAATGAATTACATCCCTCAAAAAGAGAAACTGCAATGGTTTTTCAATCATATGCGTTGTACCCACATATGAATGTCTTTGAAAACATGTCTTTTGGTCTTAAAATAGAAAAGCGACCAAAGGAAGAAATTGAAAAAAAAGTAATGCAGGCTGCAAAAATTTTAAAAATTGAAGAACTGCTTGAGAGAAGACCAAAACAACTTTCGGGGGGTCAAAGACAAAGGGTTGCAATTGGAAGAGCTATAACAAGAAATCCTAAGATTTTTTTATTTGATGAGCCATTATCTAACCTTGACGCTGCTCTTAGAGCTGAAATGAGAGTTGAAATCTCTAAACTACATAACCAAATTAAAACAAATATGATTTATGTAACACATGACCAAGTTGAGGCAATGACACTAGCTGATAGAATAGTTATATTAAATCATGGAAATATTGAACAGGTAGGCACACCTGATGAAATCTATAGCGATCCTGCTAATATTTTTGTAGCTCAATTTATTGGAACTCCAAAAATGAATATCCTTAAAATAAGTAGTGATCATATAATCTCAAATAATGAAATTTATTTCTTAGGTAATAAAGTTAAACTAGACAAATTAAATTTTTCTAAAAAAGATTATTACCTGGGTATAAGACCCGAACATTTTAATGTATCAGAAAATAATGAATATAGTTTCAATCCAAAAGTAGATTTAATTGAAAATTTAGGTAATGAAAAAATTGCTTATATTAAAATAGATCAATATGAAATAAGTGCTAAAATATCTAGCAAACACAATATAGACAATACAATCGGCTTTAATTCTAAAGATATTTTTGTTTTTGATGAAACTGGAAAAAGAATTAAATCTTAATTTTGAAAGCCATATTTTCTTAATCTAGCATCACCAGTTCTTGCATGAGCTTCCATACCTTCGTATCTAGATATTCTAGCACAAGCTGCTCCTACAGTTTTTGTAGATTCTTTTGACATTCTTTGGAAACTTAAAGTTTTTATAAATTTACCAACAAATAATCCTCCTGTATATTTACCTGCACCCTTTGTAGGTAAAATATGGTTGGTCCCTGAACATTTGTCACCATAAGCAACAGTTGTTTCTTCACCAATAAATAGAGATCCATAATTCTTCAATCTTTTATGGTACCAATCAAGGTTTTGAGTTTGTACTTCTAAGTGTTCAGGTGCATATTCGTCACTGATAGTGGCAATTTCCTCATCAGTGTCACATAAAATAACTTCACCATAATCTCTCCATGCTGCACCAGCGTTCTCTCTTGGTAAATCTGGAAGTTCAGCGATTAATTCTGGAACCCGTTTAATCACATAATCTGCAATTCTTTTACTTTTTGTGTATAACCACGCTGGTGAGTTATATCCGTGTTCAGCTTGACCAACTAAGTCAACTGCAACAAGTTCTTCGTCAGCTTTATCATCAGCTATTACTGCGATCTCAGTTGGTCCTGCAAATAAATCAATTCCAACCTTTCCAAATAAAATTCTTTTTGCTTCTGCTACAAATTGATTTCCTGGTCCAACTAACATGTCTGCAGGTTCGTTACCAAATAAGCCGTTAGTCATTGCTGCAATAGCTTGTACACCTCCAAGGTTTAATATTGAGTCTGCACCACAAAGATCAGCAGTATAAACAATAGAAGGGTGAACTCCTACACCTGGTTTTGGTGAGCTAGCTACAATTATGTTTTTTACTCCAGCTACTTTAGCAGTTGTAACACTCATTACGGCTGATGCGATATGAGCATATCTACCAGCCGGCACATAGCAACCTGCGGTGTTAACTGGTATTAATTTTTGGCCAGCATATAAACCATCTGATAATTCTACCTCAAAGTCTTGACCATAATTCTTTAATTGTGCCTCAGCAAATTTTCTAACTCTTTCATGAGAAAACTGAATGTCATCTTTTGTTTTTTGATCTAAATTTTTTTTAATTTCCTCAATTTTTTCTTTTGAAACAATTACATCTCCTTCATATTTATCAAACTTTTTTGAGAGTGCTTTGCAACCTTCTTCTTTAGTTTTTTCTATATCTTTGAGAATATTTTCAACAATTTCCCTAGTCTTAGTATCATCTGTTGAAGATGTTTTTGGAGATTTTTTTAAATATGTTATTGCCATTATATTTTTCTAAATAAATTATTTACTTAAATGAATTTAATAAAAATATCAATGAATCAATTAGTCAAGAGCAACTACTGCTGCAGCAATAGAAGCCAATCTTGCTGGAGCTTCATCAGATCTACTTGTAATTACCACTGGAACTTTGCCACCAATCACAACACCCGCAGCACAAGCACCCATAAAATATATCATCATTTTTACTAAAGCGTTTCCTGCTTCAACACTAGGAACTAATAGCACATCTGCCTCTCCTGCTACTGAATTTTTTATACCTTTGATAGTTGCTGATTTTTTTGAAATACTATTATCAAAAGCTAGAGGGCCAAATACATCAGCATTTAAATTTTCTTTTTCTGCTAATTTCGTGAGTTCTGCTGCCTCTAATGAAGTAGGAACACTCTCAATTACTTCTTCTGTTGCTGATAATATAGATACTTTAGGTCGAGGAATACCAATTCTGTGTGAGAAGTCTACGACGTTCTTAAGAATGTGCATTTTTGTTTTAATATTAGGCAATACATTTAAGGCACCATCAGTAATAATTAATGGCGCATCTTCTTTTTCAATAGTCATGTGCCATATATGACTTAATCTAGTTTTACCCATTAAATTATATTCACGCTTTAGTACTTCTTTCATTAAAATGTCAGTGTGAATATGACCTTTAACAATAATCTTTACTTTATCTTTACTTGCTAGTTTAGCTGCTATAGGAGCTGTATTATTTTCTACAGGCTCATCAATAATTTCATATTGAGAAATATCCCATTTTAAATCTTCAGCACATTTTTCAATTTCTTTTTTGTCTCCAATAAAAATTGGCTCAATTAAATTTTCTTTAACAGCATCTTGAACAGATAGCATTGGCAAGGGCATTCCTGCATTTACAACTGCTGCTTTAACACCTTTTTTCTTATGTGCAACGTCAAGCAGATTATTGGGACAAATGATTTCTTTATTTGAGAGCATTTGCTACAAATATGGGAAAATAATGCCCATGTACATAGAAAAATATTTTAATATCTTTAAGGTATAATCTTGTATGTTGACTTATAATGGAAATAGTTACTAAAATTGCTCCGATAGTTTTAGCTCTAATAATGTTAGGATTGGGTCTTGGTCTTTCAATTAAAGATTTCACTAGAATATTAAAAACACCAAGAGATTTTATTGTAGGTTTTTTATCTCAATTAATTTTGTTACCAATTGTTGCTTTAATCATTGCACTAAGTCTTGATCTTCCTTCAGCTATAGCGGTAGGCTTAATGATAATTGCAGCTGCACCTGGTGGTGTTACTTCAAATGTTTTAACTAAATTTGCTAATGGAGATGTAGCTTTATCCATTTCTTTAACTGCGGTAACTAGTTTAATTTGTATTATTAGTATTCCAATAATTGTAATTAACTCAGCAGAGATTTTAGGAGTTACCATTGCAAAAGAAATTTCAGTAATCGGAATTGCTTTGAAAATGGCATTAGTGGTTACAGTCCCTGTAATTATTGGAATGATTATAAGAGGTTTTGCTGAAAATTTTATTTTATCTAAAATTAATTTAATTAATAAATTAACAGGTTGGTTATTTGTAATAGTATTTATTGCAATATGGATTGAAGAAAAAGATAATATTATTACTTACCTTGCTCAGTCAGGTTTAGCTGTATTAATTTTAAACGTTGTTATGATGGTATTAGCATATTTTATTGCTAAAAAGTTTGTATCAGGGACAGCACAACAAAAATGTATTGCATTAGAGTGTGGTCTACAGAATGGAACTTTAGCAGTGTTTGTTGCAACATTAATATTTGATGAGGTAGCTTATATAATACCAACAGGTGCCTATGCACTGCTGATGTATGTAACTGGATTTATTTTTATTTATATCTTAAGAAAAAATAATTAATTATCTCAAATAACTAGGAATAAAGTCGTCATCTTTATCTTTACCAGAGTCTATAATTTTAATTTGATTAAATACTTTATAAATAAAATTACTTAAGCTTTTAATATTAGCATCTTGTAATTCACTACTTCGTTTTAAATTTGTACCTTGAATATTTATAAAAAGCAGTTTTTTGTCGTTAATAGTTATATAATTGTTTTTTACTAAGAATTTTAATTTTCTAACAACAGTTGGCCTTGGAATTCCAGTAATATCAGATAAAGACATGGCATTAATACCTCTATCATCTGAGCCCATAACTTTTTTTTGATATGTTTTTAAGTTTAAGTCCTTTACTTTGAAACTCTTATTGTGAGATGCATTTAGCATTACCAATATTCCAATACACATAGTTTCCAGATCCTTTACTTCTTTTCTCCACCTGTTGGTATAAGTAAATATAAATTTATAAAATTGATACCAGCAAAAAGAAAAATTTTCCTTCATAGAGGATGAAATTTCATCAACAGTAAAAGTTTTTTCATTTTTTAATAATTTATTAAAATGGAATAACAGAGAGCTCATATCTTTTAGGGTATCTATTGCTTGGGTAGCAACTAGTGTGCTCCTATTAACAAACACTTTTTTTCCAGATTTTTTAATTACAGATGCTTTTTCTAATTCTAATATTTTCCTTCTTACGCTTTCTTTAGGTATTTCTAAGTCTTTTGAAATGTCGCTTAAATTTATTTTCTCAATTTCTATTGATCTATCTTTGTAAAATGTATCGTAATCAACAATTAACCCGTTTCTTCTAAAAACGATCAAATCTTTATTAATTAGATAAATAACAATTATATATTTATCTATATCTTTATGAACATTATATGCTCGTATTAACCAATTGCTGATTAAAAAATAATAGGCTGGAGCTAATTTGCTAAAATTATTACTAATAACATTGAAAATTTCTTTCTGGTCAATTTGAGCTGAAACGCTAGGTATTGATGTCATTGTTATCTCTACAACTATTTTGAACTATTAAAGAATGAATATCAACCCAAATTGGACTCTCCTAATATATCAAATGTTATCATCACATGATTTAATAAATTAATGAATAATGAAGGCTTAAATAGAACATCTAACGTTGTTGAAGACCCCACTCAGGAAACTGAGGCTCCTCTTAGAGTGAACGTAGATGTTCTTAAGCAAAGACTAATTGAACAAAAGAGAAAAGAGAAAGTAAAAAGAACAATTATTTTGTCTACAGTAGTAGTATCTTTGGGTGCTTTGACTATGTTAACTTATTAAGGTTTCCAAATCCTTTCTAATTATATCTGAAATAGCAATTTCTTTTTTAAAATTCTTTTTATATCTGTAAAACTTATTTTGTCCTGGATACATTATTTCTTTTACACCTTTAATTTTTGGAAGTTTTTTAATTGTTTTAATATTATCTTTTATTCTCTGATTATAATTTTTTTGAAATAAATTTGCTTTAAAGGTGATGAATAAATGTCCAATGTTTTGTGGTCCAGAAAAATCATCGAATGGATCTTTTACTCGTCCTGCATGATTTCCACCTGTTATAACTCCACTTAAAATATCCACCATCCAAGCAAGACCTGATCCTCTAAATCCTGCAATAGGTAGCTGAACACCTTCTAATGCTTTCTTTGCATCATTAGTTGGTTTACCAAACTTATCTAAAGCAACACCTTCAGGAATTTTTTGGTTATTTCTTGCAGCAACTCTTATTTTACCTCTATTAATCATAGAGATTGAGGTATCCAATATAAAAGGAATTTTTGTTCCAGTTGGAGCTCCAAAACATATAGGGTTTGTTCCAAACAAACTTTTTAATGCACCATGAGGAGCAACTGCTGGAGGAGCATTTGTATAAATCATGGCTATTAAATTTTTCTTTACTGCTTGTTCTGCGTAATAACCAGATAAACCATAGTGGCCACTACCTTTGACTGCTACCATTCCTATACCAGTTTTTTCTGCATGTTTAATTGCAGTTTTAATTCCAAGATCAGCAGCAACAAATCCAATACAATTATTTGCATCAATATGGGAAATAGAAGATGAAATTTTTTTAATTTTAATTTTTGGTTTTGGATTAATTACTTTTTTTGAAATTCGGTCACAGTACATCTTAAGTCTTGATAAACCATGTCCATATGCACCAACCAATTCTGCATTAATTAATGCATTAGAAGAAATTAAAGCATTATCTTTACTAAGACCAAATTTTTGGAATATTTTAATGACTTGTTTTTTTAGAGTTTGTGTCTTCACTTACCCTTTACCACGCCAAGGAATAGTTTTTTCAATAATTTTTCTTAAAGTAATATCAAATAAAAGGCCTAGTAAACCCATAATAAATATAGTTATCCAAATAACTTCATATTGAAAGTATTTTTTAGCAACGTTTTCGACGAAACCAATACCAGTTGTACCTGCTAAAAATTCTGCAGCAACAAGTGTTCCCCAACACATACCAACAGCCACTCTAATGCCAGTAAGAATTTCAGGAAGTGAATTTGGAAAAATCACATATCTTAATATCTGTTTTTTTGTAGCCCCCAATGAGTGTGCAGCATGAATTTTTGAAAGCTGTGTTCCTGATGCACCAGCTCTTGCAGAAATAATCATAATTGAAAGAGAGACCATGAATAATAAAAATATTTTACCCGTATTATCTATTCCAAGAACTGAAATAATTAATGGCGCCCAAGCTAATGGAGGAACAGGTCTGTATAATTCGATTAAAGGATCAAAGAAGCCTTTAGCAAATCGATTTAGACCCATAAATAATCCTAATGGTACTCCAATAACAATTCCAAAAACTAAACCTAAAAATACCCTTAAGAATGAGTCCCATATGTGTCCGTATGGAACAGGCACTTTAAATAATTTAAAGTCACCAGTAACAACTTTTAAAACGTTACTTTTAAAGTTTTCTTTTACAATGCCATCTTTTGTATGCACTGGATATTCACCAGGCAACATGTCTGCTATCCAATCAGGTAAAATAAATCCAATCATTTTACTTACATCAACCATCTCAATCCATAAAAGAGGAATATTTTTGTATCCAATACTTGGTTTAGACATCAATACAAACTTATTAAATGTATCTGATGGTTTAGGTAACCATCTACCTGAACCTTGCTCAGAACATGTTGGTCCACTTGCTACAATTGTTCCAGCTGGAAATAGAAGAATATCAATTAATCTTAATCCAGCTTGCTCTTTATTTTGTAATTCATCAAACTCTATTATTGCTGCTTGCATTTCATTTAATGCATTGGGAGGAAAGATGCTTGCAAACTCTATTCTTCTTGCAATTTTAACAATATTTTTTGCATAGTCAGATGCTATTTCTTCACTATCATCTAAACCTTTTCTGTAAGCTTTAATATCATCTTTAAGTTGTTTTATTGAGCTTTTGAACTGTGGGTTATGGTTTTTTAATTTAAAAAATTTGTCGTCAATTTTTTTTAGTTCAGTTGCTGCTGCATGAAATTTTAAACCTTTATTAGTTTGAGGTGCGGTTGGTATCTCAATAGTATTTTCAATTGTACCTGTTCCAGAGTCTATTGTTGTAATTCCCCAGCCACCTTGTTCATCAACAAGTTTCTGTCTCTCAGTTTTTTGAGAGTCTGTCTCAAATGGATAACCTTTCTTCTGGAAATTAGAACTTAGAATTTTTATTTCTTCTGTCATCTCCTTAATTTTGATTTTGGTATCCATTTCCATTAGCTCTTCACTTGTTAAAAATGGAATTAATTTAGAAGTTCTATCAATGTAACTTACTAGGATTGTCTTTTGCTGATCATTTAGATCTGGAGATCCTTTTATTTCGTTAGCAATTTTTATAAGATTTTTATTTTCAATTTTAATAATGGACGTGCTTTTGAATTCTCTTTCCTCAATAGGAAACTGATATTTTAGACCTAATAAAGACTCATTAATTTTAGCAACCTGACATAATTCATTTGCTGATTTTGGATAAAAACCTTTTGCAATATCCCATGAATAATAAAGCCACAGCATCAGGATAGCACTACTACCTACAATTACCCAGTGCGTTCCACCTTTGGCTCTTTCTGGATTTCCAAAAACAGCATCTACTTTTTCAGTTCTAATTAATCTTCTCCCATAAAGAATACAGCCAATAACGGATACGATAATTAGTATTGTTATAAATTGGGTTAACATTAATTTTCTTTCCCCATTATTTCTTCTTCCATATTCCAGATCATGGATAAAATTTCTTCTCTAGTAGATGAAAATTCTTTATTTTTTTTAATTTCTCTTAAATCTTGAGTAAGCCCCATTTCAGCAAATGGGAGATTGTACTCTTTATGTATTCTTCCAGGTCTTGGTGCCATTACATATAATCTTTCACCAAGCAAAAGAGCTTCTTCAACAGAGTGAGTAATTAAAATAATTGTTTTTCCAGTTTCTTTCCAAATTTTTAAAACTAATGACTGCATCTTTTCTCTTGTTAATGCATCCAATGCACCTAATGGTTCATCCATTAAAATTAAATCGGGATCATTAATTAGACATCTTGCAAGAGCAACTCTTTGTTGCATACCACCCGATAGCTGATAAGTAGGTGTATTTCCAAAACCTTTTAAACCAACAATGTCTAGCCATTCTTCAACTCTTTTTGCTGTAACTCCAGGATCTTCTTTTTTCATCCTAAGTCCAAAATTTACGTTCTCAGCAACTGTTAGCCATTCAAACAAAGCACCTTGTTGAAATACCATTCCTCTTTCAACTCCAGGGCCATCTATCTCTTTATTATTAAGAGTAATTATTCCAGAAGTAGGTCTTAAAAAACCAGCAGTAATATTTAACAAAGTTGTCTTTCCACAACCCGAAGGTCCAAGGACAGTAAGTAGCTCACCTTTTTTTAGAGTAAAACTTACATCTTTTAATGCGTGAACCGTTTCTCCTTTTGGAGTTTTAAAAATCATGTTTAGATTTTCGGAAATAAGATCACTCATTAACTACCTTATATTAGAATTTTATAAAAAAAATAGGCACCAATCATTATAATTGGCGCCTATTTAAATTTTAAACCTTTAAAATTATAAAGGTAGGAAACTTGTATCTACAGCTCCACCTGGTGTTCCCATTCCTTTTAGGAAACCATCAAGGTTACCACTTTCCATAGACTGTTTAGTTTCAGATGGAGTTAAGAATTTAAATCCATCTAGAGTTTCTTTCATATCAGCAACTTTCATTTCAGAAGCTTTTGACATAGAGTTCATATCACTTTTACCAGCTCTATATCTATCGTTTGCTTCATGAGTTACTTCAATAAAAGTTCTCAACATTCCTGGATTTTCCTTCATAAACTTATCTGTTACAGAAGTAATATCTATTCCTAAGATACCCGCATCTCTAGCTTCTTGAACTGTCAATAATCTAGAACCAACAGCAACTGCAGCTTTGATAGAGTTACCACCAAATAAACATGCCATTACAACATCACCACTAACTAATGCAGCAGCACCCTCTTCAGGATCCATTTGAATTATATCCATTTTACTTCTGTCAGCTCCAACAACCTTCATACTTTCATCGAAAACGTATTCAGCCATTGTTCCAAGTGGCACAGCAACTTTTTTACCTTCTAACTCTGAACCGTTTGCTTTAGTAATTCCAGAAGCATTAGATGTAACACAAGTTGTTCCACCCATTCCGTATTCCATAGCAATATCGACCAGTTTGATTGGTGCATTTGATTTTACAGCGTTGATGAAAGGCACTAAACCTTGTGAGTAAGAAATATCAATATCTCCTGCTAACATAGCATCAGTCATTGCCCCACCATTTGTAAAGTTTGTCCATTTAACTGGAACTCCAAGAGCTTTAGCAAAATTTTTCTTTTGCATGTCCTCTAGGTTAGGACTTGGCCATTCTAGAAAATATGCAACTCTTACTTCTTTTGCAGCTGAATTTGCAACTGAAATAGATAGATTAAGCGCAAGTATAGATCCTAGAATAAAAGTTAATAATTTTTTCATTTATTCCCCTATGTTTAATTAATTAAATTGAGCATATTTAAATTCAATTTTAGATAGAAGTAAAACACTTTATGACGAAAAGCTGGTGTGCAAATAAATCAATTGTACAATTAAAAGTTGTATATTAATGTTGTCCAATGTAGGTCAAAATATATGTAGTAAACAAAACATTTTAGTCTACATATTTTGTAATAATTAAAAATTATAAATTATGAGCTCAGAAAATAGAACTTCGGTACCAAATTCTTTGAATGAACATTGGATGCCATTTACGTCCAATAAAGATTTTAAAGCTAATCCGAGATTAATTACTGAAGCTAAAGGAGTTTATTTAAAGACCCATCATGGAAAAACCCAAATTGATGCAAGTTCAGGATTATTTTGTAATCCTTTAGGTCATGGAAGAAAAGAAATTACTGAAGCTGTAACTAAACAATTAGAAACTTTAGATTATGCTCAACCTTTTCAACAAGGTTTTGGTGGATCTTTTGAGTTAGCCACAAAAATTTCAAAGCACACTCCAGGTGATTTAAATAAAATGTTTTACACAATTTGTGGATCAACAGCTGTAGAGACAGCAATTAAAATTGCAGTGGCTTATCACAGAGCAAAAGGGAATGCTCATAGATTTAGATTTGTAGGTCGTGAGCGTGGATACCATGGTATGAATATTGGCTGTGTATCTGTTGGAGGAATGATTAACAATGTTAAAACTTTTGCAAGTATTTTAATGCCAGGTGTTCAACATATGAGACATACACATTTACCTGAACATAAATTTGTAAGTGGTCAACCAGAAACTGGTGCAGATTTAGCAGACGACTTGGAAAGAATAGCTACTAACTTTGGTCCAGAAAATATTGCAGCATGTATTGTTGAACCAATTGCTGGATCAACTGGAACTTTAGTCCCACCAAAAGGTTATTTACAAAAGTTAAGAGACACATGCGATAAACATGGAATACTTTTAATTTTTGATGAAGTTATTACAGGATGGGGTAGAACAGGATCTGTATTTGCTAGCCAAGAGTTTGGTGTAACACCAGATATAATGACAATGGCTAAAGCAACTACTAATGGTGTAGTACCCATGGGTGTTGTTGCATGCAAAGATGAAATTTATGATGCAGTTATGGATGCTTCTCCAATGGGTTCAGTAGAATTATTTCATGGCTACACTTATTCAGGAATACCTGTTGCAGTAGCTGCAGCTTTAGCAGTTCAAGATATTTTTGAAAAAGAAGATATATTTGAAAGAGCAAAAAATTTAGCTCCTTATTTCCAAAAAGGTTTATTTTCACTTCAAGATTTAGAAGCTGTAGACAATATTAGAGGATATGGAATGATGGGTGGAATTGACATGAAATTAAACACTAAGCCAGGTAAAGCAGGCTATGAAACTTTTAAAGCTTGCTATGAGGCAGGAGTAAATTTCAAAGCTACAGGTGATTGTTTAATTATAGCTCCACAATTTATATGTGAAAAGAAACATATAGATGAAATTATTGATAAACTTAGAACTGGTATAACTAATTATCAAAAAAACCAAAAAAATTAGTTAATTTTAATTTAAGAAAGCCCATGAAGATTGGTGTACCTAAAGAGATAAAACCTCAAGAGAATAGGATTGGTCTAACTCCTGAAAGTGTAAAAACTTTAATTTCAGAGGGACATGAAGTTATTGTTGAAAATAACGGAGGTTTTGAAGCTGGTTTTGAAAATGAGCAATATATTAAAGCTGGAGCTAAAATTACCAACTACGCAGCAGATATTTTTGATGATGCCGAAATAATAGTTAAAGTTAAAGAACCTCAAAAATCAGAAGTAAAAATGATTAAAGAAAATCAAATTGTTTATACTTATTTACATTTAGCAGCAGCCAAAGAATTAACTGAAGGTTTAATCAAATCAAAAAGTATTAATATTGCTTATGAAACAGTTACAGATGACAATGGAAGATTACCTTTACTTGCTCCTATGAGTGCAGTTGCTGGACGCATGTCTGTGCAAGCTGGTGCGCATTGTTTAGAAAAAAATCAAAATGGAAGAGGTCTTTTGTTAGGAGGAGCTCCTGGAGTTACTGGAGCAACTGTTGTTATTTTAGGTGGAGGTGTTGTAGGAGAAAATGCAGCGATTATTGCAACTGGTATGCAAGCAATAGTTCATATTGTTGACAAATCTGAAGAAAGATTAAAACAACTTTATGAAATGTTTGGTGATAAAATTATTCCAGAACAAAGTGATAAAATTGATTTAACCAGATTGGTATCAAAAGCTGATCTTTTAGTTGGAGGTGTTTTAATTCCTGGTGCTGAAGCACCAAAATTGGTTACTAAAGAAATGTTGAAATTTATGAAACGTGGATCAGTAATTGTTGATGTTGCTATAGATCAAGGTGGATGTGTTGAAACAAGTAAACCTACTACCCATGGAGACCCAACTTATGTAGTTGATGATGTTGTACATTATTGTGTAGCAAATATGCCAGGGGGTGTACCAAGAACATCAACGTTAGCTTTAAATAATGCAACACTTCCATTTTTAGTAAAACTTGCAAATAAAGGTTATCAAAAAGCTTTAAGTGAAGACAAAAATTTTTTAGCAGGACTAAATGTTCATAAAGGTCAAGTAACCTATAAAGCTGTTGCCGATGTTTTTGGTCATGATTTTGTAGAGCCTGGAGAAGCTATCAAACATTAGTGATGGATAAAAAGTATCCTTCAAGCGCCAAAGTTGTTGTAATTGGAGGTGGAGTTATTGGATGTTCTGTAGCCTATCACTTAACAAAGTTTGGTTGGAAAGATATTGTTTTGTTAGAGAGAGATCAATTGACTTCAGGAACCACCTGGCATGCAGCAGGATTGGTAAGTCAACTAGGACCATCAGCATCAGTAACTAAAATTAGAAAATATACTTTAGATTTATATAAAAATTTAGAAAAAGAGGTTGATCATTCAGCAGGACTAAGACTAAACGGGGCACTTTCGATTGCACAAACTGACAGTCGTTGGCAAGAGCTTAAAAGGCAAGCAACAACTGCACAACTCTATGATGTTGATTTAAGAATACTCAACAAAGAAGAGATTAAAAAAAAATATCCAATGATGAACACGGAAGACTTAAAAGGTGGAGTTTTAATGCCAGGAGATGGTTCAGCTGACCCTAGTGGTGTCACACATATGCTTGCAAAAGGTGCAAGAAAAGGAGGCGCAAAAATATATGAAAAATCCCCAGTAGAAACTGTATTGACTAAAAATGGTGGAGTTCATGGAGTTAGAGTTAACGGTCAAAATATTGAGTGTGAGTATGTAGTTTTAGCAACTGGTATGTGGTCAAGACAAATTGGTGAAAAAATTGGTATTAGTATTCCTCTTTATCCAGCAGAACATTTTTATGTAATTACAGAACCAATAGAAAGTCTTTCTCCAACTCTACCAGTAATAAGAGACTTTGATAGCAGTGTTTATTTTAAGGAGGATGCTGGAAAACTACTTATTGGAATATTTGAAGGTAAATCCATACCAGCATTTAATAAAACTAATGAGGTGCCCTCAGATTTTTCTTTTGGAGAATTTCCTGAAAATTTTGAACACTTTGAGCCTTATTTAGAAAAATCAATGAAAAGATTTCCTGTACTAGGAAAGACAGGTATTAGAAAATTTTTTTCAGGTCCAGAGTCGTTTACTCCTGATACCAATTCTTTGTTAGGTGAAGTTCCTGAGGTAAAAAATTTATTTGTCAGCTGTGGTTTAAACAGTATTGGAATTGGAAGTGGAGGGGGTGTTGGAAAAGTTACTGCAGAATGGCTAATAAACGGTCATATTAACGAAGATATTTTTAACTATGATATAAAAAGATTTCAGAAATTTCACTCAGATATAAGTTTTATTAAAGATAGAATTACGGAGTCTTTGGGAGATTTGTATGGAATGCATTGGCCATACAAACAGCATAAAACATCCAGAAATATAAAAATTTTACCACATCATGATTTGTTAAAAAGTTTTGGAGCATGCTTTGGCGTATCAGCTGGATATGAAAGACCTATGTGGTTTGCTCTTGATGGTGAAAAAAATGAATATGAATACAGTTATAATTATCAGAATTGGTATCCTTCTGTTGAATACGAAACAAGTAATACTGTGAATAATGTTGGTTTATTTGATTTAACACCATTTTCAAAATTTGAAATCAAATCAGATAAAGCTTATGAAAATTTGCAAAGAATTTGTACAGCAAATATTAAAAATGAACTTGGAAAATGTACATATACTCAGATGCTAAATGAAGATGGCGGTATCGAAACTGATTTGACAGTTGTATGTATTAATAACAACCATTTTAGAATTATTAGTTCTGCTGCAACAAGAGAAAGAGATAAATTTCATATAAAAAAATATTTATCAGATGGAGTTGAGTTATTAGATGTAACAGATGAATATTGTGTGTTTGGAATTTTTGGCCCTAAAAGTAGATCTTTAATGCAAGAAATAAGCAGTGAAGATTTTACAAATGAAAATTTTAAATTCAGTTATTCAAAAAATATAAAAATAGATAATTTAAAAATTTGGACTCAGCGCTTGTCTTATGTAGGAGAGTTGGGTTATGAATTATATGTAAAAATCTCAGACGCTAAAAAAATCTATCAACTTATTATTGAAAAAGGTAAAAAATTTAATCTTTCTAATTGTGGTATGCATGCACTAGATACTATGAGAATGGAAAGTGGTTTTCTACATTGGGGTCATGATATTTCTCCTGAAGAAAATCAATACCAATCAGGTCTTAAATTTACAATTAGTAACAAAAAGGAAGATAATTTTATTGGTAAAGATGCATTAAATAGAATTAAAGAAAAAAAAATTGATCGAAAATTTGTCATGTTAACACTTAAAAATAGCAAACCTGGAAAGCCATTGTTACTCCATGATGAACCCATTTATTTAAGAAATGAAATCATAGGAAAAACTACTTCTGGAAATTATTCATTTAATTTTAAAAAAAACTTAGCATTTGGATATATCAAAAGTTATGTATCTACTGATGAGCTTTTAAAGAGTGAAATATATATTGAAATTGAAAAAGAAAAGCATCTAGCAGAAATTCTTTTAAAACCCCTAAAAAAAAATAATTTTAAAAATATTTAATAATTTATCATTTATTCGATTGTAATTTTTATTTTAAACTGCTTAAATATATATTGTGAAAAAAAGTTTTCTAAAAAATATAAATGAAACTAGCGAAACAAACCTAGGTTCAGCGTACTCAAATAATCAAGTAAAAACGACTGACGTTAATATTTTACTAAATAGAGTAAGACTTGATAGAAAAAAAAATCTTAAAAAGAAAATTTTTATATCAGTAATTTTTGTTTCTTTAATATGTTCTTTAATTGCATATATCACTATTTAAATTAATTATTAATTTTTATAAATATAAAGAAAATTATCCATAATATTTTTATCTGGAAAGTTATCGTTCTTTACTTCCTGAATCTTTGAAAAAGGCTGTTCACAACTAAAGGGTTTTCCCATCAGATTAATTTTCCTGTGTTGACCCGTAGAAATTTCTTTATTGATTTTTACATTTTCATAGCTATTGAACGCATAAAATTTACAATTAGATTTTCTTAAATTATTTAGAATATTTTGAATATTTTCTATAGGTAAGTGAATAAAGAAGTCTCTTAATAACACAAAATCAAAGCCATCAAATTTGTTATATTCAGTTAAATCTTCACAAAAAAAATTTATGTTTTGGTTTTTTTGAAATTTTTTATTATTATTTACAATTAATTCATTTACAATATCAATTCCTGTATATTCAATATTCATTTTAAAAAGACGTTCAATCCAAGCACAATCACCACAAGGAGCATCTAAAATTTTTTTAATATTATTATTTATAAAAAATTTTTCCAAATTTGTTATTAAATTATTTGTTTGTTTAGAGTTTGGAATTGAGCCTGGACCTGAATAAGACTGAAACTTAGGATTAAACTTTTTACTCTTATTCCAATAATTTGATTTATAAATAGAATTAAAAATTATTCTATTTTTAAATTTTTTACTTAAAATTTTAGATACGAACTTATTTACAAGTAATTTTCTTAACCAATAATGTATATTTAAATATTTTATCAATTTTACTAATATTTTTTAATATACTTTTATATATTTAAGTTAGATTTTAAACATTTATCCTCAAATTACTTATCTTATAATTGATGGTTAAATATCATAAATAGATAAAACTCTATTGAACTACAAATTAAAACTATTATAAATCGGTTTTATTAAATGGCGGGGTAGCTCAGTTGGTTAGAGCGCAGGACTCATAAGCCTGAGGTCAGTGGTTCGATCCCACTTCCCGCTACCAATTAATGCCCAGGGAAATCAATTAAAATTTCAACTTTATAGTTATTTTTAGTTAAGTTATCTGACCCACCAAGATCAAATAAATTAATAACAAATATAAAAGCCGATACCTTACCATTTGAAATTTCTACAAGTTTTGCTGCTGCTTCTGCAGTCCCTCCAGTTGCAATCAAATCATCAATTATTAATACACTATCATTTTCATTTATCGAATCTTTGTGAACTTCAATAGTAGCTGTTCCATATTCGAGTTCAAAATCTACAGAATGAACATCAGCTGGTAATTTATTTTTTTTCCTAAGCATAATAAAAGGTTTTTTTAAGATATAAGATACTGCAGATGCAAAAACAAATCCTCTCGACTCTATTGCAGCAATTTTTGTAAAATTATATTTCTTTGATCTTTCAACTATTTGATTGATAGTTTCAGCAAATGCATTTTCATCTTTAATTAGAGTAGTAATGTCTCTAAATAAAATACCCTTTTTAGGGTAATCTGGAATGGATCTAATAAAATGTTTTAAATTCATAATAGTAAATTATAAAAGTATAAATAAATATATTTTAAATTATGACAACAAATAAATTGGCTATTATTGGTGGAAGTGGTCTCTACGACGTAGAGGAATTCAAAGAAAGAGATTTAATTGAAATAAATACACCATGGGGGAGACCGTCAGATCAAATTTTAAAAACAAATTATAAAAATAAAGAAGTATATTTTTTACCAAGACATGGAAGAGGACATTCTATTTCTCCTTCTAATATAAACTTTAGAGCCAATATAGATGCACTTAAGCAACTAGGTGTTACAGATATTGTATCAGTTTCTGCTGTTGGTTCTTTAAAAGAAAATCTGCCTCCAGGAAAATTTGTAATAGTTGATCAATTTATTGATAGAACTTTTGCAAGAACAAAAACTTTTTTTGAAGATGAAATTGTAGCTCATGTTTCAATGGCTCATCCAACTTCTAATGGATTAATGAATGCATGTGAAGAAGCAATTAAGAAATCTAATATAGATTATCAAAGAAATGGTACTTATGTTGTAATGGAAGGACCACAATTTTCAACGTTAGCAGAGTCAAATTTATATAGATCATGGAAAGCAGATGTGATTGGCATGACTAATATGCCAGAAGCAAAATTAGCAAGAGAAGCTGAAATTAGATATGCATCAGTTTCAATGGTAACTGATTTTGATTGTTGGCATCCAGATCACGAAAACGTTGACGTTCAACAAGTAATTAAAGTATTATTAGGTAATGCTGAAAAGGCTAAAGTTATGATTAAAAATCTGATTGATAATTTTGAAAATCATATCGATCCAAATGATCCAGCAAACAATTGTTTGGATGTTGCAATAATAACCTCTCCTGAAAAAAGAACCCAAAAAACTAAAGATAAATTAAAAACTATAGCAGGAAGGGTATTAAATAAATGAAGAAAATATTTTTAATTGTACTATTTTTGATTATTTCCAATTACGCTTACGCTAACGGTAAAATTTTAAAAAGTGGATTTATTACTAAATCAGCTTCAGTCGAAGAGGGTATGGACGTTAAAGACCCAAAGAATAAGATTATAATTATTTACAATCATGGACAAAATAAAAATGATAAAGCAATAAAAAATGAATGCATTTGGGTTAGTCAAATAAGAAATCAAGCTTCACTGGTAGATCTGGAAATAAATGGTAAAAAAAATTATGGTTTATAACTTTTGTACTAACTATTTAGCTGGAGACATGTCACCAAAAAATTACTGGAAGTTTAAAGAACCTTATGAAGGTATACATAAATTAGATAAAAGAATTGAAAAAAATTTAGAATTAGTAGATGAATTTGTAAAAATAGGTGTCCCTAGAAAACAGATTTTTATATCAGGCCACTCTTGTGGTGGTCTATTAACTTTAATGTTATTAGCCGCTCATCCTGATAAAGTAGGTGGAGGTATATCATATATGCAAGCTTGTTATGGTAAACTTTCTAAAAAGTATAAAGTAAAAAAAGTTGGTTCTGAGGAGGCACTTGCAAAATTTGCAAAAAAATACCCAGGGGGTGCTGAGCTAAGACAAAGACAAATTGATAATATAAAAAAATTAAACAGCGTACCCGTTCTTGCTTTTACACATCCAAAAGATAATTATGAAGGTCTGTTATCTGATTGGTTAGAAGAAGTTCCAGGTGTTAAAAGAATTATCATTTCAGAAGATTTTAAAATAAATAAAAAAACTTGTGTAATGAAAGGAAAAGACTGGGAAGAAAATGTTTCAAAACAAAAAAGTCCAGGCCACACAATGAGTCAGGCTGATTGTTTTCAATATTATAATCCAACAATTAAAGACTACATAGCCTCACGTATAAATGAAAATTAATGGTGTTGAATATAAAACAATTTGGTTTAATGAAGAAAAACAAGTTGTAAAAATTATAGATCAAATAAAACTGCCACATAAATTTATAATAAAAGAGTTAAGTTCTGTTAAAGATGCAGTAAATGCTATCAAAACAATGGAAGTTAGGGGTGCTCCATTAATAGGAGGAACAGCTGCTTATGGTATTGCTTTAGCAATTAAAGAAAATAAAGATCCAGAATTTATTAAAAAAAGTGCTGAAGAATTAATTCAATCAAGACCTACAGCAATTAATTTAAAATGGGCAGTAGATCGTATGATTAAAAAATTATCAGTTATCAATAGTGATCAAATTTTAGATGTAGCTTTAAAAGAAGCTAAAGAAATATGTGATGAAGATGAAAAGTTTTGTGAAAATATTGGTCTTAATGGATTAAAAATAATTGAAGAAATTTATGATAAGAAAAAAAGTACTGTAAATATTTTAACCCATTGTAATGCAGGTTGGTTAGCAACTATTAATTGGGGTACAGCAACATCACCAATTTACCATGCTCATAAAAAAGGAATACCAGTTCATGTATGGGTAGATGAAACAAGACCAAGAAATCAAGGTGCAAATCTAACTTCATATGAATTAAATGAGGAAGAAATCCCCAATACTATTATCGCAGATAATACAGGGGGTATTTTAATGCAGAGGGGTGAAGTTGATATGTGTATTGTAGGTACTGATAGGACTTTATCCAACGGAGACGTTTGCAATAAAATTGGAACTTATCTTAAAGCGCTAGCTGCTCATGATAACAATATTCCTTTTTATGTAGCCCTCCCAAGCTCAACAATTGATTGGGACATTAAAGACGCAAAGGATATCCCTATTGAGGAAAGAAATTCAGAGGAATTATCTCATATCGAAGGCATTGATGAAAATAATCAAATTAAGAAAGTTTTGATATATCCTAATAAAAGTAAAGCAATGAACTTAGCATTTGATGTTACACCTGCAAAATATGTGACAGGGTTAATTACTGAAAGAGGTGTTACCGAAGCTTCTTTTGATGGTTTAAAAAAATTATTTAAATGAAAAATTTAAGATCTGAAATTATAAAGTATTCAAAAATGCTGAATTTAAAAAAGTTATCAGCATTAAGATCTGGCAATATTTCATCAAGGTACAGAGATGGTTTTTTAATCACTCCTTCAGGAAAAAAATACTCAGCATTAAAGAATAATGATATTGTTTTTGTTTCTCTAAATGGAT
Source organism: uncultured Pelagibacteraceae bacterium (assembly GCA_902601785.1). Classification (GTDB taxonomy): domain Bacteria; phylum Pseudomonadota; class Alphaproteobacteria; order Pelagibacterales; family Pelagibacteraceae; genus Pelagibacter. The sequence goes on along the minus strand of CACKOH010000002.1, from coordinate 24,433 downwards.
ACTTTGATAAAAATAAAGGAATTCCTTCATCTGAGTGGAAATTTCATCAAGATATCTATAGAAACAAAAAAGAAGCAAAAGCAATTGTTCATGCACATTCAACATGTGCTACAGCGGTTTCTACTCACAAGATAGCAATACCTTCTTTTCATTATATGGTAGCGATGGCTGGAGGACATGATATCAAATGTGCAAAATACGCAACATTTGGAACAAGAGAATTGTCAAAAAATATTTTGAAAGCTTTAAAGGGTCGAAAAGCGTGTTTAATTTCAAATCACGGACAGATTGCATTTGAAGAAAGTTTATCAAAAGCATTTGAACTTGCTGAAGAGGTTGAAAATATATCACTTCAGTATATAACGAGCCTTAAATTGGGGAAGCCTAAGATTCTTTCAATTAATGAAATGAAAAAAGTATTATCCAAAGCAAAGAATTATAAAAGAGGATAGCTAATGACTAAAGTTGGAGAACACATAACTCTAGACATTATTGGCACAACAAAAGAATACGATCCAACAGTATTTGAAAAAGTAATTAATGATATTGCAAAAGCTGCAAAAGTAACAATTCTAAATATATCTAAATATAAATTCGAACCTCAGGGTTTTACAATTCTTGCTTTATTAGCTGAAAGTCACATTAGTTTTCATACATTTCCAGAAAAAGGAATTATAAGTTTTGATTTCTTTACATGTGGAAAAGTAAACCCCTCAGTGGCCATAGATATTATAAAAAAGGAATTTGAACACAAAAGAATAGTTAAAAAAGAATTTAATAGAGATACCAAATCCCTTTATCATGATATTTATAGCTCACCAGGTTTACAAAAATCTTACGTAGTCAATGATGTTTTGGAAGATTTTAAATCTAAAGTAGGTCAACATATTGAAATTTTAGACTTAGAACAATTTGGTAAATCTTTATTTATAGATGGTGAGATACAAGTTGCAGCTACTGATGAACATTTATACAGCTCTACTTTCGTTGGCTCTGGTTTAAATTTAAACAAAAATAATGAAAGAGCTGCTATTATAGGTGGTGGTGATGGCGGAGTTGCAAGAGAGTGTATTTCAAAAAAATTTAACTTTATTGATTGGTATGAATTGGATCCAGAAGTTGTAGATGTTTGCAATAAACATCTTGGAGATATAGGAAAAAAAGCTACTGAAAAAAATTCTGTTAAATGTGTTTGGGGAGACGCTTTTGAAAGTATTAAGTCAGTAAGTGATGATACTTACGATCATATTTATGTTGATCTAAATGATGATCAATTCTGTATTGATTTAGCATCTAAGAATATGGACTCTATGGTCAGAATTTTAAAACCAAAAGGAGTAATTACTGCACAAGTCGGTAGCCAAGATAAAAAACCACAACAGGTTGAAAATTGGCTGAATGCTTTTAATCAAAATTTTGGGAACACAAAATTATCAAGAGTTTACATACCAAGTTTCGATTGTTCTTGGAATTTCTCTTCATCAATTAATCATTAATTTTTCTTTTTTATTATTTAAAATTGTGAAATAATTGTTTTTAATTTAAGGAGAAAATAATGAATATATTTAAAAAAACTATTTTAACAGTTCTGGTTTCCTTACTTTTAATTTGTAACGTTTATGCTGATAAAGTAAGAATTGGAACCGAAGGTGCTTATCCTCCATGGAATGATACAGATGCTTCAGGTAAACTTGTTGGATTTGAAATTGAACTTGGTTATGAGTTATGTAAAATAATGGAACACCAGTGCACTTTTGTTCCTCAAGATTGGGACGGAATGATACCAGCACTGTTGATGAGAAAATTTGATGTAATTATGGCTGGTATGTCGATTACGCCTGAAAGACAAAAAACAATTACGTTTTCACAAGGGTATGCTACTGAACCAGCTACATTAGCTGTGATGAAAGGATCTAGCCTTGAAAGCATGGATACTCCAGGCTCTATTAATTTAAATAGAAAAGGGAATGAAAAAATTCTAAAAACAATTACATCCGCTTTAGCAGGTAAAACTGTATGTGTTCAAACAGCAACTATTCATCAAAAATTTTTAGACTCTGGAGATGTGGGTAGTGTGAATGTAAGAGCTTATAAAACTCAAGATGAAGTAAACTTAGATTTAACTTCTGGAAGATGTGATGTTGCATTAGCAGCAAAAGCTTCTTTTGTTGAATATGCTGAGGCATCAGGAAACGCTGTTATAACTGTTGGGCCAAATTTTTCTGGTGGTGCTTTTGGGGATGGTGTAGGTGTTGGAATTAGACAAGGAGGAGATGATGCAATTGGAAAACGAGATGCAAAACTTCTAAAAGATTTCAATAAAGCAATTAATACAGCTAGAAAAAAAGGAATTATTAGCAAACTTGCTATTAAATACTTCAAAGACGACGTATCTATGTAATTAATTTCAGATTTGGCGACTATAATATATAGTCGCCAATCTATATGGAACTTCTCGCATTTGGCAAAACTGGTTGGGGTGATGAACTATTTTATGCCACCCTTATGACAATAGCTGTCTCTATTACAGCAATGCTTATTGGATTTTTTTTTGCATTAATATTTACACCTTTAAAATTATCTAAATACAAATCGTTAAATTTAATTGGAAATTTTTACACAACTGTTATTCGGGGCGTTCCTGAACTTTTAGTAATTTACCTTTTCTTTTTTGGTGGTAGTGGAGCGATTATGTACGTTGCATCTATCTTTGGATATTTTGAATATATTGAAATTAACGCTTTTATTACTGGATCTGTGGCAATTGGAATAATTTCAGGTGCCTATTCTACAGAAGTATTTAGAGGTGCAATTCAATCAATCGATAAAGGTCAATTTGAAGCTGCTAAGGTTCTGGGAATTAATAAATTTACTCAGTTTTATAAGATAATTTTACCTCAAATGTTAAGATTAGCTATTCCAAACTTAAGTAACGTTTGGCAAATTACTTTAAAAGATACATCTTTAATTTCTGTGACCGGACTTGTAGAAATTATGAGACAATCTTATATTGCAGCTGGATCCACAAGAGATCCTTTGTTCTTTTATAGTTTCGCAGCAATTTTGTATCTGATGCTTACTTATATCAGTATGAAAATTATTAACAAACTAGAAATAAAATATAGCAGGGGGTATTAATGGATTTTGATTTAATGTTCACTAGTTTCCCCAAACTTTTAGGAGCAACAGTTGTAACTCTAAAATTGTTATCAGCATCATTATTCTTTGGATTAATTATTGGACTTTTATTTGCAATCTTGAGATTAAATAAAAATATTTTTATAAATAAATTTGCTTATGGATATTCTTATTTGTTTAGAGGAACTCCTTTACTGGTTCAAATTTTCATAATTTATTTTGGATTAGGACAAATTGAATATCTAAGGTCAACATTTTTGTGGGTTATTTTAAAAGAACCTTATTGGTGTGCAATTATAGCTTTTACTTTAAATACAGGCGCCTATACATCAGAAATATTAAGATCAGCATTTCAAACAATAAAACCAGGAATAATTGAAGCTGGAAAAAGTTTAGGAATATCTAGCAAAATAATATTCTATAAAATTCAAATTCCAATTGCTATCAGACAATCACTTCCTGCCTACGGAAATGAAATAATATTAATGATGAAGGGGACATCACTAGCAAGCACAGTAACTTTAATGGATTTAACTGGTGTTGCAAAATATATAATATCAACAACATTTAAACCAATCGAAGTATTTATTGTTGCAGGAGGAATATATTTATTTATGACTTTTATTATTCATAATGTGATTAAGTTTTTGGAAAAAAAATATAGTTTTTCTCAATGACGATGCTTACAGCAGACCAAATAGATCATTATAGAAATAAAGGATATATCTCTTCAGTAAGTGCTTTAACCTCTAATGAAGCAAAGGAGATAAGAAATGAAATTGAAAAAATTGAAAAAAATTGGCCAGGTGCTTTAGAAGGAATTAATCGTAATTATGTTCATTTAATTTCACCTTTATTAAATAAAATTTGTTTAAATAAAAATATCCTAGACGCAGTTGAGAGTATTATTGGTAAGAATATACTCATTTGTGGTACTACGCTTTTTATAAAAGAAAAAAAAGAAAAGGGATTTGTTAGTTTTCATCAAGACGCAAAATATATAGGTTTGGAGCCTCATAATTGGGTTACAGTTTGGCTCGCAGTTACTGACACAAACGAAAAAAATGGTTGCATGAGAATGTTGCCAGGCTCTCATAAAGAAAATTTAAAGTTTCATGAGGAAAAATTTGATAAAAACAATTTGTTAACACGTGGTCAAACAATTAAAGATGTTTCTTTGGATAAAACAGATCCTATAATTCTTAAAGCAGGAGAAATATCATTACACCACCCTTTAATTGTTCATGGTTCAGGGTTAAACAACAGTGATGACAGAAGAATTGGCTTTGTTATTCAAAGTTATATTGGCACTAATGTTAATCAGGTTATAGGAAAAATGTATGTTCAAAAAGCAAGAGGTGAAGACAAGCATAACTATCACGAATATTCTGAAATACCTTTGACACTTATGGGTAAAAAAGAAATTATTTCCCAGAACAAAGCAAATAAAGAGTTATCAAAAATTTTTTATAATGGTTCAAACAAAAAAGGTAAATTTTAACTAAAAAGATTAATAATTAGTATATTCTTTAATTTCTCTAATTTTTGAACCAGTAAGATTATTAATTTCTAATTTAATTTTAGCTCGTTTATCATTAAGAAAATGAACATCTCTTGAAAGTTCGATAAATTTTTCGGTAAAATCTTTGTCTTTTTCACATTGTCTTTTATCATCCTCTATTATCCATAATTTTGCATTAATTTTTTTTAATGTTTCAAAAAGTTCATTTAGCTTTTGATCAGATTTAATATTTTTATTTAATTGATCTTTAAGAATTGAGTGTTCTTCATTAATAAATTTTAATTTTTCAGTATCTTTGATTTTTTCTTGTTTAATCTCGAGTATAGAAATTTTGTCTAATAACTCACCAACGGATACCTCAACTAGAATTTTATTCATAAATATTTATACTATGTTAAGTTGTTTTAAATATGTCTAATATTTTAATTATTAAACATGGCTCTTTGGGAGATATAGCCCAAGCTTGTGGAGCAATTCAAGATATTTCTGAAAATCACCCAGACGATCAAATTCATTTATTAACAACAAAACCTTATTATGACCTTTTTAAAAAAAATCCTAATATTTCAAATGTAATTTTAGATAAGCGACTATCAAAATTAAATCTCATTTATTTATATTCTTTAATGAAAGAAATTAAAAAATATAGTTTTTCTAAAGTTTTTGATCTTCAAAATTCAAGCAGAACATCCTTTTATAAAAAAATTTTATTTCCAAAAGCCACTAAAGAAATTTGGTCTTCAAGCGAAACAACTCTACCAGAAGGAACCACCAAGCAAGACTTTGATAAAGACTCTGTATTAGAAAGATTTGACCATCAACTTAAAAGTTCAGGTATAAAGACTTTCTATACAACTAAACCTGATTTTTCATGGAGCGTAAGTGATATAGCGCATATAAAGAATTTTTATCAACTTGATAAGTACATAGTTCTTTTTCCTTTTTGTTCGCCGCATTTAGTTTTAAAGAAATGGCCATATTACAATGATTTAATTGAGTTGATAGAGAAAAAATTTGAAAATCAATTTAAAATTATTGTTGCACCTGGTCCAGATGAAATTAAAGATGCTTCAAATATTAATTCTTTATGTATTTTAGATAATGGTAAGGCTTTAGATATTTCACAACTAGCTTCATTAATTAAAGATAGCTCTTTCGTAATTGCAAATGATACAGGTCCAGCACATATTGCAGCCCATCTTGGTTCTAAAGGACTTGCTTTATTTGGGTCACATACTACAGCCTATAAGGTAAATATCGAGACACAAAATTTTAAAGCTATTCAAGCACCAGAATTGAATAAACTTTCTGCAGACAAGGTTTTAGAAAGGTTGAATTCACTCTTATAATAAAATAATTATTATCCTTATTTAATGAAATTCATTGTTGTAATACCTGCACGTTATAAATCTAAAAGATTACCAGGCAAACCATTGGCTAAAATTGGAGGACTTCCAATGATTGTAAGAACTTATAACCAATGCAAAAAAGTAGTAAAAAAAGATCAGATAATAGTGGCAACAGATAGTGTAAAAATAAAAAAAGTTTGTGATGAATATAAAATAAATTCATTAATCACATCAAGCAAATGTTTGACTGGAACTGATAGAGTTGCAGAGGTAGCAAAAAAAATTAATTGTAGCTTTTATATAAATGTTCAAGGTGATGAACCTTTTTTTAATCCCTATGATCTAAAGAAATTGATAAATATTGCTAAAAAAAAACCCAATGAAATAATTAATGGCTATGCTGAAATCAAAGATAAAAAATTATTTTTTAGCTCATCAATTCCAAAGGTTGTTTTTGATAAGAATGGATATTTATTATATATGTCAAGGGGACCTATTCCATCTAATAAGAAGTTTGAATTTAAAAAAGCTTGGAGACAAATTTGTGCTTATTCATTCCCAAAAAAAACATTAATGGATTTTTCTAAAATTAAAAATAAAACTCCAATGGAGTCTTTTGAAGATATTGAAATTTTAAGATTTTTAGAACTCGGCTTTAAAGTAAAAATGATTAAAATGTCCAATAAGTCTCTAGCTGTAGATAATAATGAAGATTTAGAAAAAGCTAAGATTTATTTAAAATTTAAGAAACTATAGAAATACTTTCTACAACTAAAGTATTAAAAAATGGCATTATCTTTGAATTGAAACCACCAGATTTATTATTTTTGATTACTAAGTGTGACACAATAAGCTCAGATTTTATTAAATTTGACACTAAAGTTTGTTTAAGATTTACTTGTAATATTAATTAACGAGAGGAATAATAATGATTAAAAAAATACAAAGTTTATTTCTAAGTTTTGCATTAATAATCACTTCTTTTATAGGTCTAGGACAAGTTGCAACAATTGCTGTTGCTGATGAATTTCCAGCTAAGCCAATTGAAGTGGTAACACATGCTGGTTTAGGTGGTGGAACTGATACCACAGCTAGGATGCTATTAATTAGAACAAGAAAAAATCTGAAAAATAATGCTTACATCACTCCAAAAAAAGGTGACGGCGGAAACAAAGCTATGTCTTATGTTAAATCTAAACCAAGAGATGGTCATACGGTATTAGCAATTACACCTACACACTTATTCAGAATGGCGAGAGGTGGAGCAGCACTTAATATTGATGATTTTGTTGGTGTTGCAAGAACTACTGTTGACCCAATTGTAATTTTTGTGAATGCCAAAAGTCCATACAAAACGATTGAGGATCTTATTAAAGCAGGAAATAAAAAACCTATCAAATATGGTGGAACTAACGTTGGAAGCGTAGACCATATTTCAGGCCTCATATTTGCAAGAGAAGCCAAGACAAAAATAGCTTTCGTTCCTTTTGAAGGCGGCGGAGCAATTATGACCAACTTAGTGGGCGCTCAAATTGATGCTGCAGGTTTAAATTTGGATGAAGGTAAAGATCAGTTAGAAAGTGGGGAATTAAGAGTTTTAGCTGTAATGGCTGATGAAAGACTCTCTGCTTTACCAGATACTCCAACTTTAAAGGAAAAAGGTATTAATGCATCTTTTGCAACAGTAAGAGGAGTTGTTGTTCTTAAAGGAACACCAGCAGATAGAATTGCTAAACTCGAAAAAGGTTTTTTAAAAGCAATGGCTCATCCAGTTTATCAAAACTATTTAACTGGAGCTGGTTTAGATGCATCTAGTGTTGCTGGTTCAGCTGCATGGGACGCTGAAATCAAGAAAATTTACAAAGAAGCAAGAGCTGCTCTTGTAAGTTTAGGTTTAGCAAAATAATTAATTAAAGTTATATAAAGGGGGAACATGATTGTTCCCCCTTTTTTTAAGATTTCATTAGATGATAAAAGATATAAAAATTTTGTCGGTAATAATTACCATCACTATATTATTGTATATCTATACTTTTTCATTTGATGAAGTACCAGAAATTTTAGCTCAAGGTATGCAACCCACTATGATGCCTAGATTGATATTTACTCTTATAATATTTCTAAGTTTATTTCAAATTTATCAAAATAAAAAATTAGTAGAGGAAAAAAAAGAAATCATCAAAACCAATGCTTTTATTACATTTGGATTTATATTATTTATTATTTTAATAGCTGATAAATTAGGTTTTTTTTTAACAATTTTAATATTTACATTCGTAACTCCATTGCTTTGGCAAAGGAAAGATAAATTTTTTGTTCTTTTATATTCAATTGGAATGACAGTCTTTGTATTTGTTTTTTTTACTCTTGTATTGCAACTTAAATTTCCACAAGGAATATTGGAAGATTTTATAGTGAGGAATTTTTATTAATGGAATTAATTAGCAAGATAACTTTAATATTAGATTTAACTACATTTCTTCTAATTTTAGGATCTACAATAGTAGGAGTTTTAATTGGAGCATTACCTGGATTAAGTTCAGGTATGGCAATAGCCTTATTATTACCATTTACCATATATTTGGAACCTAATCAGGCAATTGCAGCAATGGCTGCTTTATATTGTGGAGGCACATTTGGTGGATCGATAACAGCAATATTGATTAATGCTCCAGGTGCTCCACCAGCTGCAGCAACAGCTTTTGATGGATTTCCAATGGCTCAAAATGGTCAAGCAGGTAAAGCATTAGGAATGGCTGCAGTTTCCAGTGTAATTGGAGGGATCATTTCATTAATAGTTTTAATTATTTTTGCACCAACTTTAGCTAAGATTGCATATAAATTTGGTCCTCCTGAGTATTTTGCGTTAGCTATATTTGGCTTATCAATGCTAGCATCTATAAGCTCAAAATCTCCAGTTAAAAATCTAATTGGAGGTTTGATTGGATTGTTTGTTGCAACAATTGGTGTTCATTTAACTACTGGAATTTCAAGATTTACATTTAGCATAGATGAATTATTCGAAGGTGTAAGTTTTGTACCAGTTTTAATAGGTTTATTTGCGATGTCTGAAATTTTTGTTCAAGCTTCTAAGAGTGAACTTTTATTAGAAAGAATAAAATTTTCTGCGATAAAATTACCATCAATAACTGAATTTAAAAATTGTGGAAAGACAATATTAAGATCAACAGGTATAGGCACTTTTATAGGTATACTTCCAGCCGAAGGAGGCACCGTTAGTGCAATGATAGGCTACAATGAAGCAAGAAGATGGTCTAAAAATAAAGACAATTTTGGTAAAGGTGAGATAGAGGGGGTAGCAGCACCTGAAGCAGCTAATAATTCAGCAACTGGTGGAGCAATGATACCGACCCTTGCATTAGGAATTCCAGGATCTGCAACAACTGCAGTCATATTAGGAGGTTTTCAAATACATGGATTAAGAGCTGGTCCTTATTTGTTTGAGCAACAACCTGATCTTCTTTATACAATTTTTTATGGGATGCTATTAGCTAACTTTATATTTTTAATTTTTGGTTTGCTTGGTGCAAAAATTTTCTCGAGAATTTCGTTAATACCAAGAGGATTTTTATGGCCTTCAGTGTTTGTTTTCTGTTTGGTTGGATCTTATGGATTATCTCAATCGATGGTAGATGTTTATATTATGTTAATATCAGGTGTAGTTGGTTTCTTTTTAAGAAGAGCTGGATTCTCACCAGCACCTATAATAATGGGGATAGTACTTGGTCAATTAGTTGAAAATTCATTAGCACAATCAATAATTATATTTGATCAAAATTTATTTATGTTTTTTACAAGACCAATTGCAATGACATTTTTTATTCTTACATTTTTAAGTCTATTTTATAAACCAATTAAAAATCTTTTTACTGAAAGGAAAAGAATATGAAAAAAGCTTATACACCAAATATAAATAGTTCCAAAGGTAAAGAACTAACTAGTTACGTTTCAAAGTTTGTTTATAAAACAAAATTTAAAAATATTCCTCCAAGTGTTGTTGAGTTAGCTAAAAAGCATATTTTAGATGGATTTGGTTTGGCTTTATCTGGCTCAGTTGCAAGAACTGGTGAATATCTGTTTAAACAGATCAAAAAAAATTCAGCAAATGGTAAAGCAACTGTAATTGGTTCAAAAATGAAAGTACCCAGTCAGTTTGCGGCGCTAGCAAATGGTGTAGGTATTCATTCTGATGATTACGATGATACACAATTGGCAGTAGGTTCAGATAGAGTATATGGTTTGCTAACTCACCCTACAGCACCTTGTTTGCCAAGTGCTTTTGCAGAGGGTGAAATAAATAATATTAGTGGAAAAGATTTTCTAAATGCATACCTTATAGGTGTTGATGTAGAGTGTAAGGTTTCAGAATCAATGTCTCCTAGACACTATCAACATGGGTTTCATTCAACAGCAACTTGTGGAACTCTAGCTTCCGCAGCTGCAGCAGCAAAAATAAGAAAATTTAATGTTGAAAAAATTCAAAAGTCTTTAGGTGTAGCAGCTTCATTGAGTGCCGGCTTAAGAGAGAATTTTGGCACAATGACAAAACCTTTGCATGCAGGGAGAGCAGCAGAAAGTGGAGTGGTTGCTTGTGATTTGGTTGGTTACGGATGGTCAGCAACTGATAAAATTTTAGAGTCTCCCAGAGGTTTTTTTCAAGCTCATGGTGGTGGGTATGATTTAAATTCAATAAAAGGAAAATTAGGTCGACCATGGACTTTTAGCAAACCAGGGATATCAATTAAACCTCACCCATGTGGATCTTTAACTCATCCAGGTATGACAAAAATGTTAGAATTAATTAACAAATATGACATTAAACCAGAGCAAGTTGTTAAAGTTGATGTTGGAACAAATCATAATATGCAGAATGCATTAATTCATCATAGACCAAAAAATGAATTTCAAGCTAAATTTAGTATGGAATATTCTATGGCTATCTTGTTGACAGAGAGAAGAGCATACATTCCTGAGTATCAGGACAAAAGAATAAATAAACCTGATGTTCAAGGAATGTTAAGAAAAATAAATTTTTACAAAAATCAGAAAGCAGAGGCAGCTGGTTACGATAAAATGACAACAATTATTGATATCTATTTAAAAAATGGAAAAAAGATATCTGGAAGAGGTGATTTTGGCAAAGGAAGCCCAGCAATTCCAATGACGTATGATGAAGTGGCAGATAAATTTATGGGATGTGTAGAATTTGCTAAATGGCCATTAAATAAATCTAAAAAAATAATAAGCATAGTTAAAAATTTAGATAAAGTTAAAAATATTAAATTACTTAGTAAATTATTGAGTAAATAAATTTAATAAATAGTTACTAATTATTTTGATGAAATTTTGATAAAAGAAGAGGTAGAAATATTACAATTAAAAATATTCTTAAAAAATGATGATAACTTACAAAGATAGGATCAATTTTGTAAGCTACACTTATAACTACCATTTCATGAATTCCCCCAGGTGCAAAACTTAAGAATGTTGGAATAAAATCAAAACCTGCATAAGTTAAAACATAAGCAGTTGTCATTGCAACAATTACTAAAATTGTACTAACAACTAATCCATGGAATATAAAGTAGAATAACTCATTTAACTTTAAACCATTTAATCTAGTACCTAGTGCGGTTCCCAAAAAGACAAATGCAATATTTATAAATGTATCTGGAAATCTAGCATCAATTATCTCAAAAGTATAAAATAATCCTGATAAAGCCATAGCACCAATTAATGCAGGAGAGGGGATGTTAAATTTTTTAAGTAAATTTGCGAATAAAAAACAAATAGATAAAAGAAATATAATTTCTAAGAAGTACTTGTAATCATAAACATTAGAAAAATTGTAACCTGTTATTTCTGAAAAACCTAAATTGTTAATGAAAAATATTGGAACAAAACTAACAATAAAAATTACTCTTGTTGCTTGGGGGATTAGAACTTTTTTGTCATCTTCACTTTTACCAAATTCTAATAATGCTGCTGAAATCGGAACAAATGCCCCAGGAAGTGCAGCCAACACTGAAATAAATTTGCTAAATTTACAAATCTTAAAAAAATAATATCCAGCCAAGATAGTACTTAGGACTGTACAAAAAATCATAGCAATAGATGAAAAAACCCACAAATGAATTTTATAAAGTAGTGATACATTTAAGGTTCCACCCAGAATAATACCTACTATCAAAAAAACAGGATTTAATAATTTTGTGGGAAACTCTATTTTAAAAGTTGTAAAAGCAAAACATAGATTTAGACCTAGTGAACCTAACAACCAAGGTAAAGGCAGACCAATTATTGTTCCTAAATAACCTCCCAACAGACCTATAATTATTGCTTTATAGCTTTTAATGATCGAGCTAAAATAATTTTTAATAATTTTAAAGTTAATAAAATCAAACATAAATAATTTTAATTAGATTAAAAATTCAAAACTTGTTATTTAAAAAAAAATTTTTCTATTGTTTACTAACAATATTTTTTTAAAATATCATTTCTACTGAAAGTTGTATTAACAAATTACAGGTTGCATAACCTAAGGTAATGTAATTTAATTTAACCTTTAAATAACATATAAAGGAATATAATGAGAAATATAAAAAAAATTGTTTCAGTATTATTTTCGGCGATCCTATTATTCTCAGCATCTACAACTAGTTCAATTGCGATTGATAAAATTCACTTTGTGATAGGTGGTGGTGCTGGTGGTGGTTGGGATGGAACTGCTAGAGGTACTGGAGAAGCTTTAACAAAAGCTGGAATGTTAAAAAGCGCATCGTTTGAAAATATGTCAGGTGGTGGTGGTGGTAAAGCGTTAGCTTATATGATTAATACTAAACCTGCGAATACAGTATTAGTACAATCTACACCATTAGTATTAAGATCAATTACAAGACACAAAGGTTACGTTAAAGGTAACGGAACTTTATCTTACAAAGATGTTGTACCAATTGCTGGTGTAATTGGTGATTATGGTGCAATAGCTGTTGCTAAGAACTCACCATACAAAAACTTTAAAGATGTTGTCGATGCATATAAAAAAGATCCAAACTCTATTAAAATGGCAGGTGGATCGGTAAGAGGAAGTATGGACCATTTAATTGGTGCATTAGCTTTTCAAGCCGCAGGTGCAGATCCGAATGCTGTAGCATACATTCCTTATGATGCTGGTGGAAAAGCATTAGCTGGACTTTTATCTGGAGAGACACAAATTATCTCAACAGGTTTAGGTGAACTTATGGGTGCAAGAGACCAAGTAAGAATTATTGGTATAACTGCTCCATCAAGAGTTTCAGATGCTCCAGATGCGCCAACTCTTAAAGAACAAGGTTATGACGTACAATTTGTAAACTGGAGAGGATTTTTTGGTCCTCCAGGTATGAGTAATTCTGATAAATCTAAAATTGCTAAAATGCTTGGTGATGTTCAAAAAACTTCAGAATGGGAAGCTGTTAGAGCAAGAAACGCTTGGGTAAATATTTATAATCCTGAGGGTAAATTTGTTTCTTTCTTAGAAAAACAAACTGAGGAAATGACAGCTCTTATGAAAAAATTAGGAGTTATCTAGTCTTTAAGATTAGTAAGTTAAAATTAGAGCAGTGAATATAAATACTACTAAAGTTATATCACTGCTCTTTTTTATTTTTTCAGTATTCTATTTATATACAGCTTACCAAATTCAAGTATTTGCATTTGATGAAAATGCACCATTTAATGCAAAAACATTTCCAATCTACTTAGGTTATGCAGGATTATTTTTTTCTGGTTTAAAATTAATTTTACCAGATCCAGAAACCATTAAAGTTGAACATAAAAGTTTAGAATATAAAAAAACGGCAATATTAATTATTATTGCAATTATTTATGGAGCAACAATTTTAAAAATTGGATATTTTTTAACTACTTCATTTTTTTTATTTGGTTCTTATTACTTTTTAGGTGAAAGACGTTGGATATTAATGTTTTTATTATCCTTCCCTTTTGTAGCAGCGTTTATGTATTTGTTACATGGCGTGCTTGAGATTTATTTAAGAGATCCATTTTTACAATTTATCGGAGTGATGGGATGATTGAGGGAATATTAATCGGTCTATCAACAGCACTAACACTGCAAAATATATTCATGGTAATGATTGGTTGTTTTTTTGGAACAATTATAGGAATGCTACCTGGTCTTGGTCCAATGACTGCAATTGCTCTCATGATACCTATTACTTATGGTTTTGATCCTGCAACAGGATTGATTTTAATGGCAGGTGTTTATTATGGAGCAGTATTTGGTGGGTCGACATCATCAATATTATTAAATGCTCCAGGCGTCCCAGGTACTGTTGCAACATCTTTTGACGGTTATCCAATGGCCCAACAAGGTAAAGCTGGAAAAGCTTTAGCTATTGCTGCATGGAGTTCATTTGCTGGAGGAACGTTTTCAGCAATTTATTTATTATTTTTGGCTCCAAGCTTATCTAAAGTTAGTTTATCATTTAGATCCCCAGATTATTTTGCTTTAATGATACTAGGTCTAACTGCAATAGCTGCATTTTCATCCAAAGGACAGTTTTTGAAGGCAATGATGATGGTAGTACTTGGTTTGATGTTAGCGTCAGTTGGCCAAGATAGTTTATCCGATATTACAAGGTTTACATTTGACAATATGAATTTAACAGATGGCATAAGTTTTGTTTTAGTTGTAATGGCGACATTTGCAATGAGTGAGGCCTTAACAATTATTTTAAAAAGAAATGATCCAACAGCTGCTGCAAAGCAAGTTTCTTTAACTGAATTAGGTTCAATAAAAATTGATAAAGAAGATAGAAAAAAAATGTATAAAACAATTCCTCGATCTTCAGTAATTGGATTTTTAATTGGTGTTTTGCCAGGGGCTGGGGCAACAATTGCTTCATTTTTAGCTTACGGCATGGAAAGAAATTTAGTTAATGATGATGAAAAACAAAAATTTGGAAAAGGGAGTGTAAATGGATTATCTGCACCTGAAACAGCAAATAATGCTGCGTGCTCTGGTTCATTTGTGCCCATGCTAACATTAGGAATTCCAGGAAGCGGAACAACAGCAGTGATGTTAGGCGCTCTCTTAGGATTTGGTGTTCAACCAGGACCAAGACTTTATATGACGAACCCTGAAATTTTTTGGTCAATTATTATGTCAATGTATATTGGTATGGTTATTTTATTAATCTTAAATTTACCGTTAATTCCTTATATTGCTAGAATTCTTGCTGTACCAAAAAATTATTTAATACCATTAATTTTATTTTTCTCAATTACTGGTATTTACGTAATGTCGTTTAATAATTTTGATATTTATTTAATGATTGGAATTGCAGTTGTTGCAACTTTTTTGCGCTTATATGACTTTCCTATGCCACCTCTTATTTTAGCTTTTGTGCTTGGAGGATTAATGGAAGAAAATTTAAGAAGATCTTTGTTATTAAGTAATGGTTCATGGGAATTTTTATGGGACAGAACGTTAACTCTATGTATTTTGCTCACAACAGCATTTATTGTAATTTGGCATATATATAAAACTTTTGTGAAGAAGAATTAGTTTAAAATTTTTTTATAATTTTCAATAATTTTAGACCATTGGAATTTAGTAACAAATTCTTTTGCATTTTTTCCAAATTCTAAATATTTTTTATTTTCTAAAGCTGTATTTATAGATGAGTAAATATCATCTAAATTATTTCCATCACATATTAGACCAGTTTTTTCATGCTCAATTGCATCTGCTGCACCACCATCTTTTCCTCCAATTGACGGAATTCCATATTGAGCAGCCTCCACATAGGCAATTCCAAATCCTTCAACTGATGTTTTGTAAATTATAGAAGGCATCACAAATACATTAGATTTTGCAATCAAAGCATTTTTTAAATCATTTGTTATATCCTTAAAAAACATAACCTGACCCTCTAAATCTAATTCTTTGACAAGATTTTTAATATTTTCTTCTTCTTCTCCATAACCCACACAAATATAAACAATATCAGGATAAATTTGTTTTAAGTTTCTCAGAGCCATGATTACTTTTTCATGATTTTTTCTTTTATCAAATCTTGAAACCGTAATTAAACGAGGTGTTTTTACTTTAAGTAAACTTTCAACTTTATTCATAGTTTTTTTATCTAATTCTTTAGCTAGATCTATTCCAGGGTTGATTACAACAATATTGTTTTCTTTAACACCACACTTAATTGCTAAATTTTTTGTAAATTCTGAATTAGCAATTACTTTTTCAATATTATTTAAAACATTTAAAACTCTTTTGTTTAAACTTGAACCTTTTGGATGATTAATTTCTTTACTATGAATTAGGCAAAACTTTTTTTTTGATGATTTAATAAGCTCTAAACTTTTCCAGTGATCAGCTACTATTCCTTCTATCTTGTTGTATTTAATAAATTCATTTACTAATTGTGCTTTTCTATATTTTCTAAGGAGTTTAATTCCTCCAACTCTCTCAATTGAAAAAGAGGCCTGTTCATCGAATTTTTTATGATTTACAGTATAGTCTGCAAAAACTTTAATCATAAAGTTTTTTGATAATTCTTTTGATAGACCCCACATCAAACTTTGCATTCCACCAAGTTCAGGTGGAAAAGATCTAGTAATGATTAAATACATTAATTAAATTTCCACTTGATGCCACAACCAGCACTTGGAATTTGTTCTTCTGGACCTTTGCCTGTTTCAGCAATCAGTTTCATTGCTTGAAATAGATCACTCTCACCACTTCTTACAGGAATAAGTTTTTTTAATTCTCGCATTCGCCCCCTATATTGGAGTTCTAAATTTTTATTGTACCCAAAAAAATCAGGCGTGCACACTGCATCATAAGCTTTAGCAACTTCTTGTGTTTCATCAGCTAAATATGGAAAATTAAAATTATTGTTATTCGCGAATTTAATCATATTTTCAAAAGAGTCCTCCGGATAATTAACTGCATCGTTGGAACATATTGCAACAGAGTTTATTCCCAATTTTTTTAAGTTATTACAGTCTTCAACAATATCTTTTGTAACTGCTTTTACATAGGGACAATGATTACAAATAAACATTATTAAAGTTCCATTCTCACCTTTTATGTCATCAAGTTTTAAAATTTTTTCATCAGTTGATTTAAGTTCAAATGAGACTGCTTTTTTACCAAAATCACATATTGGAGTTTGTATTGGCATAATGTAATAATATATAAATTATGTTCTACGATTTAAAAGATAAAAAACCAAAAAACTCTGGCGAAAATTGGGTAGCACCTAATGCAACTATAATAGGTGATGTTACATTAGAGAAAAACACAAGCATTTGGTTTAACGCGGTTTTAAGAGGGGATGTTGAAAACATATTTATTGGAGAGGGGTCAAATGTTCAAGATGGAAGTGTTTTACATACCGATCCAGGTTGTCCGTTAAAAGTTGGTAAAGATGTAACCATAGGCCATATGGTTATGCTTCATGGATGTACTATTGGTGATAATAGTTTGATTGGTATTGGTGCTGTTATTCTTAACAAAGCTAAAATTGGAAAAAACTGCATCATTGGCGCTAAAGCTTTAATAACAGAAAATAAGGAAATACCTGACAACTCATTAGTAGTTGGTTCACCCGGTAAAGTTATAAGGGAAGTAACTGAGGATGAAAAAAAAGCTATATTTGAAAATACAAAGCATTACCAGAATAACTGGAAGAAATATTCAAAATCTATATTTTAATTTTTATGCCAACTTATACCGTCACTAATTCAAATTTTAATTTAAGTTCTAAACAGCAAAAAAATTTAGCAGATGGAATTACTAAGGTTCATAATGTTGTAACTGGAGCAAATACTTATTTTGCTCAAGTAATATTTAATAAAACAAAAAAAAATAATCATTTCATGGGAGGCAAAAAAATCAAAGAGCCTTCATTATTTTTACTTGGTCAAATTAGAGCTGGTAGACCAAAAAAAATTAAAGATAAATTAATTTCTGATCTAAGAGATACTGTAATTAAAAATTCTAAATTAGATGAAACTCAAGTTTGGGTCTATATTATTGATTTACCTCCATCTCAAATGATCGAGTACGGAGAAGTACTACCTGAGTCAGGAAAAGAAAAAGAATGGTTCTCTAAACTTTCTAAAAAATTAAAAAAAAAATTGTCCAAAATAGGTAATTAGAAATTTAATAATTTTTTCATTATTTAATAAGCTAATCAATACAACCAAGGATTGAAGACACAATTGTTTTGTTTACAAGTCCTTTTAATAGGTTTTTAATTTGACTTATATAAATGGTTAAGAAAATTAAAAAAACCAAAAAGAAAAGAAGGAAATTAGTCAAAACTTCTAGAAAAATAAAAAGAAAAAAAAATGTTAAGACTAAAAAAGTTAGGATAAAAAAGTCTGCGACTAAGAAACCTTTAAAAAAATCTAGAAGATCTAATAACATAAAATCTAATAAAACAAGAGGAGTAAAAAAAATGAGTGCAGAAGCATTAAAAGTGTCATCAGCTCTAGACACATCTCATTTAAAAGTAGATTTTCCGTATAAAGCAAAATATGGAAACTACATTAATGGGAAATTTGTAGAGCCTCTATCGGGCAAATATTTTGATAATCCAAGTCCGATATCAAATGAAATTATCTGTTCTGTTGCTAGATCAAACGAAAAAGATGTTGAGGCAGCATTAGATGCAGCTCACGCAGCATTTCCAGAGTGGGGAAAAACAGATATTACAACCAGATCAGTTATTCTTAACAAAATTGCAGATGTTCTTGAGCAAAATAAAGACATGCTTGCAGTTGCTGAATGTTTAGATAACGGTAAACCAATTAGAGAATGTATGGCTGCAGACATAGCTTTAGTGATTGATCACTGGAGATATTTTGCTGGAGTAATTAGAGCAGAAGAAGGTTCTGTTGCTGAAATAAGTAATTCTCAATACTCTTACAATATCCCTGAGCCTTTAGGAGTTGTAGCTCAAATAGTACCGTGGAACTTCCCATTATTAATGGCTACGTGGAAATTAGCTCCAGCTTTAGCTGCCGGAAATTGTTCAGTTCTTAAACCAGCAGAACAAACCCCAGCATCAATTATGGTTATGATGGAATTAATTGGGGATTTATTACCTCCAGGAGTTGTAAACATTGTTAGTGGTTTTGGTTTAGAAGCAGGAAAACCTTTAGCTTCATCTAAAAGAGTTGCTAAAGTTGCATTTACTGGTGAAACTACAACCGGAAGATTGATTATGCAGTATGCTGCACAAAACATTATTCCAATCACACTTGAGTTAGGTGGAAAATCTCCTAACATTTTCTTTGAAGATATCATGGATAAAGATGATGATTTCTTAGATAAGTGTGTTGAAGGTTTTGTAATGTTCAATTTAAACCAAGGTGAGGTTTGTACTTGTCCAAGTAGAGCATTAGTCCAAGAATCTATATATGATAAATTCATGGAAAAATGTATTGCTAGAACAAAAGCTGTTATCCAAGATAATCCTTTAAAAATGGAGACAATGATTGGTGCACAAGCTTCAGTTGAGCAAATGGAAAAAATCAAATCATATCTTGATCTTGGTAAAAAAGAGGGTGCAAAAGTTCTTGCAGGAGGAGATGTTGGTAAATTAAATAGCGGTTTGGAAAAAGGAAACTATATCCAACCAACTATTTTTGAAGCTGACAATTCAATGAGAATTTCTCAAGAGGAAATTTTTGGACCTGTTGTATCTGTAATTAAATTTAAAGATGAAGCAGAGGCATTAGAAATTGCTAATGATACACTTTATGGTTTAGGTGCAGGTGTTTGGACTAGAAATGGAAATATTGCATACAGAATGGGTAGAGCAATACAAGCAGGAATAGTATGGACAAATTGTTATCATGCTTATCCAGCTCACTCTCCGTTTGGTGGTTACAAACAATCAGGAGTTGGAAGAGAAACTCATAAAATGATGCTTAATCATTATAGACAGAATAAGAACTTACACGTTTCTTATGCTGAGCAAAAATTAGGCTTCTTTTAATAAATAATATATACTGGCTCATGATTCTAAATCATGAGCCGGACTTTAAAAATGAAAGTATCTGCAACTAATTCAGCGTTAAATTTGTTATCTGAACTTCAGGGTAAATATGGTGAAAAATTAATGTTTCATCAATCTGGAGGCTGCTGTGATGGTAGTGCACCAATGTGTTTTCAGGAAGGTGAGTTTCCTCTAGGAGATAATGACGTTAAATTAGGTGAAATAGGTGGTGTTCCTTTTTATATGAATGGTGATCAATATGAAAAGTGGAAACATACAGATTTAACTATTGATGCTGTTAAAGGAATAGGTGGCATGTTCTCATTAGACAATGGAACAGGTCGCAGATTTCTGACTAAATCAGAAATCTGCTTAGTTGTCGATAACGACAAAAAATAATTAATCTTAACTATTGTCCTGGAGCCTTGTAAGCACCTGAAGCAACTTCACTTGCTTTAGTTGTAGCTTTATTAAAGTCTATTGCTTCTAACATTGTTAAATTTTTAACTGCACCTGAAGCTTCTACTACAAGCTTAACCGCTGCAAAATCCTCAAAACTTGTTAATTCATTTACAACTACAAAGTCATATGAACCACGAACGATGTCCATACTATGCATTGTTCCACCCATTGCTTTTGTTAATTGTTCTACGACTGCTTTTCTATCACTTTTAGGATCTTTCAAAAAACCTTGAAAAGCTTTTTCAGTGTAGTTTCCCATTATGTATGCTTTCATTATTTCCTCCTTTTAAAATTAATAATCTAGCATGAGATAATAAAATTTTCTTTTACAAATTGTCTCAATAAAAAACAAATAATTAAGGAACTAGCCAATTATCTTTATTGTTTTCTAAATCAAACCTAGCTCTTCGATGACCTTTCGCTGCTAAATATAACCATTCAATTGACTTAATTTTACACTGTATAACAGTGAAATTCTTGTAACCTTCTTCACTTTTCTCTTTTGTGTAATCAAAATTATCAAGCTCAGGTTTTAGACCAGAAGTTGGTTCATCTGAAATAGTGCCAGGACCATTATTAACTAAATAACATTTTCTACTTATATGTTGAGTTTTTTCCCAAGATTCTTTTGTAACATCATTATTGTGATTAATAATTGCTTCCACCTTCAATCTTACTTGGATTTTTAATTCTTTATCGTAAAACAGAAAAGATGCTTTAGGATTTTTTTTTAAAATTTCTATTTTATCAGATCTAATATCACTATGAAATTGGACTATATTATTATTTTCGTCTGATTTTCTTAAAACTACAATTCTACTCTCAATATTATCGTTATCCCCACATGAAAAAACTGGAATTCTAAACGGAGAACTTCTGTCTTTGACAGCAACATTTAACATTGACCAAATTTTCTTTTTGATCTCAGAAAAGTCCTCGTAATAAGGGACAGTATCAGTCACAAATTATTTTTTCTTTTTTAATAGAGCTATCAAACTTGAGCTATCCCAACGATTGCCACCCATTTCTTGAACTTTAGCATAATAACCATCCACAATTTCTGTGATGGGTACAGGTGAACCATTTCTCTTAGCTTCCTCAATAACTATTGCTAAATCTTTTCTCATCCAATCTACGGCAAAACCATAATCAAACTTATCATCTGTCATTGTTCGATATCTATTTTCCATTTGCCAAGATTGAGCAGCACCCTTTGAAATAGTTTCCATAACTTTATCCATATCTAATCCAGCATTAATTCCAAAGTTAATAGCTTCAGACAATCCTTGAACAGTTCCAGCTATACACATTTGGTTCATCATTTTAGTTAGCTGTCCACTACCTGAAGGTCCAATTAATTTAACTTTTTGACTGTAACAATCTATAACCGGTTGTGCTTTTTTAAATGTGCCTTCATCACCACCAACCATAACTGTTAATATTCCACCCTCGGCTCCCGCTTGACCACCAGAAATTGGAGCATCTAAAAAATCAAAACCTTTATCTTTTGCGGCTTTGTAAAGTTCTCTAGAAATTTCTGCAGATACAGTTGAATTATCAATATAAACAGAACCTTTTTTAGCAGTGTTAAATAATCCATTATCTCCTAAGGATACTTCCCTAAGATCATTATCATTTCCAACGCAAGTAAAAATAAAGTCAGCACTATCTGCAGCTTCGGCTGGTGTGTTGGCTATTTTGCCTTTGTATTCACCAATCCATTTTTCAGCTTTTGATTTAGTTCTGTTAAAAACAGTTACATTGTGTCCGGCTTTTGATATATATCCTGCCATTGGGTAGCCCATAACCCCAAGACCTATGAAAGCAACATTAAAAGTCATAATTTTTATCTATGTTTAAAAGTTTAAGTTTAAAAGTAATCCTATTTGGTTTTATTTTTACATTTTTTTCAAGTTTTGGACAGAGTTTTTTTCTTGGTTTATTTAATTCAAGTATTAGGGATGCTTTATCTATTACACATGGACAATTTGGCTCAATCTATGCATCTGCAACTTTATTAAGCAGTATCGTTTTAGTTTGGATAGGAAAAAAAATAGATGACGTTAATATTTTAAAATTTGCAACTTATGTAATTATATTTTTATCAATTTCTTGTTTCATATTTTCTAAGATTTCTTCTGTAATTTTTTTATTTATTGGAATTTTTTTAATGCGATTGTCAGGCCAAGGTTTATCAAGTCATACTGCAACTACAACAATTTCTAGGTTTTTTGAAAAAAATAGAGGTAGAGCTTTGAGTACAGGTTGGTTAGGTTTATCTTTAGCAGAATTTATCTTGCCTGTTTTAATTGTTTTTTTACTTACATTTATTCACTGGAGAGATATTTGGGTTTCTATTTCTATTTTAGTAATTATAGTTTTACCTATTGCTACATATTTTTTAGTCAAAGAAGTTAAACTAGATACCAGAGAAGATAGCAATAATGAAGTTATCACCAAACCAATAAAACAATGGAAAAGAATAGAAGTTTTAAAAGATTATAGATTTTATATTATTTGTATGACTATGCTTGCTATGCCATGGATTGCAACAGGTACATTTGTTTACCAATCTTTTATAACGAGCTCTAAAGATTGGGGACCATACGTAATTGCACAATCCTTCATGGTCTACTCAATATTATCTGTAGTAACATTATTTATTTCAGGTTTCTTGATTGATAAATTTACTAGCAGAAAATTATTAATTTATATGAATGTTCCTCTTTTTTTTTCAACTGTAGTCCTGTTCTATTTTGATGTTGAGATTTCATCATTTTTTTTCTTTGGCTTATTAGGTATTACTAACGGCCTAGCTAATGTTTTAGGATCATCAACATGGGCAGAAATTTATGGCGTGAAACATATTGGATCTATCAAGGCTCTCACAACAGCATTAATGGTATTTGCAACCGCTTTTGGAACAGCTTTATTTGGTATTCTTATAGACATTAATTTCTCGATTGAGCAAATAGCTGTTGTTTCAGGAGCATATATTTTGACCTCAATAATTCTGCTTTATTCAGTTAGAAGTAAGCTAAATCCACAATATATATAAAAAACTCCTTGATTTTATAGGTCTCACTGTATAGATACTGCGCATGGCAAGAGTTACCGTAGAAGACTGCATCGATAAAGTAGATAGTCCTTATGAATTAGTATTAGTAGCTAAAGAGAGAGCTACCCAATTAAATGCTGGAATAGAACCAACAATTGAAAGAGATAATGATAAAAATACTGTTATTTCATTAAGAGAAATTGCAGAAGAAAAAATTCAAGTTTCTGATTTGACAGATAGCGCAGTTTATAAACTTAGAAAACATGTTGAACAAGTTGATGACACTGCAGAGGACGATGAAGATATTGGCGATGATTTTGAAAATTTATATAAAGGAGAAATTTCTAAAAGTGGAACACCAATTCTTCCATCAAAAAGAGCAAGAAAAACTCCAGAAAAAATTCAAGTTACAAAAGAAGATTTAGCAGAATTATCTGAAACTGCAAAAGCTGATGTCGATAGTTCAGTTGGTGAAGAAACTATGAGTGAAGATGGTGAAGTATCTTTAGACGAAATTTCAGATAGTGAAGAGACAGCTAATGAAAATACTCAAGAAGATCAATAAATTTTAATTTACAAATTCTTTTATTATTTTTTCTCGGTGCTCATCTAGATCAGGGATGTCACCTCTTTTATTAGGATCATCATATGTAGACATTTTAATAGGGTTTCCTGCTAATCTAAAATCTCCTATTACTTTGTGATAAGCTTTTACAATCATATTTCTTGCTTCAACCTGTGGATTTTCAACCGCTTCTTTAATATTGAATATAGGGCCACAAGGAATTTTATCTTTCTCCATTTGACTAACCCATTCATTTGTTGATTTAGCAGAAAGTTTTTTTTCTAGAATTGT
>CACKOH010000001.1 GCA_902601785.1 uncultured Pelagibacteraceae bacterium | reverse complement strand
AAAGAAAAAGTTTAAACACTTTTAATTTACTAAATAATCTTTATTCAATAGCCTTAAAAAAATATCCTAAGTATTAATTGATGGTTAAAGATCCTAATAATCCTTGCCTTTTTTGTAATTCTGAAACTAGCGGTATTGCCCATGAAAATGAATTAGCATATGCAAGTTATGACACATATCCTGTATCCAATCTTCATTGCCTAATTATCCCTAAAAGGCATCTGTCTGATTATTTTGACTTAACTAACGAAGAGTTGTTAGCATGTAATGATCTGATCAAAATAATAAAGAAAGAAATCACCGAAAAAGATAAAACTGTTAAAGCTTTTAATATTGGAACAAATGCTGGAAAAATTTCAGGTCAATCTATTATGCATTGTCATATTCATATCATACCTAGAAGAGACGGAGATGTAGAGAATCCCCAAGGAGGAGTGAGGTCTGTAATTCCTAAAAATCAACATTACAAACGAAAAATATAAATTCTAAGTTGTTATTAAGGACAAAATAACCAATAGTTTATGTTGATATGAAGATTTAACTAGATTAGAAAATCTTTTAAATTAGTGCAAAATAATTTAGTTTAAGGGTAAAATGTTTAATACAAATCCATTTTCTGGTTTAGCTGAAACTGTTTCTCCGCTTGCTATGCAAAGTTTTATTATTGCAATGATTGTATTGATTGCAGTTGGAACAATCATTCAAATGATTTCTCACAGGAACTTAACTTATTTTTTTAATAATGCTAAAAAAGCAAAACTTAATGCAACTAAAGAACTTGGAGTAGGAGAAAAAGTATCTATCGTTGCAAAAACAACTGTTTACGATATCGGTACTACCTCTGAGCTTGGGTTTGGCAAAAGAAGATTGGCACATGTACTCGGAATGTATGGTACGATTTTATTTTGGGTTGCATCTGCTGTTTTAGTTTTTGGTTATACAGGTGCAGAGAAGTCATCTTCAACTATTTGGTCCATGATATGGCATGTAGGAGCAATATTAACATGTGTTGGTGGATATTGGTTCTGGTTTTTTTTAAGAGTGGATGTTTCAGCAGAAGCACATCCTTGGTACAGAATAATTAAAGCAGACTTGTTTGTTTTAGCTCTATTAGCTTGTGCAACGTTTGGTTTGCTATGGTCTTATACTCAGTTCAATGGACAAACTGGATTATCATATTTATTTTTAATTTTATTTGTAGTTTCAAATTTAATTTTATTTGGAGGAATTTACTGGTCTAAGTTTGCTCATATGTTTTATAAACCTGGAGCAGCAATTCAAAAAAATTTGGCAGAAGCGGATGGGTCAAGAGATAATCTACCACCACCAGCGGACGCACCTGAGCAATTTGGCTTAGGTATAAAAAGAGAAGAGCCAAAACATTATTAATATGATAACAAGAAAAGGAAATAATTAAATTATGTCAACTTTTGTATATATGACTAGATGTGACGGATGTGGTCACTGTGTAGATATTTGCCCTTCAGATATAATGCACATTGATGAAAATATAAGACGTGCCAAAAATATAGAACCTAATTTTTGTTGGGAGTGTTATTCATGTGTAAAAGCTTGTCCTAATCATGCAATTGATGTCAGAGGTTATGCTGACTTTGCTCCGATGGGTCACAGTGTAAGAGTTAGAAGAGAAGAAGAAAAAGGCACTATTTCTTGGAAGATTAAATTTAGAAATGGAACTACTAAGGACTTTGTGTCACCAATAACAACAAAACCTTGGGGGAAATTTATTCCCAAATTAGCTGAAGGAGATACACCTAACCAAGGAGAGATTAATTCTCAAAGATTATATAGCGAACCAGAAGGCCTCAATATTGATGGTGAGCTTCCAAGTGTTCCTAAAGATTCTTTTAAAAAAGGAGTTTATTATTAATGGCAAAACATAAAACACATTTCGAAGATTGTGATATTTTAGTAGTTGGAGGTGGTATGGCTGGTACAGGTGCTACTTTTGAAGCAAGACACTGGGGCAGAGATATGAAAATCGTATGTGTTGAAAAAGCTAACATTGATAGAAGTGGAGCTGTTGCTCAAGGTCTTTATGCAATTAATTGTTACATGGGAATGCAATGGGGAGAAAATCAACCCGAAGATCATGTTCGATATGCAAGAAATGATTTAATGGGAATGGTAAGAGAGGACTTAGGTTACGACATGGCTCGTCACGTGGACTCTACTGTTCATATGTTCGATGAATGGGGTCTTCCCATGATGAAGAACGAAGAAACTGGAAGATATCTCAGAGAAGGAAAATGGCAGATCATGATACATGGTGAAAGCTATAAACCAATTGTTGCTGAGGCAGCAAAAAAATCTGCAGATAAAATTTATAATAGAATAATGATCACTCATCTTTTAATGGATGAAGCTCAAGAGAATAGAGTAGGTGGTGCTGTTGGATTTAATATGAGAACTGGAGATTTTCATGTCTTTAGAGCAAAAGCTGTTATTGTTTCAGCAGGTGGTGCCTCTCATATATTTAAACCAAGAGCTGTAGGTGAGGGAATGGGTAGAACTTGGTACGCGCCGTGGAGTAATGGTTCGGCTTATGCATTACCAATTGCTGCTGGAGCTAAAATGACTCAAATGGAAAACAGAATTGTGTTGTGTAGATTTAAAGATGGTTATGGACCTGTTGGTGCGTATTTCCTTCATTTAAAAACTTATACTCAAAATGCAAATGGGGAGAATTATGAAAAAAAATGGTATGATCAAACTAAAGAATTAGTTGGAGAATATATTGATCACCATCCAACTCCAACATGTCTGAGAAATCATGCATTTATACAAGAAACTATGGCAGGTGGTGGACCAATTCAAATGGTTACAACTGAGGCTTTTCAAGATCCACATTTAGAAACTGTAGGCTGGGAGAATTTTTTAGGAATGACAGTTGGTCAAGCTGTAGTTTGGGCATCCCAAAATATTGATCCAAAATATACAAATCCTGAATTAACAACTTCAGAACCATATGTAATGGGTTCACATGCTACATGTTCCGGAGCTTGGGTTAGTGGGCCTGAAGATTTATCTCCTCCAGAATATTTCTGGGGATACAACAGAATGCTTACAATTGAGGGTCTATTTGGTGCGGGAGATACTGTAGGTGGAAGTGCACATAAATTTTCTTCTGGATCATTTACAGAGGGAAGATTAGCTGCAAAAGCTGCTGTTAAATACATAGAGGATAAAAAAGCAGACGGATTAAAGGTATCAGATAAACAATGTGAGGATTTTAAGGCTAAAGTTTACAAACCACTTGAAACCTACAAAATTGCACAAAATGAAATAACTGGTGGAACCGTTTCTCCGAGTTATATTTCTCCAATCCAAGGACTTCAGCGTTTACAAAGAATTATGGATGAATATGTTGGTGGTATAGCTACCAACTACATGACTAACGCTAATATGTTAAAAAGAGGTTTAGAGCTTCTGACTTGGTTGGAAGAAGACTTAGAAAATGTTGGAGCTGAAGATTATCATCAACTTATGAGAGCTTGGGAACTTAAACATAGAGCTCTTACATCTCAGTGTGTAACAGAACACACAATGTTTAGAGAAGAAACTAGATGGCCGGGATATTACTATAGAGGAGATCATATGAAACTTGATGATGAAAACTGGCACTGTTTAACAGTTTCTAGAAGAGATCCTAAGACAGGTAAATTTAGTCTAGAGAAGGTTCCTGTTTATCATATCGTGGATGAGAACGAGAAGAAAAAAGCCTCTTAAAACACAAAATATAAATTTGTATGGATATTTTATCTAAATCTGATGATGAAATATATGAATTAGCCAAACCAATTTGGGATAATTTAGTAAAATCATCTAATCTTAAAGATTATGGAGGATTTACAAGAGATTTCTCTACTCAGATGCTTTTTGGAGCAAATGAAGTTGAATTAGGTAAACAGTGGGCAAATAATAAATTGATTGTAAATTTAGAGGAAACTTTTGTACCTTTTGGATGCTTAAGACGAGGAGATCATGTAACGGTTTTAATAAAACAAACCAACAAGGAACTACCTGGAGAGTTTTTAGGTAGATTAGTTCTAGGTGTAGAAGATAATCTTATCAAAGTTTATGGTGCAACAATTTATTAAAAATAAATTGTCATAAATCAAATAATTATTTGACAAATTTTTCAGTGGGTGTAATGACGTGATAAATGTACCTTTCAGAATTAAAAATTTTTAATAAATTCCCCAGAATTAAATCATCATATATTAAAGTAGGCATTTTAATGAGTTTACTTGCATACTGGGGTGTAATTTTAGTTGGAACTTTTGTTACTTTTAAATAAATTATTTTTAAGACGCTTTTTTTAAATTTATATGGAAGTCTTTTTACCAATCGCACAAGTATTTGTTAATCCTATAGAAATACTTTTGTTAAGTGCCATTGTTGGAGTCCTGTCAGGATTATTTGGAGTTGGAGGTGGATTTTTAATGACACCTTTTTTAATTTTTTTAGGTATTCCACCTGCTTATGCTGTTGCAAATGAAGCAAATAATATTTTAGCCACATCAGTATCTGGATCAACTACATACTATTTAAAAAATATTTTGGATTATAAAATGGGTTTTATTATAGTTATTGGTGGAGCGATCGGTACTACATTAGGAATTTATACATTCACATACTTTAAAGGTATTGGAAAAATAGATACGGTAATTTCATTAGCTTATATGTATATACTAGCGATCATTGGAACTTTGATGCTAGTAGAAAGTTTAAGAGAAATCGATCAAGCAAAAAGAAATGTTTTAACAAAAAAAAAAGCTCACGTTCATTACTGGATACATGGTCTTCCACTTAGAATGAGATTTCCTAAATCAAAATTGTATGAGAGTATTTTTACCCCAATTATTATAGGACTTATTGTTGGATTTATTGCCGCTATTATGGGAATTGGTGGTGCTTTCATACTAGTACCTGCAATGATTTATATAATAAAAATGCCTACTAAATTAGTTCCAGGAACTTCTTTGTTTGTAACAATTTTCGTAAGTGTGATAGTCACTTTCTTACACTCGTTTAATTATGGATCAATAGATTTACTTTTAGTTTTAATGTTAGTTATAGGCTCAATAATTGGAGTTCAAGTAGGTCAAAAAGTTGGTGAGAGAATTGATAGCTCTGGATTGCGAGCTTTACTTGCAATATTATTATTAATTGTTGGAATAGCTATTGCATATGACACTTTCTTTGCAAGTGAACTTTTAAATAATGTTCAATCAACAAAAAGTAAAGACCTCAATTTTTTTTCAGAATTTATTATCGATTTTTCTAATGAGATGCCATTTTTTTATGGTTTGTTTACAATTATGTTTGCTATCATTTTGGGGGTTGCTGCAGCATTCATGAGGAAATTTGTATCAAACTTAAAAATAAAATTACTTATTAAAGCTAAATAATATAATTAATAAATATTTCTATTGTAATAATAGAAATGAATCCAACTGTTGCCATAGCAACGAAGCCAACAAGAAAAGGTTTATAGCCCATATTCTTGATCTCTCTCAAATTTGTTGAAAGACCTATTGCGGCCATTGCCATTGTTAAAAAAATTTTAGATAAAATTTTTATATTTTCTACTATACTTGACCAAGTTTCGTTTTGGTTATCGATGAATACATAATCACCTAAATTTCTAAAAATTATCATCGCTATGAAACCTAATACAAAGTAAGGAAAAATACTAAGAATTGAGTATTTTCTCTTTTTAATTTGACCTCTGGAATACAGATAGGCAAACAAGGGGATCATAATTATTAAAAATGTATTTCTAATCAATTTAGTAACTGTTGAAATATTTAAAGTTTCTGGGCTATTAAATTGTTGGTCATAAATTAGTCCAGCTGCTGCGACTTGAGCAGTCTCATGAATAGCAGTACCTAAAAACAAACCAACAAATAACGACTCACCATTAAAATAAAAATTAGCAAAGTAAGGGTAAATAAGCATTGAAAGAATGCCAAATAAAGTAATATTAGCAATCGCATAAGATACTTCATTTTTTTTTGCATTTATCACAGGAGCCATTGCCATTATTGCTGTAGTACCACAAACTGTACTTCCAACAGAAATAAGATAGGACATACGTTTTGGAATTATTATTTTTATACTTATTATTTTTATAACGAATAAAACACTAACTATACAAATTATTATTAATGGAATTGCTATTTTTCCAAATTCTAAAAATTCAAAAGGTTTTAATTGAATTCCTAAACAAATAATACCAAGCTTTAAAATATTTTTTTGAGTAAAGTCTAAACCTTTTAAAAAAATTTCTCTAATTTGAAATATGTTTCCAAACAAGATACCAGACAATATTGCAATCATTGCTGTAGAAATAGGACTTTTTTCATAACCCAATAATTCTATTCCAATGATGTTATTTATTCCTTGTGATAAAGTATAAAGGACGAATGCTAAAATTATACCAGGTATTAATACCAAGTACTTTTTATAATTAGGCACTTCTATAAAGTTTAGTCATGACAAACTCTTTATGACCTAAAGCTTCTGCACAAGTTAAACGGCCGTTAGCTACTCTTAAAGTGGTTTTAATTAATTCATCACCGCCTTGTGATAAATTCATTTCTCTTGTAAGTATTTTTGAAACATCACAATCAATATGTTCACCCATACTTTTAACTGTTAAAGGATTAGCAGTTAGTTTAATGACGGGTTCAATTGGATTTCCAACAATGTTCCCTTGACCTGTTGGGAATAAATGAATATTAAAACCTGCTGCTGCTTGAAGAGTTACACATTCAGCTGCAGCTGAAGACGTATCCATAAAATATAAACCTTTTCCTTTAGTTGGTTCTTCTGCTGGTTCAAGAACATCAATAAATTTACAATTTCCAATTTTTTGAAAGTTTCCAAATGCTTTTTCTTCAATAGTAGTTAATCCACCTGCAATGTTTCCAGCTGTAGGCTGACTTTCAGATAGATCATCTGTAGCTTCTTTTAAAATAAAATCATTATATGCATTCCAAGTTTTCATAAATTTATCTGAAGCTTCTTTGGTTGTTCCTCTTGTTGCGCAAACTTTTTCAGCTCCTGTTAGTTCTGAAGTCTCTCCAAAGCACAAATGAACACCTAAAGGTTCTAATTTATCCATTAAATTTCCAACTGTTGGGTTTGAAGCTAAACCAGATGTAGTATCAGACTCCCCACATTTAACAGATATCCACAGATCACTAAGAGGACATTCTTCTCTTTGTTTCTCAGATGCCCACATCACAAATTCTTGGGCTTTCTTTGAGGCTTTCATTGTAGTTCCGATATCACCTGTTCTTTCAATGTGAAAACCTTCAACTGGCTTTCCAGTTTTTGCAATTCCATCAACAATTTTTTTAGTCCATTTAGGTTCAATCCCAATAACAATTACAGCTGCAACATTTGGATTACAACCAGTCCCAATCATTGTTCTAAAATGAAGTTCTAAATCTGCACCAAACTGAAGTCTTCCATAGGAATGTGGAAGTGCAACTGTCCCTTTAATATTATTAGCTACTGCTTCAGCACATGCATTTGAAATATCATCAACAGGAAGAATAATTACATGGTTTCTTGTACCTGCTCTGCCATTCTCTCTTTTATAACCTAAAAAACTTTTTGGAATTTCCATTAATTTACCATTTCTTAGTTTTTACATTATGAACATGTACATGCTCACCTTTTTTTGTTGATTTTACAACTTTACCAATATCGTGACCATATTTTAAAATTGTATCACCCTCTTTAAGATCAGTCATAGCAATTTTGTGACCTAGAGGTATTTCATCTAATGATTGTATATTTACTGTGCTATCATCCTCCATTATCCAACAAGAACAATCTTGTTTTGGAGTGATTTTTTCTATTACTACTACGCCCACATTGTCTTTTTTGTCATGAATAATAATATCTGTAGCCATAAATAGTGTCGATTTGTTTGTTTGAATTTTCTGAAATCTTATATATTAATCGCTAAAATTAACAAACGAATTTTAAAAGCATTAAATTTACACATTATAGAGGTTTTAGTTTTATGACAAAAATGACAACAGAAGAAGCTTTTGTAAAGGTTTTACAAATGCACGGAATTGAACACGCCTTTGGAATTATTGGCTCAGCTTTTATGCCCATTTCAGATATTTTTCCAGATGCTGGTATCACATTCTGGGATGTTGCTCATGAAACTAATGGTGGACTAATTGCAGACGGTTACACAAGAGCTACAGGAAAAATGTCTATGGTCATTGCTCAGAATGGTCCTGGAATTACAGGATTGGTAACACCAATTAAAACTGCTTATTGGAATCATACACCGCTTTTATTAGTTACCCCCCAAGCTGCTAACAAAACTATGGGACAAGGTGGTTTCCAAGAAGTTGAACAAATGAATTTATTCAAAGACATGGTCTGTTATCAAGAGGAAGTTAGAGATCCATCTAGAATGGCTGAAGTATTAAATAGAGTTATAGAAAAAGCTATACGAGGATCAGCTCCAGCTCAAATCAATGTACCGAGAGATTATTGGACTCAGGTTATTGATATTGACCTTCCTCCAATTGTAAGATTAGAAAGACAAGCTGGTGGTGTGGACGCTATTAAAAAAGCTGCAGACTTATTATCTAATGCAAAATTTCCAGTAATTTTATCTGGAGCAGGTGTTGTTATTGGAGGTGCTATTGAAGATTGTAAAAAACTTGCAGAAAAATTAGATGCTCCAGTTTGTTCAGGTTACCAGCATAATGATAGTTTCCCAGGAAGCCATCCTTTAGCAGCGGGGCCTTTAGGCTATAATGGTTCACAGGCTGGGATGGAATTAATTAAGCAAGCTGATGTTGTTTTAGCATTAGGAACAAGGCTAAATCCATTTTCAACTTTACCAGGCTATGGAATGGATTATTGGCCAAAGGATGCTAGCATTATTCAAGTAGACATGAATTCAGATCGTATTGGTTTAACAAAAAAGGTTACAGTTGGAATTTGTGGAGATGCAAAACTAGTATCTCAACAATTACTTGCTAAACTTGCTCCAACAGCTGGCGATAAAGATAGACAAAAGAGAAAAGACATAATTCATCAAACTAAATCTGCATGGTTACAAAAATTATCAAGTTTAGATCATGAAGACGATGATGAGGGAACTGTATGGAATAAAGAAGCAAGAGAAAGAGACTCAGATAGAATGTCTCCAAGACAAGCATGGAGAGCAATACAAGCAGGTATGCCTGATGATGTAATCATCTCAAGTGATATAGGAAACAATTGTGCAATTGGAAATGCCTATCCAACATTCGAAAAAGGAAGAAAGTATTTAGCTCCAGGATTATTTGGACCATGTGGATATGGTTTTCCCTCAATTTTAGGTGCAAAAATTGGCTGCCCAGACACTCCAGTAATTGGTTTTGCGGGTGATGGAGCATTTGGTATTAGTATGAATGAAATGAGTTCATGTGCTAGAAAAGAATGGCCATCAATAACAATGGTTATATTTAGGAACTATCAATGGGGAGCAGAAAAACGAAATTCTATTTTATGGTTTGATGATAATTTTATTGGTACTGAACTTGATCCAGAACTTAGTTATGCAAAAGTTGCTGATGCTTGTGGTTTAAAAGGGGTTACTGTTAAAACAATGGAAGAAACGACAATCGCCATTAAAAAATCTTGTGAAGATCAAAAAAAAGGGATTACAACATTTATAGAGGTAATATTAAACCAAGAGCTTGGTGAGCCATTCAGAAGAGATGCAATGAAAAAACCAGTAAGAATTGCTGGAATAAATAAATCTGACATGAAGCCACAAAAACCATTAAATGGATGAAATTAAAATAAGCTCTAATAGAAGTTTTGGCATAGTTTTTTTTATAGTATTTTTATTAATTGGTACTTATCCACTTTTAAATAATGATCATGTTAGAATATGGTCACTAATAATCTCAATTGTTTTTTTAATTTTAGGATTACTTAATTCAAAAATTCTTTTACCACTTAATAAAATTTGGTTTAAATTTGGCATTTTACTTGGAAAAATTATATCTCCACTAATAATGGGATTAATATTTTTTGTTGTTGTTACTCCAATTGGTTTATTAATGAGATTATTCAACAAAGATTTGTTAAGCTTAAAGCTTAATAAGAATAAATCTTACTGGATTGAAAAAAATGAACCAAAAAGTAAAATGAAAAATCAGTTTTAAAATGGATTTTATTAAAGAATTTTGGGAATTTTTAAAAGTTAGAAAAAAATACTGGCTTTTACCAATAATCATTGTGCTAGTTTTATTTGGTGGATTGATAATATTAAGTCAGGGATCAGCTGTAGCACCATTCATATATACAATATTTTAAAGTGAAATCAATTTTAGGTATATCAGCATTTTACCACGATAGCGCAGCTTGTATATTAGTTGATGGAGAAATAATTGCTGCCGCACAAGAAGAGAGATTTACAAGAAAAAAACATGATCCTGGATATCCAAAAAATGCAATTAATTTTGTGTTAAAGTATTCTAATTTGAAATTAAGTGAGGTAGACCAAATAGTCTTTTTTGAAAAACCTTTTTTAAAGTTTGAAAGATTATTAGAAACATATGTTGCCTTTGCACCTAAAGGATTTGTTTCTTTTAGTAAGGCTATGCCTATCTGGATTAAAGACAAATTATTTCAAAAAAATTTATTATTTACCAAACTTAAGGAGCATGATGAAAATTATAATTCTGATAAAAATATTTTTTTTTCAGATCACCATTTAAGTCATGCATCAAGTGCTTTCTTTCCTTCTCCTTTTGAAGAAGCAGTTGTATTAACTGCGGATGGTGTTGGTGAATGGGCAACAACGACAGTCGCTGTTGGAAAAGGAAATCAATTAGAAGTTAAAAAAGAAATTCACTTTCCACATTCTCTTGGTCTTCTTTATTCAGCTTTTACTTACTATTCTGGTTTTAAAGTTAATAGTGGAGAATATAAACTTATGGGTTTGGCTCCTTATGGAAATCCAATTTTTGAAGACAAAATTAAAACATTAGTAGATATAAAAGAAGATGGAACATTTAGATTAGATCAAAAATATTTTAATTATGCAACTGGTCTAACTATGACTAACAATAATTTTCACGTTTTGTTTGGACATGAGCCTAGAAACCCAAATAAAGAAAAAATATCTCAATTTCATATGGACATTGCTGCTTCAATTCAAAAAGTTACTGAAGAAATAATGATTAAATTATCAAAATCAATTAGAGAAGAATACAAAATTAACAATTTATGTATGGCAGGAGGTGTAGCCTTAAATTGTGTTGCAAATGGAAAAATACTGAAAGAAAAAATTTTTGATAATATTTGGATACAACCTGCTGCTGGCGATGCAGGTGGGTCACTTGGAGCTGCCTTAGCCCTTTGGCATTTAGATCAAGGTAACGAAAGAAAAATTAATAACAAAGATAGTATGAAAGGATCATATTTAGGTACAGAATTTAATCAACAAGAAATTGAAAATGAACTTTTATCCGTTGGTGCAAAATTTGATGTTTTAGATTATGAAGAATTAATTGATAAAACATCAGAATTTTTATCAAATGAAAAAGCGATAGGCTGGTTTCAAGGAAGAATGGAATTTGGTCCAAGAGCACTAGGTGCTAGGTCGATTTTAGGAGATCCAAGATCTGAAAAAATGCAAAAAAATCTTAATTTAAAAGTAAAGTATAGAGAAAGTTTTAGGCCGTTTGCACCTTCAATTTTAAAAGAAAATTTGATGGATTGGTTTGATATTAAGACCGAAAGTCCTTACATGTTAATGGTCGCTGAAATAAAAAAAGAAAAAAAAATTGAAATGACAAATGACCAAAAAAAACTTTTTGGTATAGATAAATTAAACATTAAAAGATCTGATATTCCAGCAGTAACTCATGTTGATTACTCTGCTAGAGTGCAAACAGTGACTAAAGATACAAATAGATACTATTATGATTTAATTCAAAAATTTAAAAAAAAAACTGGCTGCCCTGTAATTGTAAATACTTCATTTAATGTAAGAGGAGAACCAATTGTAAATACCCCAGTTGATGCATTTAATTGTTTTATGGGAACGGAATTAGATTATTTGATAATTGGTAATTGTGTATTAGATAAGTCAAAACAAGATCCAAATCTTAAAAAAGACTATACAAAACAGTTTGAGTTAGATTAAATTTAAAATCTTATTCTATTTATTATTTCATTAAAAACTTTTAAATTACCCTTCTTGTTCCAATGAATATCACCATAAATAAAATTTTCAAAAATTAATTGCCTTTTATTTTTGTTTTCAAAAATATCATAAAGATTAACTAAATTAATGTTATTTATTTCACTAAAATTTTTCCAGTAAGGTTCATGCCTACTGTCACCATACTCAATTTGTGCAGGCCAAGGATATATAATTAAATATGAGTCTATTTGTTTTTTATCTAAAAGATTGAACAATTTTTTTAAATATAAACTACTTTGATCAAGTCCTTGTTTGACCTCTAAATACTTTTCATTGCTATACGTCCAAAAACCTCTATCTATATGTGTCATTCGATAGTAAATAGCATCGTCTCTTGAGGTTTTAAAAAAACTTTTTTCTAAAGATTTAGATGCTTTGAATTTAAGTTTAAAGTAATTCTTAACTTCTTCTGTTTTATCTGAAAGAAGATATAAGAATCTAAATGTTATTGAGTTATCTCGAAGGAAGTGACCTAACGCATAAACTTTATTTTTTATTTTTCTTTTTAGTGTTTGTTCAGTTTTAGGGACTTCAGCTATTATATTTTTATTATTATCAAATTTTATAAATAGCTCGTCATAAATATCTGATAAATCAAGAAAAATTAGAGCTTTGTCAAATGTATATCCTTCGTTTAAGTAATGTTCTGTTTTTTTAAAATAAATACTTGGAGAGTAGGACTCTACCGCACTATTAAGTACTTCATAATTTTTCCCAAGCTCATTTGACAATAAACCAGCAAAAGTAAACTCATAGTCATATCCAGAACCCTCTATAAAGGAGTCTCCAATTAAAAGAATTCTTGTTTTGTTACTTTTTTTAGATATTTTATTTTTAACAATATCTCTAAATCCCAGAGAATTAGTAACTATCTTTCGTTTAAGTTTGCCTCCCCAGGTTTCGTAAGCCTCAATATTTGGCATTAAATCATGGTGATAAATGTCAGATTTAATTCTATGATATTTATTTTTCCATTTTTCATTTTCCCAAAAACCTGTCTTTTTGAGAAAAAAATTTGTCATTAATAAATCTAATATAAAAATAATTAAAAAGATTTTTATGTAGTCTTTCATTTAAAAATTTAGCTAATAATTTTCTAATTCAATACAGACATTGGATCAAGTCTTGTTTGAAACCAATTAATTCTAAAATCTAGATGTGGACCAGTTGATCTTCCAGTAGAACCAACTGTTCCAATTATATCTCCTTGATTTATTTGATCACCTAATGAGACTAAAACATTTTCAAGATGTGAGTATATAGTAGAAATACCATGGCCGTGATCCATTATAACAGTTCCACCTGTATAATATAAATCGTCTTCTGCCATAGTGACAGTCCCAGATCCTGATGCTTTTATTACCGTTCCTTGTTTAGCAGCAATATCAATTCCATAGTGTGGCCATCGAGGTTTTCCATTCAAAATTCTCTGGCTTCCATAAACACCACTTATAATTCCCTCAACTGGCATAATAAATTTTTCTTTAAAGTATTGTAGATTTGAATTTATTGCCCGTGCTTCACCTATAGAATTATTTTCTTTTTTAATTCTTTTATAAACAGACTCGGGTGGAGTAACTTTACTTTCTGCAAGCCCATCAATTCTTTGAATGTTATATTTTCTTTTTAGAACTTTTTTAGCAATTATTATTTTTTTCCCATTAAGAATTTTAGTAAAAATAAGATCATATTTTTGATCTCTATCAATTCCAAAAACAAAATCTCCATCTTTTGAAACTTTAACCTTTTTTTTTCCAACAAAAATCTGTGCATTAGGTTCCGTTGTACCAAGTATAAAATGTCCTTGTAAAAATTTTCCTTTAAATTCAATTGAATATGATGGGGATATTAATAATAATAAAATTAAAATAATTCTATAAATTATTGAGCTGTCCATCCACCATCTATTATAATTGAGGTTCCAGTTATCATTGAGGAAGCTGAAGAAGCTAAAAAGCAAACTGTCGTGGCAATATCACTCTCTGATGCAACTTTTCCAATTGGAATCTTTCCTAAAACCAGTTTTTTAAACTTACTATTTTTAAAAAATCTCTTTACCATTGGTGTTTCAACAAATGTTGGAGCTACAGAGTTA
The DNA here is from genome assembly GCA_902601785.1 of uncultured Pelagibacteraceae bacterium. Taxonomy (GTDB): domain Bacteria; phylum Pseudomonadota; class Alphaproteobacteria; order Pelagibacterales; family Pelagibacteraceae; genus Pelagibacter. The sequence continues at coordinate 114,780 of CACKOH010000001.1, read as the reverse complement.
ACTCTTATATTTTTTTTTGCTAATTCAACACCCATTCCTTTTGTCAAACCTTCAATGCCAAATTTAGTCATATTGTAAACATTTCTTCCAATCATTCCTACGTGTCCAAGCTGAGAAGACATATTGATAATCGACCCGGTTCTTTTTTTATTCTTTAACATCTTTTTTACTACTAATTGAGCAACATTAAATGCAGCTTTCAGGTTTAAATCTACTAAATAGTTCATGCTTGATTGTTTTATTTTTTCAAAAGGTTCTGGAATATTTGTTCCAGCGTTATTAACCAAAATATCAATAATTTTTATTTTATTTAATTTTTCTCTTAAATCTTGATAATTCATCACATCACATTGAATTTTAATGACTTTACCTTTGACTTTTTTAATGTCTTTTTCTAATTGATTTAAATCAGATTGAGTTCTACTCAACGCAATTACTGTCGCCCCTGCCTCTGCTAATGCAATAGAGCAGGCTCTTCCAAGTCCTTTTCCAGCACCAGTTACTAAAGCATACTTTTTTTTGAGATTTATTTTTTGAAGATACATTATAAGAACAATATTTTAATATCTGTATAAATCAACTCAACTGCAACAACCAAAATTGCTAATAATCCAAGCCAAGCTATCCATTTGTATTTTTTAATCCATCCAGATATTAATGTAGCAGCTGTAGCCATTAATATTATGGATAGAATTAAACCAAATATAAGAAGTCCATAATGTTCACCAGCAGCACCAGCGACACCCAAAACATTATCTAAACTCATTGTGAAATCAGCCAAAAGCACAGTCCAAATTGCTTTTATGAAACTAGAGTTATCCACTTTGATATCATCCTCTTTTTCAGATCCCTTAATTACGTCAACATAAAGTTTGTAAACAATATAAAGTAATAAAAGACCTCCAATAAGTCTCAAACCAGTAATCTGCAAAAGGTAAGCAGTAAGAAGTGTTAATATTATTCTGAGTATTACGGCACCTCCTATACCCCAAAAAATAACTTTTTTTCTCTGTTCGGGTGGAAATTTGGATGCAACCATTCCAATTATAATTGCGTTATCACCAGCCAATACTAAATCAATAAAAATTATTTGTGTTAAAATTGCTAATTGTTCAGGAGAAAAGAATTCAGCAAACATTAATGATTAAGTATCATGTCTGCACCTTTTTCTGCAATCATTATTGTAGGAGCATTAGTGTTACCTGATGTAATATTTGGCATTATGGATGCATCAATTACTCTTAAATTACTTACTCCTCTAACCTTTAGTTTTTCATCAACCACAGACATATCATCCTGACCCATTTTACAAGTTCCAACAGGATGAAAAATTGTCTGAGCATAGTTTGAAGCTTCTTTTACTAATTCTTCATCGTCATTAATATTTATTCCTGGTCTATATTCTTCAGGTGAATACTTTTTAAAAGTTTCAGACTCCATTATTATTTTTCTGGTTAATTTCAGACCTTTAGCTGCAATCATCCTATCATTGTCAGTAGATAGGTAGTTTTGTTTTATTTTAGCATAAGTTCTTGAATCTTTATCAACGATACTCACATGACCTCTGCTAGTAGGTTTTATGTTAGACACAGTTGGAGTAAAAGCATGAAAGTCATGATTTTTAGTTGCGCCTAATGTATCCATACTCATAGGCTGAACGTGCCATTGTAAATCTGGTAACTCTAATGAAGAGTCACTTTTAGCAAACATACAAAGTTGACTTGCACCCATAGTCATTGGACCAGTTCTTTTAAATATATATTCTAATCCAATCATTAAATTTCCAAACAAACTATTAATTTTTTTATTTAATGATTTAAGACCATTAATTTTATAAATAGGTCTCAACATTAAATGATCATGCAAGTTCTCACCAACACCATTTAAATTGTGAACCATTTCTATTCCTAGGTTTTTCAATTTTTCTGTGCTTCCAATTCCTGATACTTGTAAAATTTGTGGTGAACCAATGGCACCTGAAGATAATATTATTTCTCTATTAACTTCTACTTTTTTTAATTCGTCTCCTTGCCAAAATTCAACTCCTTTGGCTATTTTATTTTCAAAGATTATTTTTTTTACATGTGCATGAGTAATAATTTCTAAATTTTTTCTATTTTTTATTGGATTTAAATACCCCACAGACGTGCTACATCTAAAACCATCTTTCTCTGTTACTTGAAAATATCCACATCCAAGATTGTCGCCAGTGTTAAAATCTTTAGTTTTAGGTATTCCAAACTCTTCAGCTGCATTTTGAAATTCATCTAAAAGTGGTAAATGAATTCTTTGATCAGAAACTGCCAAAGGTCCATTAACACCGTGAAATTCATTTTTACCTCTTTCTTGATCTTCAGCTTTTATAAAATAAGGTAATACATCATCCCACCCCCAACCAGTATTCCCTAACTGCCTCCAAACATCATAATCTCTATTTTGACCTCTAATATATAGCAACCCATTTATTGATGAACTTCCACCTAAAGTTTTACCTCTAGGATATCTTATAGATATGTTATTCATGCTCTCATCAGGCTCAGTTCTGTAACACCAATCTGTTTTTGGGTTATGCATAGTTTTAAAATAGCCTACAGGTATATGTATCCATGGATAGTTATCTTTTCCACCTGCCTCTAAAAGCAGAACTTTATGACTTGGATTTTCTGATAATCTATTTGCAAGTACACAACCTGCAGATCCTGCCCCAAGTATTATAAAATCATAATTATTCATAAATTATATCCTTTATAAGTAAAAAAATTTTTTTTTCTAATAAATCTGTGAAAAATTTAACAATATGTCAATTTTAGTGCTTGTTTTGAATTTCAATATAAGAGAAGCTTTAATTTTTAAAAATAAAGAGAGGGAAAAAAATGAAAAAAATCATTTCAATGTTATTTGCAGTTGCAATGGTGTTTGGATTTATTTCAAATGCTAATGCTGCAAAAACACTAAAATGTCAGACGGTTCTTAACACTAAAGCTGATGAAGTGAAGATGTTAAAGGACTTTACTGACACTGTTACAACTTTAACAGCTGGATCTCTAAAGTTTGAAATTTTACCTGCAGGAGCTGTTGTTGGTGTAAAAGAAACTTTAGATGCAGTTGATAAAGGTCTAATCGATTGTGGTTTCGCATGGACTCACTATTGGTCAGGCGATCACCCTGCAGCTATGTTATTTGGTTCGCCAGTAGCTGGTGGTGGTGTAGGTATTGACAACATCGCATTTTTATCATGGTTTCAATATGGTGGAGGAAAAGAGCTATATGACAGACTATGGAAAGAGATGGGAAGAGATATTAAAGGATTTATGATTCAACCAGTTGGACCAGAAGCTTTAGGTTGGTTTCCAAAACCAATTAAAGACATGGCTGACTTTAGAAAATATAAATTCAGAACTCCTCCAGGAATTCCAGGACAAACATATAAAGATATCGGTATCGCATCTGTAGCGATGGGTGGTGGAGACATTTTACCAGCTTTAGAAGCAGGTACAATTGATGCTGCTGAATGGTGTTGTCCAAAACCAGATTTGACATTTGGTTTCCAAAAAGTATTAAAGCATTACTACTTACAAGGTTTACACCAAGTAGTCGTAAATGCTGACTTTTATATTACTGGAAAAACTTACAATGCTATGTCTGATCATGAGAAGAAGTCTCTTGAAGTAGCTGCTAATGCATCATTAGCAAAATCTTTAAGTTACAGAATCTATGAAAATGGAAAAGCTTTAAGAGAGTTAACTACTCAACATGGAGTAATTTTAGAAGATACACCTTCAGATTATTTCACTGAATATATGGCAGCTGCTTTAGCTTCTTTAAACAAAAATGCTGAGCAAAACGCATTCTTTAAAGAGGTATATGACTCAATGAAAGAGTTTGCTGATATAGCAGTTCCTTATTGGAGTGGTGCTCAAATGTCTAATGCGAAGCTAGGAATGGCTCACGCAGCAACATTAAAGTAATCAGTAATCAAACTTTAATTATATAATTAGAGCGGACTCAATTGTCCGCTCTAATTTTTTTAACAGAATTTATATGGCAGACGAACCAACTAAGTTAGATATATCTGATGAAATGATTGCCGAAAGGCGAGGTGGTTCAGGAAAAATGCCAGAAGATATGCCATCATGGATGGCTAGTTCCATAATTAACATTGATAAATTCAGTAAATGGGTGGGGAATGTTGTTTGTTGGATTTTAATGCCACTAATTTTTGCAATGACTTATGAAGTGCTTGCAAGAAAATTGTTTTTAGCCCCTACAATTTGGGCGTACGATATAAGTCGATTTTTGTATGGAGCATTGTTTATGTTAGGTGCTGCATATGCTCTTTCTAAAGGAGTTCATATAAGAGCTGACTTTTTATACAGAAATTTTAAACCAAAAAATCAAGGCAAGATTGATTTTTGGTTATATCTTTTATTTTATTTTCCAGGATTGTTAGTTTTCCTTTATATGACAATTGGATTTGTTGGGGAGTCTATTCAAAGAGGTGAGAAAGGAATGGATACAACGTGGATGCCTTACATGTGGCCTATCAAATCTTGTTTATTAATTGGAATTGTTTTTTTATTAATTCAAGGAATTTCAGAATTATTTAAAAGTTACTGGGCTGCTACCAAAGGTGAATGGCCTGGAGAGGAAAAATGATTGCTGAACTTATAGACCCAGCTATTTTAGGTTTTATTCTTGTTGGGGTAATGCTTTTTGCAATCTTTGTTGGTTTTCCTATTTCATTTACATTAATTTTTTTAGGTTTTGTTTTTGGTTATTTAGGTTTTGGGAAACTTGTTTTTTATCTAATGACCTTGCAGTTTTCCATGGTTATGACCGAACAAACACTCGCCGCCGTTCCACTCTTTGTTTTTATGGGGATAATGATGGAGCAAGCAGGTTTAATGGAGAGATTATTTTCTTCATTCCAAATGATGTTAGCAAAAGTAAAAGGTTCATTATACTATGCGGTTTTATTTGTTTCTGTAATTTTTGCTGCTGCAACAGGTATCGTTGGAGCCTCAGTTACAATTTTAGGAATTATGGCAGCTAAGTCAATGAACAGGTCTGGCTACAACGTCAGATTGGCGGCAGGAACTATTACTGCCGGAGGTACTTTGGGGATATTAATTCCACCTAGTATTATGCTTGTTGTTATGGGGCCAATTATGGAAATTCCAGTAATAGATTTATTTGCTGCAGCGATAATACCAGGAATTCTTCTTGCAGGTTTATATGCAGGTTACACAACAATTAGGTGCATGATAAATCCAAAGTTAGGGCCAGTGCTTCCAGAGGAAATGCGAGCTGCAAGTATGAAAGAAGTTTGGGTTGAATTTTTCCTTGGTCTAGTTCCACCTGCAGCATTGGTTTTTGCAGCATTAGGAAGTATTTTATTTGGATTTGCAACACCTACAGAAGCTGCAGGTTGTGGTGCAATGGGAGCGTTACTGCTCTCATTAGCTTATAAGAAATTAACTTTATCAAAATTACAAGAAGCTTTAGTCAAAACTTTAGAAATTACAGCTTTGATAATGGTTTTGGTTGCTGCCTCAAACTTTTTTGGAGCAGTTTTTGCAAGATTAGGTACTCCAACGTTATTAACTGAGTTTCTTTTAGGTCTAGAAATGAACAAATACTTAATTTTAGCAATGATAATGGTAATGATTTTTTTATTAGGATGGCCTTTAGAATGGGTGCCAATTGTAATGATAATAGTACCTATTATTTTACCTTTAGTTGAGGCTTTAGGATTTAATTTAACTTGGTTTGCAATTTTGGTTGCAGTAAATTTACAAACCGCCTGGCTCTCCCCACCTGTGGCTCTCTCAGCTTATTTTTTAAAAGGTGTTGTACCTGAGTGGGATTTAAAGGATATTTATTACGGAATGATGCAATTTATGGTTCTTCAAGTTTTTGGTCTAATTTTAATTATTATTTTTCCTCAAATTGCTTTGTGGTTGCCGTCTCTCTTATATGGACAGTAGATTTTATTAGTTTAAAATAAACTAGTGAGTCGTCCAAAAGTTAAATATTCTCTCTCTAACTGGGACCTTGTTACTGTTAATCCAAATTATAAAACTTGGAATTGGAAAGATCTTTTTTGTTTTTGGGGAGTAAATATACAAAGTTTAATTGGTTTTTCTTTAATCACTTCTCTATATTTAATATATAACCTTAATACTTTTGTTGTATTTTTTGGATCAATTTTAGGTTCTTTCTTAGTTTATATTTTTTGTAATTTAATAGGAAAACCCTCTCAAAAATTTGGATTGCCATTTGCGGTTCTTTTAAGATCTTCTTTAGGTTTTAATGGAGCAAAATTTTTTGGATTATTAAGAAGTTTGGTTGGAATTTTTCTTTTTGGTATTCAAACATATTTCTTATCTAAGTTGGTAGTTTACCTGATTAGAATATTTATCTTTTCAATAGATAACACTTTGCTTGAACAAGAAATTTTCTTAATTTTTCTATTGGGATTAAATATAATTGATTGGATTTCAATTTTAGTAGTAATCGTTTTTCAAACAATGCTTTTTTCTATTGGAATTCAACATAATAAAAAACTAATCAATTATTCAGCAATAATAGTCTATGCAGGAATGATAATATTCTTTTTCACTCTCTTTCTAAGTGATGTTAAAACTACCACTCAAGCATTTTCAAATATTTTAAATTTAGAGAATTTTGTAAACGAAAATAATATTTTACCTTTAATTACAGTTACAGGGACAATTTTTGCCTACTTTTCAATTATAATTGTAAGTTTTGGAGATTTTTCAAGATATGTGAACAATGAGAAAGACCTAAATAAAGGAAATTTAAGTTTAATTTTAAACTTAATAATATTTTCATTCTTTTCTGTCGCTATAGTTATTGGTTCTGATGTTTTTTTAAATCAAAAATTTCAAGATTTGGATAGAATTTTTACAAATCCAACAGATATAATTGGTAAATTTGATAATTTACAAATTACAATAGTTGTTCTGTTTTTTATAATAATCGCGTCGGCATCAACAAATTTAGTAGCAAATTACATACCATCCCAATATTCACTTATTAATTTTCTACCAAATAAATTAAATTTAAAAAGTTCAAGTTATATAATTTCCTTTTTAGGATTTATTGTTGGAGTTTTTTGGCTAACAGTTTTAAGTCAAATTGGTATTTTATCTTTTGTAGATACATTCAGTTGCTTTTTCGGACCAGTATTTGGTGTTATTATTGCTGATTACTATTTAATTAAAAATGAAAATTTAAGTAATAAAGATTTGTATTCAATAGAAACTCAAAGCGCTTATTATTATTCAAAAGGCTGGCACATTAAGGGTTCTTACTCGATCTTATTAGGTTTTATTTTTTCTGCCTCAACAATATGGAATACAAATTTAATGTTTCTACAATCATATGCATGGATTATAGGTGCATTTACTTCTTGGTTAACGTATTATTTGTTAGCTAAAAAATAATCCATATGCACAAATTTGATTTTAAAAATCAAACAGCCATTATAACTGGGGGAGCCCAAGGTTTTGGATTAGATATTGCTAAAAGATTTCTAGAGTCTGGATGTAATGTTTTTATTTGGGATATAGATGAAAATCTTTTAAAAAAAACAATAGATGAGATTAACAATCCGAATTTAAATTATCATTTAGTTGATGTTTCAAATTATACTGAGGTCGAAAAATTTGTTGGTGAAATAACAAGTAAAAATAAAATTGATATTTTAATTAACAATGCAGGAATTACTGGTCCTACAGATCCTCTCTGGAAGTATGATGTAGAAATGTGGAATAAAATAGTACAAATTAATTTAATGGGTACATTTAATTGTTGCAGGGCAATTGTCCCAAATATGATTAAGAACAATTATGGTAGAATAGTAAATGTCGCATCAGTCGCAGGTAAGGACGGAAATGCAAATGCTAGTGCTTATAGTTCTGGAAAGGCTGGTGCTATTGGTCTCACTAAGGCGCTTGGCAAAGAGTTAGCTGATAAAGATATTGCTGTTAACGCTGTGACACCAGCAGGTGCAAAAACAAGAATTTTAGATCAAATGAGCAAAGAACATGTAAAAAGAATGCTTTCTAAAGTTCCAAGAGGTCGATTTCTTGAAATACATGAGTTTACTTCATTAGTTTGTTGGCTTTCCTCACAAGAGAATACTTTTTCGACTGCTGCTGTTTTTGACATAAGTGGTGGTAGATCTACTTATTGAATTTACAATTCAAAAATTTTATAGATCGTTGAATTTAAAAATAATTTATCTATAAGAACTGAATGTTAAAAGTTTTCAAAACAATTTTTATATTTTTATTTTTATTTAGTTCTGTAGCTGCTGAGAATATAATAATTTTTGAGTTTACTGAAAAAGAGCTTTCAGAGTTAGAAATTCGTAAAGTAAGAGGAGCAGATAATAAAACAAATTATTCAGTTGGCTCAAATGAGAATGGTAATTTTTTAATAGCTATCGCAGATAATGCTGCCTCTGGCCTTGGTAAAGAGATAAAAATTGATCTAAATAAAACACCTTATATTAATATTACTTGGAAAATAGAAAAAGATCTAAGAGGAATTAAAGAAAACACTAAAAAAGGCCATGATTATGCAGCTAGAGTATTTGCAATTAAAAAAACTGGAGCTACACCTTTATCAAATAGAGCAATTAATTATGTTTTTTCTAGTAACGATGAGGTTGGTAAAAACAGACCAAGTCCTTATACTAAAAAATCCATAGATAATGTGCTAGCTTCAACTAAAAATAACTTTGATGAATGGGTTACAGTAAAAGCAAATGTTAAAGAGGATTTTAAAAGATTTCATAATTTAGATGTGAATGAATTAGATGGTCTAGCTATAATGGCTGATACTGACAATTCAAAAATGAAATCAATTTCTTATTTTCAGAATATTTATTTTTCAGCAGATTAATTACCATTTTAAATACTTTTTTAATCCAATACTCAAAAATGACAATAAAATTGCTGCGATAACATCTGCGATTGGTATTGCATTTGGAAACCCAAAGTTCCATAAAATCACTCCAATTAACCAGATAATATAAACTTTCATAATAATCTTATATCTTAGTTTGTGTTAAATTCTCTTTTTTTTGATATTATTTCTAATGCATAAAAATTTTCATCACCAAGTTAAGGTTTATTATGAGGATACAGATGCTGGGGGAGTTGTTTATTATGCGAATTATCTAAAATTTATTGAGAGAGCAAGAACAGAAGCTTTATCAAAGATAGGTTTGAGCAATACACAAATAAAAAATAAATTTGGAGCTCTGATAATTGTTAAATCCTGCAATATTGAATATAAAAAATCCGCTCATTTAGAGGATGAATTAAATATTGTATCTCACATAATATCTTTAAAAAAAACATCTTTAATAATGAAACAGTTAATCATGCACGATAAAGAATTGATAACTGAAGCAGAAATACATTTGGTTTTTGTAAATAGTGAGGGAAAACCAGAAAAAATACCAGATGAAATAATAGAAAATTTTATGCCATATGTAAAAAATGAAATAAAAATATAATATGGAATTTTTTAAATGGCACATGATCTAGAAAATCCAAGAACTAAAAAATATTCAAAATTTAAGTCACTTTTAATAAGTCTTGAATTAATTCTGAAAAAAGGCTGGTTATTTATATTTGTAATAATAAATTGTTTTTTTCATACTAAAAAAAAAAATTATATAGATATTGGAAACTATAAAAATAAAGACAACAGATTTATAAATTTTTTATTTAAAAGCTTGAAATCTAAATATAATTTTTCTTATAATATTTCGTTATCAATTTTGGATTTTGTAAAAAAAGTAGGTATTAAGAATTTTGTATTGAATTCAACACCAAATTTTTTTGTTAAAAAATCAAATAAAATTAAATTTAATTTAAATAGTCAAAAGCAGGATGGATTAAATTTTAATACAAATTATTTTAATAAATATAAAGAGGAAAAATTATATTTACCATATTATATGTATCCAAAAATTTACAATTCTAATTATGAAGATTTAGAAAAATTTAAATTAAATTTAAAACCAATTAAAATCTTCTTTTCTGGATCAACTAACAATGAAGTTTATGGTAAATTTACGTGGTTTACGGAAGATAAAGTTAAGCTATTGAATAGAATTGAGATAATTGAATTTATTATTAAAAACTTTAATGACAAAATATTTTTTCTAAAATCTTATAAAGATTTAAATAAAGTAGATCATTCAAAAACACCCATAATTTTGTCAGTAAACGATGGTTTAATTAAAAAATCAAAAACTAACCTTAGTAATACACAACATTTAGAGTTGATTTCAAAAAGTAATTTCATTCTCACAGCTCCAGGTGCTGATATGCCTTTATGTCATCATTTGATTGAGGGAATTAAAATGAAAACAGTTCCTATATCAAATTATGCTAATTTACATAAACCTCTCATATCTGAAAATGATTATATTTATTTTAACGATTATGAATCTTTACATAAGTCGATTTTAACGGCTTTAAATATGAGTGATGAAGAAATTAAAATTAAACAAGATAATCTTGAGAAATTTTATAACGAAAAACTATCACCAACTTCTTTTTTGAATATTTTTGAAAGTAGAAAAGACAATGAAATTATTTCTTGCAATGATATTGAATCATTAAAATGGTTACAATAATTTTTTAATTGAGATCAATATGTTTTTCATTTTTTCTTGATTTAATATACCAGTATTTACATTTCTTGGGCTTGGATGATAAGAGCTAAATAATAATTTGCCATCTGGTAGATAATATTTTTTACCATGTTTGAACAAAAACTTTCCATTAATCTTATAATTTTTCTTATAAAATTTAACACAATTATCAAAAGCAAGTTTTCCAAGTGTGAGTATAATTTTTAATTTTTCTAGGTTTTTAATTTCGCTATTTAAATAAATTGAACAGTTTTCTAACTCTTCATTTAATGGTTTGTCACCTGGAGGAACACATTTCAAAATATTTGTAATATATGTTGATTTAATTTTTAATCCGTCATCTAAGTTTTTAGAAATAGGTTGATTAGCAAAACCAGTTTCATATAAACATTTGAATAAAAAATCTCCTGATTTATCTCCAGTGAAAGCTCTTCCAGTTCTAGTTCCTCCATGAGCAGCTGGTGCCAATCCTAGTATCATTAATTTAGAATTAAATTCACCAAAACCAGTTAATGGCTTACCCCAATAATTTTCACCAATGTTTTGTTTTCTTTTTTCAGTAGAAATTTTTTTTACAAACTTTACTAATCTTGGACATTTTTTGCATTTAATAATTGTTTTATTTAACTTTTTAAATTTAATATTCATTAATGAAATTTTTAAAATTTTTATTGATAATATTTATAACTATTAGCTCTGTAGTTAAAGCAGATTCAAGTCAAACATTAATTAATGAATTACAAAAGGGTGGAAAGTTAATTTTCATAAGACATGCTTATGCCCCCGGTGGCGGCGATCCAGATAATTTCGATATTAACGATTGTTTAACTCAAAGAAATTTAAGTGATAGTGGGAGGGTTCAATCAAAAAAAATTGGAAATTTTTTTAAGAAAAATAAAATTTCAATTGGAAAAGTTTATTCTAGTGAATGGTGTCGATGTAAAGAAACAGCATCTATTGCCTTTAAAGAATATAAAACTAAGAATTTTCTAAATTCATTTTTTAGTGCAAAATTTGCCAATAATAGAAAAAAGCAAGTTATTGATTTTGATAAATTTATTAGCACTTGGGACAAAAATCAAAATTTAGTTTTCGTTACACATTATGTAGTGATTTCTGAAATTTTAAATTACGCACCTTCATCCGGTGAGATTGTCATATCAGATAAAAGCTTAAAAGTTATTGATACTTTAGAAATTGAATATTAAATTAAAGAACCATGTCATCAAAAAAAGCTATGAGACAAGCACAAAAGCAAGCATACGCAAAACATCGTTCAAACATTTCAAATAGTAGATTTGATCTCAAAAAAAAGTTTCTAACAAAAAATAAAGATGTAAAAAAAAATAAAGTTTAACTTTGTTGATCAAATTTTTCTATTTTCTTACAAGTTGATATTTTTGAGATACCCTCAATATCATTTAAAACTGATTTCATAAATATTTCTGGTTTCTCTTTATAAAATAATATTTGCGTATAAAATTGTGGATAGCCATGTTTTAATGTAAAAATTTTACCATCTTCTTCATAAATATTTCTTACATATGTGTTAGACTTTTTAACGCTAAGATCAGTTATTCTGTACTTCTGATATGTTTTTTCATTATAAACATAATTTCTAGTCATAAGTAATTCATTTAGGTTTAAGATGTATTCATTTTTTAAAAATTCATCCTCTTTATGATCACACTTGCTCAACACAATTATTTCAGAATAGCACTTAGTAAGACTAAATATCAAAATAGAAATTACTAAAAGAAATGATCTAAAGTTACTCTTTTTCATTTTTATCGGCAAAAAATATCGCGATTATAAACACTATTGTCCATATAAAAACTCCAATAGTTTTAATAAATGATGTTTCTATAGCCCAGACTTCAAGAAAGAGAGCACCGATTATTATTCCTATAGCATAAATAAAACTAATTAATTTTACTTTACTCATATAGATTTTTATTCTTTAATTTGTTTTTTTTTAAACAAAGACATTCCATTATTTATCTTATATTCATAAGACTCATTGAAGCTCTCAAGTTGCCAGCCGGATAATCTTTTTTTAATCAATTCTAGATTGTTTTTTTTCCAATCATCAGATGTATCTTCTTTCTTCCATATTTGCTTATCTTCATTGCTCCTACCACATCCATAACAATACCCTGTAGAAGGATCTGTTTTACAAATACTTATGCAAGGTGAAATAATCATTTTTTAAAAGTAATATAAAATTAGTCTTATAAATAGATAATTTTTAAGCATTTGTCATTGGACAAATAGTTTCAATAATATATAAAACCTCGTAATTTGTGGGGCGATGGCGGAATTGGTAGACGCGTTGGTCTTAGGAACCAATATGGCAACATGTGAAGGTTCGAGTCCTTTTCGCCCTACCATTAAGATATTATGAAAGTCACAATAGAAAATAAAAAAGGTTTAAAAAAAGATCTGAAAATTTTAATCGATAAAGAGACCATGAACTCTTATATGGATGAAAAGTATGAAGAGATTAAAGGGACTGTAAATCTGAAAGGTTTTCGACCAGGAAAAGTTCCAAAAGAGGTTTTAAAAAGACAATTTGGTAAGGCTGTATTTGGAGAAGTTCTAGACAAAGTTTTGAAAGATACTTCAACAAAAGCTTTAGAAGAAAATAAAATAAAACCAGCTGGTCAACCTAAATTGGATTTAAAAACTTATGGAGAAGATAAAAAGTTAGAATATGTTTTATCAGTTACTGAATTACCTAAAGTTGATATTAAATCATTAGAAAATATAAAATTTGATCAATACACAGTTAAGATAGACGATAGTGAAACTGACAAAAGAATAAAAGAAATAGCAAAAAATCAACCAAATTTCAAAGATACCAAACCTGAGACAAAAGCAAAAGATGGTGATTTAGTTGCTTTAGATTACAAAGCAACAATTGACGGTAAAGATTTTAAAGGGAATGAGGGAAAAAATACTCAATTAACTTTAGGAAAAGATTTATTCCTAAAAGGATTTGATAAGCAGTTAATTGGAGTAAAGAAAGATGATGAAAAAATAGTTGAAGCGATATTACCTGAGAATTTTCCTGAAAAAGAATTGATAAACAAAAAAGCTAAGTTCAATTGTAAAATTTTAAATGTAAAACACCCAGAAGAAGTTAAGATTGATGACAACTTTGCAAAAAATTTAGGTGCTAAAGATTTAAAGGATCTAAAAAGTTTAATTTCAAGACAAATTAATGATGAATATAAAAACTCACTTGATCAATTGTCAAAAAATCAGATTTTAAAAGAAATTGAAAAAATTAAAGTTGAAGAAGTTCCTGAAAATCTAATCGAGGAAGAAGTTAAAATTCTATCACAAGGAATGCCGGAAGAAGAAGTAAAAAAAAATAAGAAAACTTTTGAGGACAAAGCTAAAACTCGAATTAAGACAGGACTAATCTTAAATGAATTTGGAGAAAAAAATCAAATAAAAGTAAGTGAAGTTGAAATTCAGAATGAGGTACAAAAACAACTTAGGATGATGCCTGGGCAAGAAAAAATGGTTATGGATTTTTATCAAAAAAATCCATCTGCAGTTGCTAGCTTAAGAGGAACAGTTTATGAAGAAAAAATTTTAAATTTAATTAAAGAAAAAGGTAAAGCTAATAAAAAGGAGATATCAAAATCTGAAGCTGAAAAAATTTTAAAAGAAGCAAATGACCAAATGCACGATTATAATAATGAAAAAAAAGAAAGTAAGAAAAAATCTGATGTTAAAACTGCTAATGAAAAAAAATCATCAACAAAAACAGCAAAATCAAAGCCAGCTAACAAAAAAATAAAAAAAGTTAGCAAAAAGTAATCTCAAGTTGTATAAGTGAATTCGAATCAATTATGACAACAAAATTATCTGAACATATGAGTAACTTAGTTCCAATGGTTGTTGAGCAATCTAGCAAGGGTGAGAGAGCATACGATATTTATTCAAGACTTTTAAAAGAAAGAATAATTTTTTTAACAGGGCAAATAAACGACAATGTAGCCTCACTTGTTACTGCCCAATTATTATTTTTAGAGGCAGAAGATCCAAAAAAAGAAATTTATTTATATATAAATAGTCCTGGTGGATTAGTAACAGCTGGACTTGGTATTTATGATACTATGCAATATGTAAAACCTGATATCTCAACTTTATGTATAGGACAAGCTGCATCGATGGGATCATTCTTATTAGCAGCTGGAACTAAAGGAAAAAGATTTTCATTACCAAATTCAAGAATAATGGTTCACCAACCTTCAGCTGGTTTTCAAGGTCAGGCAACCGATATTGAGATCCATGCGAATGAAGTTTTATCATTGAAAAAAAGATTAAATGAAATTTATTCAAAGCATACAGGTAAGAGCGTTGATGAAGTAAAATCTGCTCTTGAAAGAGATAATTTCATGACTGCTGACGTAGCAAAGTCATTTGGTCTTATTGACGAAGTTGTAGAAAAAAGATCTTGATACACAATATATTGAATTAGTTTAATCCAAACTTGATTATTAGGAGAGATCTATAATAGAGTATTTTAATTGATTCGTTTAAAAAATTATGACAACAAATAATAAAAATATTCTTTATTGTTCTTTCTGTGGAAAGAGTCAGCATGAAGTTAGAAAATTAATTGCTGGACCAACTGTTTTCATTTGTGATGAGTGTGTTGAGTTGTGCATGGATATCATTAAAGAAGAGAGTAAAGATACTTTTGTTAAACACCAAGATGGTCTTCCTTCACCAAAAGAAATTTGTACCGTTTTAGACGATTACGTAATTGGACAAGGTCACGCTAAAAAAGTTTTATCTGTTGCAGTTCACAACCACTATAAAAGATTAAATTATGAGAGCAAGACAAGTAAAAATGTTGAACTTTCAAAATCAAACATACTTTTAGTAGGCCCTACAGGTTGTGGTAAAACTTTATTAGCACAGACGCTTGCAAGAATTTTAGACGTACCATTTACTATGGCCGACGCAACTACATTAACAGAAGCTGGTTATGTAGGTGAGGACGTCGAAAATATTATTTTAAAATTGTTACAAGCTTCTGATTATAATGTAGAAAAAGCACAAAGAGGAATTGTTTATATTGATGAGGTTGATAAAATTAGTAGAAAATCAGAAAATCCGTCAATTACAAGAGATGTTTCAGGTGAAGGTGTACAACAAGCTTTACTAAAAATTATGGAGGGTACTGTTGCTAGTGTTCCTCCACAAGGTGGTAGAAAACATCCACAACAAGAATTTTTGCAAGTTGATACAACAAATATATTATTTATTTGTGGGGGTGCCTTTGCTGGATTAGATAAAATAATTTCTCAAAGAGATAAAGGAACTTCAATTGGATTTGGTGCTGATGTAAAAAATACTCAAGACAAGAAAACTGGCGAGTGGATGAAAGGACTTGAGCCTGAGGATTTATTGAAATTTGGATTAATTCCAGAATTTATAGGAAGACTACCAATGATTGCAACACTTGAGGATCTGGACGAAAAATCTTTAATAAAAATATTACAAGAGCCAAAAAACTCTCTAACTAAACAATATCAAGAATTATTTAAATTAGATGGTGCTAAATTGATTTTCAAAGAAAATGCACTTAAAGAGATAGCTCAAAAAGCAATCAAAAAAAAGACAGGTGCAAGAGGATTAAGATCAATCTTGGAAAATATATTGTTAAAAACAATGTACGACTTACCAAGCCAAGAAAATATTGATGAAGTAATTATCGATGCAAGTGCTGCAAAGGGTCAGTCTCAACCTATTTTGGTTCATGCAAAAGGTGACAGTAAATCTAAGTCAAATAAGACTACAGCGGCTTAATATCCTTAATAACTAGCAAAAACCTATTGCAAAATAAAATATAATATCCATATTATAGTCATGGATGTTAAAATCTCACTACCGTTACTTCCATTGAGAGATATTGTGGTCTTTCCAAGCATGGTTATTCCATTATTTGTTGGAAGGGATAAATCAATTTCTGCATTAAACGAAGTTATGAAAAAGGATAAAAAAATTATCCTTGTCACTCAAAAAAATTCCGAAATCGACGATCCAAGTAAAACTGATGTCTTTATGTATGGGTGTGAAGGTAACATTTTACAATTACTAAAATTACCAGATGGTACAGTTAAGGTTTTAGTTGAGGGAATAAAAAGAGTAAAAATTTTAGATTTCAAAGATAACGAAAAATTTATTAACTGTGATTATACATATTTTAATGATATTTTGTCGAAAGATGAGGATTTGTTTCCGTTAGCAACAACAGCTTTAAGAAGACTAGAGAAGCTGACTTCTATAAATAAAAAAATTTCTAATGAAACAATAAATACTATTAAACAATTAAAAGACCCATCTCAAATTGCAGATAATATAGCATCACATATATCAGCTTCAATTTCTGAAAAACAACAAATTTTTGAAACCAACGATGTTAAAAAAAGGTTAAATGCCATAATAAAAATTATGGAAAATGAAACAAGTATAATTGGTGTTGAAAAGAGAATTAGAGGAAGAGTTAAAACTCAAATGGAAAAAACTCAACGTGAGTATTATTTAAATGAGCAATTAAAAGCTATTCAAAAAGAGCTAGGTGAAATAGAAGACGGTAAAGATGAAACTTCAAGCCTGAATAAAGCAATTACCAAGGCTAAAATGCCAAAAGAAATAGAAAAAAAGTGTTTACAAGAATTAAAAAAATTAAAAAATATGAGCCCTATGTCAGCTGAGGCAACTGTAGTAAGAAATTATTTAGATTGGATGACAGAACTTCCGTGGCATAAAAAGAGTGAAGTTGATATTGATTTAACCAAGGCACAAAATACCTTAGATAAAGACCATTTTGGATTAGAAAAAATTAAAGAAAGAATAGTTGAGTTTCTTGCTGTTCAAAAAAGAATGGAAAAGATTAAAGGACCAATTTTATGTCTAGTTGGCCCACCAGGTGTTGGTAAAACTTCATTAGGAAAGTCTATTGCTAAAGCTACAAATAGAGAATTCGTAAGAATGTCCGTTGGAGGTATGAGAGATGAGGCAGAAATCAGAGGTCACAGAAGAACTTATATCGGCTCACTCCCAGGCAAAATTATTCAGATGATGAAAAAAGCTGGAACTAAAAACCCTTTAATTTTGTTAGATGAAATTGATAAAATAGGAAATGATTATAGGGGAGATCCATCTTCTGCTTTATTGGAGGCTTTAGACCCAGAACAAAACACAACTTTTAATGACCATTATTTAGAGGTAGATTACGATCTTTCAGATGTAATGTTTGTTACAACTGCCAACACATTAAACATACTTCCACCATTACTTGATAGAATGGAAGTAATTAGACTTGCTGGTTATACGGAAGATGAAAAAATAAATATTGCTAATAAATATTTATTACCTAAACAAATCAAAGACAATGGTGTTAAGGAGAAAGAAATGAATTTAAGTGATGACATCATTAAAGAAGTAATAAGAGGTTACACTAAAGAGTCTGGAGTAAGAAATTTAGAAAGAGAGATATCAAAAATAGCGAGAAAAGTAGTTAAGAAAATTGTTTCTGGAGAAGAAAAGGAAGTAAATGTAAGTAACAAAAATTTAACTGATTTTCTAGGTGTTGCAAAATTTAATTTTGGTGAGCTAGAAAACGATAATAAAGTTGGTATTGTTGTTGGACTTGCTTGGACAGAGTATGGTGGAGAGATTCTTAAAATTGAAACAGTCACTATGCCTGGCAAAGGAAGAATGCAAATTACAGGTAAACTTGGTGATGTAATGCAAGAGTCTGTAAAAGCTGCAAAATCTTTTGTTAGATCTAAATGTTTAGAATATGGTATTATTCCTCCTGTATTTGAAAAAAAAGATTTTCACATTCATGTACCTGAAGGTGCTACTCCAAAGGACGGCCCATCAGCAGGTGTTGGAATGGTTACATCTATTGTATCCTCAATTACAAATATTCCGGTTAGAAAAGATTTAGCAATGACAGGAGAAGTTACTTTGACAGGTCAAGTTCTGCAAATTGGAGGATTAAAAGAAAAATTATTAGCAGCTCACAGAGCTGGGATTAAAGAAGTTTTAATACCAAAAGAAAATGAAAAAGATCTTGTGGATATGCCAAAAAAAATAATGGATGATATAAAAATTACTCCTGTCGAGCACGCAGATCAAGTAATCAAGATAGCATTAACAAAAGAATTAAAACCTACAGAATGGGTTGAAGTTGACATATCAAAAAAAGATGACAAATCTCAAGCTAGTATCCAGTAATAAACAAACTCTATAAATGGAATTATTAATAATTTTTTTACTTGTTATATTTTTGGCAGTTTATTTATTTAGGCCTGTATCCAAACAAGAGAAAGATAGTTTTGAAAATAAGACCAATTGGAGAGGTGGATTTTAATTTTTTCCCCTATTTTACAGTAATTAATAAATCTTGACGTTATTAATCTAAAAGATATAAATCACGTTACTTTTTGGTTATGGGCGGTTAGCTCAGTTGGTAGAGCATCTCGTTTACACCGAGGGGGTCATAGGTTCGAGTCCTATACTGCCCACCAAGAATCAAAAGTGGGGGTGTAGCTCAGTTGGTTAGAGCGATCGCCTGTCACGCGATAGGTCGAGGGTTCGAGTCCCTTCACTCCCGCCACTTTCAATCAAATTTCAAGTAATTCTGTAATACATTGAAATTGTTAGTTTTTTTAGCTTATCTAATGTAAATCATTGAAATTGTTAATTTTTTTTTTGAGAAAAATGTGACGTATGAGCGCTTCAAGAACAAAAAAAAAGTGTTATATACATTGCAATGTTATCTGATTTTTTACAAAACTACTTACCTATAATAATTTTTTTAGTTCTAGCGTTAGGACTAAGTTGTGCTTTTGTGGTAATTAATTTTATTCTTTCACCTAAAAGACCTGATCCTGAAAAGCTTTCTGCATATGAATGTGGATTTGAACCATTTGAAGATTCAAGGATGGAGTTTGATGTAAGATTTTATTTGGTAGCAATATTATTTATTATTTTTGATTTAGAAATTGCTTTCCTTTTTCCGTGGGCAATTTCACTTGGAAATATTGGTTTATTAGGTTTTTCATCAATGATGATTTTTCTCTTCATACTTACAATTGGTTTTATTTATGAGTGGAAAAAAGGTGCTTTAGACTGGGAATAAAATTTAATTACAATGCAAAACAAAATAGATCAGGTTCCTGAAGAATTTAAACAACTTGCAGACGATTTTAGCAAGAATGGATTTATTACAACCTCACTAGATAATTTAATAAATTGGTCAAGAGCAGGATCACTTCATTGGATGACATTTGGGTTAGCTTGTTGTGCTGTTGAAATGATGCAAACATCGATGCCAAGATATGATCTTGAAAGATTTGGTGCTGCACCAAGAGCTTCCCCAAGACAATCAGATGTAATGATTGTAGCAGGTACTTTGACTAATAAAATGGCACCTGCTTTAAGAAAAGTTTACGATCAAATGCCAGAACCAAGATACGTTATTTCCATGGGAAGTTGTGCAAATGGCGGTGGGTATTATCATTATTCATATTCTGTAGTGAGAGGTTGCGATAGAATAGTTCCAGTTGACGTTTATGTGCCTGGATGTCCTCCATCAGCTGAGGCATTGCTTTATGGAATATTACAACTACAAAAAAAAATTAGAAACAAGGGTTCTATAACGAGATAGTTATGAATAATTTAATTGATCTAGAAAAAAAAATCAACTCGGAATTAACAACTAAAATTAATAGAACTGAGATTAAACATAATCAGATTTATATTGAAACAGACAAAGACGATCTTATTGATGTAGTTTTATTTTTAAAAACAAACAATGATACTAAATTCAAACAACTTATTGATATTACAGTTGTTGATTATCCAGAAAATAATCAAAGATTTGAAGTAGTGTATTTATTTTTAAGCCATGAATTTAATCAAAGATTAATTTTAAAATATACAATTGCAGAAAATGAAATCATACCATCCATAACTAGTATTTTTCCAGGAGCTAACTGGATGGAAAGAGAAGTATTTGATATGTATGGTGTTTCTTTTAAAGATCATCCAGATCTAAGAAGAATACTAACAGATTATGGCTTTGAAGGACATCCACTTAGAAAAGATTTTCCTTTAACAGGACATACAGAGGTTAGATACAGTGAAGATCAAAAAAAAGTAATAAGCGAGCCAGTCAAACTTGAACAAAACTACAGAAACTTCGATTACGAAAGCCCATGGGAAGGCACCAAATATATTAAAGAAGAATTAGATAATAATGACAAAAAAAATTAAAAACCTTAATTTAAACTTTGGTCCTCAACACCCAGCTGCTCATGGTGTGTTAAGATTAATTTTAGAATTAGATGGTGAAGTAGTTGAGAAAGCTGATCCTCATATTGGATTGTTACACAGAGGAACAGAAAAACT
Source organism: uncultured Pelagibacteraceae bacterium (assembly GCA_902601785.1). Lineage (GTDB taxonomy): Bacteria > Pseudomonadota > Alphaproteobacteria > Pelagibacterales > Pelagibacteraceae > Pelagibacter. The sequence goes on along the minus strand of CACKOH010000001.1, from coordinate 93,629 downwards.
AATTGAAAACAAAACTTATATGCAAGCAGTTCCTTACTTTGATCGACTAGATTATGTTGCTCCAATGAACCAAGAACATGCTTTTGCTTTAGCGACTGAAAAAATACTTAAAATAGATGTTCCAATTAGAGCTCAATTCATAAGAGTTATATTTTGTGAGATAGGAAGAATTTTAAGTCATATATTAAATGTAACTACTCAAGCTATGGACGTTGGCGCTCTAACTCCCACACTATGGGGATTTGAGGAAAGAGAAAAATTAATGGGTTTTTATGAGAGAGTTTCTGGCTCACGACTTCATGCAAATTATTTTAGAGCAGGTGGAGTTCATCAAGATTTGCCCCAAGGCCTCGAAGAAGATATAGCTGAATTTTGTGAAACATTTCCAAAAATAATTAATGATTTAGAAAGTTTATTAACCGAGAACAGAATTTTTAAACAACGAAATGTAGATATAGGAGTTGTTACCAAACAGGATGCTTTAGATTATTCTTTTTCAGGTGTGATGATTAGAGGATCAGGCGTTCCTTGGGATTTGCGTAAATCCCAACCCTACGATTGTTATGAACAGTTAGAATTTAAAATTCCAGTTGGGAAAAATGGAGATTGTTATGACAGGTACTTATGCAGAATAGAAGAAATGAAAGAAAGTGTATCTATTATTAAGCAGTGTCTTTCTAAAATGGAAAAAGGTCCAATAAAATCTTTAGATGGCAAGATAAGCCCACCTTCAAAAAAAGAAATTAAACAATCAATGGAAGCACTTATTCATCATTTTAAACTTTTTACAGAGGGTTATAGAGTTCCTAAAGATGAAATCTATACAGCAGTAGAAGCGCCCAAAGGTGAATTTGGAGTTTATTTGATTTCAGATGGATCTAATAAACCTTACAAATGCAAAATTAGAGCTCCTGGATTTTCACATCTTCAATCAATGGACTATCTGATTAAAGGACATATGCTAGCTGACGTACCAGCAGTATTAGGGTCGCTGGATATAGTTTTCGGAGAGGTAGATAGATGAGTTTAAGAAGACCAGCAAAAAATCAGCCAGAAATTTTTGAGTTCAGCCCTTCCTCATTGGAAGAAGCAAACAAAATAGTTTCAAAATATCCTAAGGGGAAACAGCAAAGTGCTGTAATGGCTTTATTATATATTGCTCAAAAACAGAATGATAACTGGATCCCATTAGTAGCAATGAAATATATCGCAAAATTTTTAGATATGCCTTACATAAAAGTTTATGAAGTAGCAACTTTTTATACTATGTATAATTTATCACCAGTAGGAAAATATTTTGTTCAGGTTTGTACCACTACTCCTTGCATGATCAGAGGAGCAAATAAATTAGTTGAAGCTTGTAAGGAAAAAATTTCAGATAAAGAAAATGAATTATCAAATGATAAAAGTTGTTCTTGGATGGAAGTGGAATGTTTAGGAGCGTGTGTTAATGCTCCTATGATGCAAATTAATGACGATTATTATGAAGATTTAGATAAAGAAAAAACAGTAGAAATATTTGATAAAATTTTAAAGGGTGAAGACCCAAAACCAGGATCTTATAGAGGACGATTAAATACAGAACCTGAAAATAATAGAAAAACACTTATGGATGTAAAAAATGCTTAAAGATCAAGATAGAATTTTTAAAAATTTGTATAATGATATGGGTGCAGATGTTAAATCTGCTCAGACAAGAGGTGATTGGGTAAATACCTCAGAATTAATAGCAAAAGGAAGAAATTGGATTATTAATGAGGTAAAAGACTCGCAACTCAGAGGAAGAGGTGGCGCTGGATTTCCCACAGGTTTGAAATGGTCTTTTGCTCCTAAAGAAGTCGGATCTAGACCTCATTATTTAGTAATTAATGCAGACGAGTCAGAACCAGGTACCTGTAAAGACAGGGATATTTTAAGATTTGAGCCTCACAAATTAATCGAAGGATGTCTAATAGCCTCTTATGCAGTTCAAGCTCATGTTTGTTATATTTATATTAGAGGTGAATATTTTATAGAGGGTCAAAAATTACAATCAGCTATTGACGAAGCTTATGAAAAAAATTTAATTGGTAAAAATGCTGCTGGAACTGGATGGGATTTGGATATCTACATTCACTATGGAGCAGGTGCTTATATTTGCGGAGAAGAAACAGCTTTACTTGAAAGTATAGAAGGTAAAAAAGGTCAACCAAGATTAAAACCTCCTTTTCCAGCATTGATTGGACTTTATGGATGCCCAACGATTATTAATAATGTTGAAACGATAGCTGTTGTTCCAACAATTCTTAGAAGAGGTGGAAAATGGTTTTCCTCGCTAGGTAGAGAAAAAAATACAGGTACAAAAATTTTTTGTATTTCAGGCAATGTGAATAATCCATGTAATGTTGAGGAAGAAATGAATATTTCTTTAAAAGAATTAATTGAGGTACATGCAGGAGGAGTTGTAGGTGGATGGGAAAATTTACAAGCTGTAATTCCAGGTGGTTCATCAATGCCACTAATACCAAAAGAAAAATGTGAGACATTAACCATGGACTTTGATTCATTGATGGCTGAAAAGAGTGGATTAGGAACTGCCGGAATTGTAGTTATTAACAAGGACCAGGACATTATTAAATGTATGGCAAGGATAGCTAGATTTTATAAACACGAAAGTTGTGGTCAATGCACACCATGTAGAGAGGGCTCAGGATGGATGTGGAGAATGCTAGAACGAATGGCAAAAGGGGAGGCTACTAAAGATGAAGTGGATATGCTTGGTGATGTAACAAACCAAATTGCTGGTCATACTATTTGTGCATTTGGTGAAGGATCATCATGGCCAGTACAAGGATTGTTAAGACATTTTAAAAAAGAAATTGAGGAAAGAAATAATTTAGACCCTATTGTTCAGAAAAAAAATAATATTCCTTATTTGGTTGACCAACATTTATTAGATAAAAAAAATGCCTAAATTAAAAGTAAATGATATTGAAGTTGAGGTAGAAGACGGTTTAACGGTTCTACAGGCGTGTGAAAAAGCTGGAGCAGAAATTCCTAGGTTTTGTTATCACGAAAAATTATCAATAGCAGGCAACTGTCGAATGTGTTTAGTTGAAATGGAAAAATCTCCTAAACCAATTGCTTCTTGTGCAATGCCTGCTACTGAGGGGATGAATATTAAAACTAACACTCCTTTTGTTGAAAAGGCTAGAAAAGGAGTTATGGAATTTTTATTAGCTAACCATCCTTTAGATTGCCCAGTTTGTGACCAAGGTGGTGAGTGTGACCTTCAAGACCAGTCTATGTTTTATGGGGTAGATAAATCAAGATTTAAAGAGAACAAAAGAGCTGTACCAGAAAAACATATGGGACCATTAATTAAGACACAAATGACAAGATGTATACATTGTACGCGATGTGTAAGATTTGCAACTGAAGTTGCAGGAGTGTCTGAGTTAGGAGCAATTGGTAGAGGAGAGGATATGCAAATTACAACTTATTTGGAGCAGTCAATGCAATCAGAGTTGTCAGCAAATGTAATAGATCTTTGTCCAGTTGGTGCTTTAACTTCAAAACCTTATGTTTTTGAGGCAAGACCATGGGAACTTAAAAAAACCGAGACTGTTGATGTGATGGACGCTGTTGGATCAAATGTAAGAGTAGATACGTATGATTGGGAGGTTAAAAGAGTTTTACCGCTAATTAATGAGGATATAAATGAAGAGTGGATTTCAGATAAAACAAGATACGCATGTGATGGTTTATCAAATCAAAGACTAGATACGCCTTTTATTAAATATAATGGTAAATTTGAAAAAGCATCTTGGAGTGAAGTATTTAAGATTATCAAATCAAAATTTGAAAATTCATCTAAAGATAAAGTTTGTGGTTTTGTTGGAGATTTGACTAATATGGAGACGGGTTATATTTTTAAGGAGTTTTTTGACAGAACTTTAAACAATAATAACTATGACTCAAGATCAGATAGCAGATTTCTAGATAACTCTGAAAGACAGAATTATATATTTAATTCTTCTATAAATGGAATTGAAGATGCTGATTTAATATTTTTGATTGGAGCAAATCCTAGATATGAAGCTACAATATTAAATGCTAGAATTAGAAAAGCCTTTGTAAATAATAATACAAAAGTAATCTCATTAAATGATTCAGGTGATCTAACTTATCCTTACAAGAATTTAGATGGTCAAACCAAAACCATAAAAACTATTTTTGAAGGGTCTGAAGAAATATCTAAAGAAATTATTAGCGCAATTAAGCCAATGATTATAATTGGTGAGTCTTTACTTAAGTTAAATTCTGCAGAACACTTATTTAATTTAATTAAAAATTTTTTGAAGAAAAATAATAAATTCACAGAGGATTGGAACCCACTAAATATTTTATCTTGCGATGCTGCAACAGTAGGTAATTTTGATCTAGGAATATTAAATAGTGAAAAAAATTTATTGGAAGAATTAAAATCTAACAAGTTCGAAATTGTTTTTTTGGTTGGACAAGATAATTTAGAGTTTAATAAAAAAGATGAATTTGTAATTTATCAAGGGAGTCATGGAGATAAGGGAGCAGAAATTGCAGATATAATTTTACCAGGATCAGCTTACACGGAGCAAGATGGTTATTTTACAAATCTAGAGGGAAAAATACAAAAAGCATATAAAGCATCTTACCCTCCAGGAGAGGCCAAAGAAGATTGGCAAATTATAAATGAATTAGCTGAAGTCATGAATAATCGTAAACTATTTAATGATAAAGAGGAATTGGAAAGTAGCATGTTTAATTACTTAAAACTTCAACAAGAAAAACGAACAACTGACAATAAAGAAAAAACAAACTTAGAATTTCAAAATGAAAAATTGAATATTCAATTAAAAGATTATTATTTTTCAAATGTTATTGCTAGATCTTCAAAAACTATGATTGAATGTAACAACTCTAAATTAAATATCAAATCAACAGGAACAGAGGGGTAGATGGAATATTTAAGTATATTTTTTGATCAAGTTTATAAAATTCTTTTTTTATTAGTTCCGGTTTTAGTATCTGTTGCCATGGTAGTTTGGCTTGATCGGAGGGTGTGGGCGTTTGTTCAAAAGAGACAAGGACCAAATGTAGTTGGACCGTTTGGCCTTTTACAAACTATTGCTGACGCATTAAAGTATATTTTTAAAGAAATCATAATCCCATCAAGTTCGAATAAAGTAATTTTTATTCTTGCACCAATTGTAACAATGACACTAGCCTTAATTGCTTGGGCAGTAATTCCATTTAGTGCAACGCAAGTGTTAGCCGATATAAATGTTGGTATTCTTTATTTATTTGCTGTTTCATCTTTAGGTGTTTATGGAATTATAATGGGTGGATGGGCTTCAAATTCTAAATATCCTTTCTTAGGCGCAATTAGATCTGCAGCTCAAATGGTGTCCTATGAAGTATCTATTGGAGTGATAATTATTAATGTTCTTCTGTGTGTAGGATCACTCAATTTAAATGATATCGTAATAGCTCAACAAAACTTATGGTTTGTTATCCCGTTATTCCCAATGTTTGTTATTTTTTTTATTTCTGCATTAGCTGAAACGAATAGACCACCATTTGATCTTCCAGAAGCAGAAGCAGAATTGGTCGCTGGTTATCAAACAGAATATTCTGGAATGATGTATGCAATGTTCTGGCTTGGTGAATATGCAAATATTCTTTTAATGTGTGCAATGGGTGCGATTTTATTTTTGGGTGGATGGCTATCTCCACTTGAAATATATCCTTTTACATTGGTGCCTGGCCCTTTGTGGTTAGTATTAAAGATATTGCTTTTATTTTTGTTGTTTGCTTTAGTTAAAGCAATTGTTCCAAGATACAGATATGACCAATTAATGAAATTAGGTTGGAAAGTATTCCTTCCACTGTCTTTAATATGGGTTGTGTTTACGGCTAGTTATTTATTTTATTTTAATCTTCTACCGGTAAATTAATTATGAAAATATCAAGATTTTTTAAAACCATATTTATGGCAGATTTTGCAAGTGGTCTATACATGGCAATGAAAGAAGTATTTAAATCAAAAAAAACAATAAATTATCCATTTGAAAAAGGAAAGATAAGTCCACGTTTTAGAGGAGAACATGCATTAAGAAGATATCCAAATGGCGAAGAGAGATGTATTGCATGTAAATTATGCGAAGCCGTTTGTCCAGCTCAGGCGATAACGATTGAATCAACTCAAAGAGAAGATGGAAGTAGAAAAACCACTCGTTATGATATTGATATGATGAAATGTATTTATTGTGGATTGTGTGAAGAATCTTGTCCTGTTGATGCTATAGTTCAAGGTCCAAACTTTGAATTTTCCACTGAAACAAGAGAAGAACTTTATTACACAAAGGAAAAACTGCTAGATAACGGTGATAGATGGGAAAATATTTTAGAGGCAAATATTAAAGCCGACAGTTCTCATAGATAAAAATGATCGCACACTCCATTTTCTTTTATACTTTTTCAATCATAGCTATTGTCTCTGCAATAATGGTTACTGCTTCCAAAAATACAGTTCACTCTGTTTTTTTTTTAATCCTAGATTTTATAAGTATTTCATGTCTTTTTATTATGATTGGGGCAGAGTTTTTAGGGATGATTATGCTAATTGTTTATGTAGGAGCTGTAGCGGTTTTATTTTTGTTTGTTGTAATGATGTTAAATGTTGCTCAACAAAAAAATCAATGGTTTTCATCAGAAGAAAGTTCAAAACATATTCCTGTAGGTTTAATAATAAGCACTCTTATATTTGTTGAATTAATAATCGTTGTTGGTGGTTGGAAATATAAACCAGATTTGTTTGATATAAATAATTCAATTGCAATTAATAAAGTCAGTAATACTCATTCTTTAGGTCAAGTATTGTACACCGATTATATCCATATCTTTCAAATTAGTGGAATGATTTTATTAGTTGCTATGATTGGAGCAATTGTTCTAACTTTTAGAAAAAGAGAGGGCGTAAAAACACAAAGCTATATAAAGCAAATTTCAAGAGAGAGATCTGATGGTGTAAGCGTTCTGAACGTCGAGTCTAATAAAGGAGTTAAGATTGATGACTGAAATAGGTCTTGGACATTATTTAACTTTGGGTGCAATTATATTCTCGATTGGAATTATTGGTATATTTTTAAATAGAAAAAATATCATTGTTATTTTGATGAGTATCGAATTAATATTATTAGCTGTTAATATCAATTTAGTCTCCTTTTCAATTTTTCTAGGAGACTTAACTGGTCAGGTTTTCACTTTATTTATTTTAACAGTTGCCGCTGCGGAGGCAGCTATTGGACTTGCAATTATTGTAGTTTATTATCGAAATTCAGGAACTATTAGAGTTGAGCATATAGATGAGCTGAAAGGATAAGAATGGAACTTTCAATCATATTTCTTCCATTAATTGCAGCAATAATATCTGGCTTCTTTGGAAAATATATTGGAGATAGAAATTCTGAAATAGTTACAAGTGCTTTGGTTTCAATTTCAGCCTTACTATCTATTTTTGTTTTATATCAAGTAATTATAAATCAGTATGAAGAAAATATAGTAATTGCAACTTGGATCAACTCAGGTTCATTGGATGTAAATTGGTCAATGTTAATTGATCCAGTGTCAGCTGTTATGTTGGTTGTGGTTACCTCTATATCATCTTTGGTTCATATTTATTCAATTGGATATATGTCTCACGATCCTCATAAACCAAGATTTATGGCGTACTTATCTCTTTTTACATTTGCAATGTTAATGCTTGTAACTTCGGATAATTTTGTTCAATTATTTTTTGGTTGGGAGGGAGTAGGTTTATGTTCATATTTCCTAATAGGTTTTTGGTTTAAAAAAGAAAGTGCGAATGCTGCTGCAATAAAGGCATTTGTTGTGAATAGAGTTGGAGACTTTGGTTTTGCTTTAGGAATTTTTCTAATATTTTATTTATTTGGCACAGTAAATTACTCTGAAGTATTTCAACAAATACCAACAATAGTTGATAAAAATTTATTTTTTTTAGGGTTTGAATTAAAGGCAATCGATTTAATTTGCTTACTTCTATTTATTGGGGCAATGGGTAAGTCAGCTCAAATTTTATTACATACCTGGTTACCTGACGCTATGGAAGGCCCGACACCAGTTTCAGCTTTAATCCATGCAGCTACAATGGTAACAGCAGGTGTCTTTTTAGTAGTGAGATGTTCTCCTATTTATGAATACTCACCCTTAATACTTAATTTAATAACTATTGTTGGCATGACAACAGCCCTCTTTGCAGCAACAGTAGCCTTAGTCCAAACTGATATAAAAAAAATTATTGCATATTCAACATGTAGCCAATTAGGATACATGTTTTTTGCAGCTGGGGTTGGTGCTTATAACGTTGCGATGTTCCATTTGTTTACTCATGCTTTTTTTAAAGCATTACTATTCTTAGGTTCTGGTTCTGTTATTCATGCTTTTAAAGACGAGCAAGATATAAATAAAATGGGAGGAGTTTGGAAAAAACTACCATACACCTATGCACTAATGATCATTGGAACACTAGCATTGACTGGTTTTCCTTTCTTATCAGGTTTTTACTCAAAAGATGCAATTATAGAATTTGCTTATCTTAAAGGTAACACCGTTGGTTATTATGCAGCTGGTATAGGGATACTAACAGCACTTTTAACATCAATATATTCTTGGAGATTAATATTTAAGACTTTCCATGGAGAATATAACAACAAAGAAATAAAAATAGAGGAAACTCACGAATCTCCAATGGTAATGCTTATTCCTTTATTTATTCTTTCGATTGGTGCAATTTTTGCAGGTGTTTTATTTAAAGGACTTTTTATTGGAAGTGGTGAAAATTATTTTTGGGCAGAATCTATAAAGTTTTTAGAACCTTTGAGCACTGATCATCCACCTACATGGTTTTTACTTTTAACACCTTGCTTAGTAACAATATCAATTCCTATTGCCTATTATTTATTTGTTAAAAATAAAGAAATTCCAAATGGAATAGTGTTAATGAATAAACCTTTATATAAGTTTTTAGTTAACAAATGGTACTTTGATGAATTGTATGAAGTTTTGTTCATTAAATCCTCAAAACGTTTAGGTTTATTTTTGTGGAAATTTTTTGATGGAACAATAATTGATGGTTTTGGCCCAGATGGAATTTCATCTTTTATAAAAAAATGCTCGATTAAAGCAAATAAATTTCAAAGTGGGTTTATTTATCAGTATGCATTCGTAATGCTTGTAGGTTTTTCTGCTTTTTTAACTTTTTTAATTGTAAGATAATGAACTTTCCTATTTTATCATCTCTAATTTTGCTTCCAATAGTTGGAGCACTATTTTTATTTTTTACAAAAGATAAAGATGGAAATAATTTAACAGCAAAATATGTTGCTTTATTTACCACAATTGTAAATTTTTTTATTTCAATTTATTTGTGGATATCTTTTGATCAAACAACTTCATCCTTTCAATTTGTTGAGGAAAGAATCTGGATAAAAGATTTTATTAATTACAAAGTTGGAGTAGATGGAATTTCAATTTTATTTATTTTATTAACAACTTTTATAACACCACTCTGTGTTGTTTCTGTAAATAATACAGTCAAAAATAGATTAAGAGATTTCTTAATTGCAATATTAATTATGGAAAGTTTCATGATTGGAGTTTTCTGTGCTCTTGATTTAGTTGTTTTCTATTTATTCTTTGAAGCTGGATTAATTCCAATGTTTTTAATAATAGGTATTTGGGGAGGTCCAAAAAGAGTTTATTCAGCATTTAAATTTTTTTTATACACTTTGCTAGGATCTGTTTTGATGTTGGTTGCTATAATATCTATTTATTGGATATCAGGTACTACAGATGTAATTGCACTTTACGAACTAGGTATTGATGCAAAATACCAAAATTTATTATGGCTTGCATTCTTTAGTTCTTTTGCTGTTAAAACACCTATGTGGCCAGTTCATACATGGCTACCAGATGCACATGTTGAGGCACCTACAGCAGGATCTGTTCTTTTAGCTGCAATATTACTTAAAATGGCAGGTTATGGTTTTATTAGATTTTCTCTTGGACTATTTCCCGTGGCGTCAGAAGTTTTTACACCATTGGTTTATACTTTAAGTGTGATAGCAATTGTTTTCACGTCTTTCATAGCTTTAATGCAAGAAGATATGAAAAAACTAATTGCGTATTCATCAGTTGCACACATGGGTTTCGTTACCCTTGGAATTTTTACACTACAACAACAAGGTATAGAAGGAAGTATTATTCAAATGTTAAGCCACGGACTAGTTTCTGCAGCATTATTCTTATGTGTTGGTGTTGTATATGATAGGATGCACTCAAGACTAATTAAATCATATGGTGGTATAGTCACAATCATACCTAAGTATTCTATTTTATTTATGTTATTTACATTAGCTGCATTAGGTTTGCCTGGTACTTTTGGTTTTATAGGAGAATTTTTAATCTTAATGGGGGTTTTCAAAGATAATTTTTTGGTAGCTGTAATTGCAAGTTTTGGAGTAATTTTAGGAGCTGCTTATATGTTGTGGCTTTATAAAAGAGTAGTTTTTGGAAAATTAGTTAACGAAGATCTAAAAAAAATGGTAGATTTAAATAGATCTGAGTATTTAATATTAACCTGCTTAGCAGTCCCAACACTATTCTTTGGATTTTATCCAGAACCATTATTTAACACTATAGAAGTTTCAGTATCAGATTTAATCAATATGCATAACTTAAATATAGCAAGCAAGTAGTATGAATAATCTTAATTTAGTCTTACCTGAAATATTTATTTCATTATCAGTAATGTTCTTATTGATACTAGGTGTTTTTAAAAAGAATAGTTCACAATTAACTTTTAATCTATCTTTAGTTACAATTTTGGTTGCAATAATTCTTACTGTTAATGAAACTTTTTCAGTTAACAGAATTACGATATTTAACGACAGTATTGTTATTGATCGTATGGCTTCACTAATGAAAATTATTACTCTTATAGGTGGTTTTTTAGTTTTAGGAATTTCATCTAATTATTTAAAAACATTTAAAATTTTTAAAATTGAATATCCTATTTTGATATTGAGTTCTGTATTGGGAATGATGATTATGATTAGTTCTAATGATCTGATGGTTTTTTATATGGGTTTAGAATTGCAGTCACTAGCTCTTTATGTTTTGGCAACTTTTAATAGAGACCAATTAAAGTCTTCTGAAGCTGGATTGAAATATTTTGTTCTAAGCGCACTGTCTTCTGGTCTACTATTATACGGTTGTTCATTAATTTATGGTTTTTCTGGGTCAACAAATTTTGATGTTATAGCAAATCAACTTACATCCAATGAATATGCTTTAACTTTTGGTATTGTTTTTATATTAGTTGGTTTAGCATTTAAAATTTCTGCAGTACCATTTCATATGTGGGCACCGGATGTTTATGAAGGGTCTCCAACAACAGTAACGCTTTTCTTTACAATGGTACCTAAAATTGCTGCACTTACAGTATTCATAAGATTTTTATATGTTCCATTTTTAAATCTAATAGATCAATGGCAGATGATTATTGTCTTTTTATCTATAGCTTCTATGATTTTTGGTGCAATTGCAGCAATAGGTCAAACTAATATTAAAAGACTTGTAGCTTATAGCTCTATTGGACATATTGGTTATACTTTAGCAGGTTTAGCTACTGGCTCTAATGACGGAATTCAAAGTTCAATAATATATATTTCTATTTATGTGCTAATGAATTTAGCTCTGTTTTCATGTTTATTGATGCTAAAAAGAAATGACCAATATTATGAGGATATAGATGATCTTTCAGGTCTTTCAAAAAACCACCCACTATTATCATTATCTTTATTAATTATATTATTTTCACTTGCTGGGATACCACCCTTGGCTGGTTTCTTTGCAAAATTCTACGTATTTAAAGCTGTAATTGAACAATCAATGTACTTCTTAGCAATAGTTGGATTGCTATCAACTGTAATTGCAGCATTTTATTATCTGAGAATTATTAAAATAATTTATTTCGATAAAGAAAAAGAAAAATATGACTCTGATCATGGATTATGGTTGAAATTTTCACTTACTTTTTCAACAATATTAATTCTTTTATACTTCATATTTCCAAGTCAATTAATTGAGGTAGTTTCAAGAATTATTATTATTTAATGAAATTCAAAAAATTTAAATTTAAAAAAGTGAGAAGCACTAACAATACTGCTATCAGAATTATTAAAAAAACACATCATAAATATGGAATGGTAATTTCAGAGTCTCAAACAAATGGTAAAGGTCAATATGGTAGAAAGTGGATTTCACTTAAAGGAAATTTGTTTGTAACTTTTTTTTATGAAGTAAATAAAATTAAATTATCAATTGCAACGATTACAAAATTAAATTGTTTATTGATAAAAAAATTAATATCAAAATATACATATAAAAAAATTTTATATAAAAAACCAAATGATCTTTTTATCGATAAGAAAAAAATATGTGGTATCTTGCAAGAAATAATTTTTATAAAGAATAAAAAGTACCTTATTACAGGAATAGGTATTAATATAAATAAAAGCCCTTATATTAAAAAATGTCCAACTACTAATTTAAATGAATTAACAAATAAATATATTAAAATTAATAAAATAGAAAAATCATTAAAGCAAATTTTTGAAAATAATTTATTAAAAATGTATAATCTTAAGGTTAATAATTGATGTATATTTTAGGTGATATAGGAAATACGGAAACTAAAATTTGGTTAGTTTCAAAAAAAAATAAAATTATAAAAAAAATAAATTTTTCATCAAAAGAAATAACAAATTATAAATTATCAATAATACTTAAAAAAAATAATTTTAAATTTAAAGATATAAAAAAAATTCTTTTCTGTAGCGTTGTTCCAAAGACTTTTAATTTAATTAAAAAATTTTTATCTAAGAAAACTAATAGAAATTGTTACGAGGTTAAAAATTTAAATTTAAAATCTTTAATTAAAGTTAAAGTTGACTACAAACAAGTAGGTTCCGATAGAATAACTAATGCAATTAGCTTAATGAATGGTAAAAATAATTATATTATTTTAGATTTTGGCACGGCTACAACTTTTGATGTCATAGTTAAAAAAATATACTTTGGGGGAATTATTGCACCTGGTGTAAAGTTATCCCTTAATTCCCTATCAGATAGGGCAACACTGATACCAAAGATTGACTTAAAAAAAATAAATAAAGTTATTGGAAAGAATACAATCTCAGCTGTTAGATCAGGTTTTTTTTGGGGATACGCGGGTTTAATTGACAATATTATTAATTTAATTAAGAAAGAAACTAGACGATCTTTTAAAGTAATTATAACGGGAGGATTTTCAGGTTTATTTAAAAACTCAATTAAAACGAAAGTTTTTCAAAATCAAGATATTACAATTAAAGGTCTAATTAAAATTTCAAGGTTAATTAAATAATATGAAAGATGAACTTTTATTCTGTCCATTAGGTGGTTCTGGTGAAATTGGAATGAATATGAATTTGTTTGGTTACGGTCAACCAAGCAATCACAAATGGATAATGGTCGATATAGGAGTTACTTTTGCTGATGATACCATTCCAGGTGTTGATTTAATTTATCCTGATCCAGGATTTATAGTTGAGAGAAAAGATAATTTGCTTGGTATCGTACTCACTCATGCTCATGAAGATCATATTGGAGCAATTGCTCACTTATGGCCCAAATTAAAATGTAAAATTTTTGCAACTCCATTTACAGCAGTTTTGATCAGAGAAAAATTTAAAGAAAAGCAAATTGATATTACAAATGATTTAAAGATTGTAGAGTTGAACGGATCTGTGCGCTTAGAACCATTTGAAATCGAATACATCACCTTAACACACTCAATTTTAGAACCAAATGGTCTTAGAATTAAAACACCAGCTGGAGTTATTTTACATACTGGTGACTGGAAGGTAGATCCCAATCCACTAATTGGTGATAACATAAACGAAAAAAGATTAAAAGAAATAGGAAACGAAGGTGTACTTGCAATGATATGTGACTCAACTAATGTTTTTAGTGCCGGTAGATCAGGGTCTGAGCTAGATGTAAGAAAAAATATGTTAAACGTAATGTCACGCTTAAAAAAAAGAATTATTATCACATCCTTTGCTTCAAATGTAGCAAGAATGGAAACAGCTTTTTATTGCGCAGAACAAACCGGAAGACAAATTTCTCTTGTAGGAAGATCGATGCACCGTATTTATAAAGCAGCACGTCAATGTGGATATCTAAAAAATACTATTGAACCTATTGACCCTCGAGAAGCTAAAAATTTTTCAAGAGAAAAAATAGTTTATTTATGCACTGGAAGTCAAGGTGAACCTATGGGAGCAATGATGAGAATTTCCAGCTATGTTCATCCGGATGTTTATATTGAAAATGGAGATGCTGTTATATTTTCATCTAAAATTATACCTGGAAATGAAAAGAAACTTTATAAGCTTCACAATCAACTAGTTAAAGATGGTATAGAAGTAATATCAGAGGAGACTGAATTCGTTCATGTTTCAGGACATCCCAATAGAGAAGATCTTAAAGATATGTATCAGTGGGTAAAACCTAAATGCGTTATACCAGTGCATGGTGAGCATAGACATATGATTGAGCACATTAATTTTGCAAAAGAAATGCAAGTCCCACACCCTGTTCAAGTGGAAAATGGTGATATTGTTAAACTTTTTCCAGGCAATAAGCCCGAAGTTTATGATAAAGCACCAAGTGGCAGGTTATATCTTGATGGAAATGTAAGTGTTGACCCTGACTCACAGTCAATTAAAGATAGAAAAAATCTTAGTGCTAACGGCTATCTAGAGGTTACTCTGATGATAACGCCAAAGGGTAGTATACACAGTAATCCTGTTTTATCTTTTCGAGGTTTACCTATTGATGATAGGGATGAATTTGTTTACGGATTAGAAGACGAGATTGAAAAAACTTCAAGATCTTTCAAAGTTGGAAGTAGACAACAAGAGCACAATCTTATTGATGCGCTAAAAATTACTTGTAGAAAATTTTCAAAAGAAAAAACTGGAAAAAAACCATTCACGAATATTAACTTAGTTCGGATTTAATGAGTGCAACGGGATTAGCTATAATCTATGTAATAATCTGGTGGATAATTTTTTTTGCAATCTTACCAATAGATGTAAATAGAACAAAAACTGTTAAAATTGATGGAGAAGATCCTGGATCTCCAGAAAATCCTAAAATGATTAAAAAATTCCTCTATTGTACAGGAATAACTACTATTATTTTTATAATAATTTACTTATTAATTAAATTTGAATATTTAAATTTAAGAAATATGATCACTTAAGATGTTATTATCTAAATCATTTGTCCCTATTTTAAAAAATAATCCTTCTGAAGCCAAAATTAAGTCTCATCAATTAATGTTGAGAGTAGGTATGATTAAACAAGCATCAGCAGGAATTTATTCATGGTTACCTTTAGGGTTCAAAGTAATGAAAAAAATTGAGGAGATAGTGAGACAAGAACAAAACAAAATTGGTGCACAAGAAATCTTAATGCCCACAATCCAATCAAGTGAGATTTGGAAAGAAAGTGGTAGGTATGAAGATTATGGTGAAGAAATGCTTAGAATAAAGGATCGTCAGAATCGTGAGATGCTTTATGGACCAACCAATGAGGAACAAGTAACAGAAATTTTTAGATCTTCTTTAAAATCTTATAAATCACTTCCACAACTTCTTTATCATATTCAGTGGAAATTTAGAGACGAAATAAGACCAAGATTTGGAATAATGAGAGGTAGAGAATTTTATATGAAAGATGCTTACTCTTTTGATATTTCTGACGATGAAGCATTCTATTCTTATAATAAATTTTTTTTATCCTACCTAAGAACTTTTAAAAGACTGTCTTTGACTGCCATTCCAATGGCTGCGGACACCGGTCCAATCGGAGGAAATTTATCTCATGAATTTATTATTTTAGCTGACACGGGTGAAAGTAAAATTTTTACTGACAAAAGAATTTTTGACTTAAATAGTAATGAGACAGAATTAGAAAAAAATTCCTTACAACAAATGAGAAAAAAATATGAGCAGTATTATTCAGTTACTGATGAAAAATTCAATAAGGAGGAATTTGAAAAAGTTGTATCTGAAGAAAATAGATTGATCACAAAAGGTATTGAAGTAGGACACATTTTTTATTTTGGTGATAAATATTCAAAAGCAATGGGCGCTTCGGTTGATTTACCTGGTGGTAAGAAAGACTTTGTTAAAATGGGCTCATATGGAATTGGTGTATCAAGGTTAGTAGGTGCCATTATAGAGGCTAAATATGATGACAAAAATGAAATCATGAAATGGCCATTGTCTGTTGCTCCTTATGACATTGCTTTGATACCAATGATAAATAAAAATGACACATCTGCTTTAGATAAAGCAATCAATATTAATAAAGAATTAATTAAAAATAAAATTGATGCTATAATTGATGATACTGAAGAAAATTTTTCATCAAAAATAAAAAAAATGAATTTAATTGGTACTCCTTATCAAATCATTATTGGTAAAAAAGCAGACGGTGATTTATTGGAATTTAAAGAAACTGGAAAAGAAACCCAAAATATATCTTTAACCAAAATTGTAGAAATTATTAAAAAACAAAAAAATTCAAATTGATTTCTAATTTAGAAAAAGAAATTACACTAAGGTTTTTAAAAGCTCGTAAAAAAGATGGGTTTTTAAATGTCATATCTATTTTCTCATTCATTGGCATTAGTCTTGGAGTTGCTGTTCTTATAATTGTTATGTCAGTTATGAATGGATTTAGAACTGAATTAATAAATAAAATTATTGGATTTAACTCTCATTTAACTATTAAATCTTATGATCAAATAATTGATAAAAGCAAAATAGATAGTGGTACTTTAAAATCTATTTCTAAAAATGTACTATTTAGCAATTCTGGGGAGGCTATAATTTTAAAAAATCAAACCTCAAAAGGAATTGTATTAAGGGGCTATTTAAGTAATGATTTTTCTAAATTAGAGATTATTAAAAATAAAAATTTTAAAGGTAATAAACTTAATTTAGATAAGAATTATATCTCGATTGGAAATGAACTTAGTATTTCTTTAAATCTGAAAATTGGAGATGAGATAACAATTTTATCACCCAGTGGTGTGCAAACCATAATAGGAAGCATGCCAAAACAAAAAACTTTTACAGTTACATCAATATTTAATAGTGGTTTAGCAGAATTTGACAATAATATTGCACTAATTAATTTGTCCACACTTGAAGATTTTTTTGGTTTTGAAAAAGAGCAAAGAAACTTAGAAGTTTATTTAAAAGATCCTAAAAATATAGAAAAACAAAAACATGAATTTCAAAAGATCTATGATCAAGAATTTGTTTATAGCTGGGCAGATATGAATAGTTCTCTCTTTTCAGCCTTAAAAGTTGAAAGAAACGTTATGTTTATTATATTGTCCTTAATTATTATTGTTGCTGCGTTTAATATTATATCTGGCTTGACAATCTTAGTTAAAAACAAGACTAAAGATATCGCTATTTTAAAATCAATTGGAGTCTTGAATAAATCAATTGTCAAAATTTTCTTCTTAATAGGGGTAATTATAGGAACTTCTGCAACTATATTTGGAATTTTTTTAGGGGTAACATTCTCACTATATGTTGAAAATTTAAGGCAATTTTTAAGCTCAACGTTTAACATTAGTTTATTTCCTGAAGAAATTTATTTCTTAAGTAAAATGCCTTCAGAAATAAATCTAAAATCAATCGTAATTATATCAATATGTTCAATATTAATAACTATAGTAGTTTCAATATTTCCTGCTTTAAAAGCTGCAAAACTTGATCCAATAAAAGCCTTAAAATATGAATAAATTTTTAGAATTAAACAATATATCAAAAACTTTTGAGACTAATAAAAAGCTAAAAGTTATAAAAAATTTATCATACAATTTTAAAAAAGGTAAAATTTACTCTCTGATGGGTCCCTCAGGTTCTGGTAAGTCTACTTTATTAAATTTAATTTCCTTAATAGACAAACCCTCGAATGGTTTAATTAAATTTAATAATCACCAAATTAATTATGACGAAAAAGAGCAAAATGATCAACTTAGAGCGAAAAAAATTGGAATTGTTTATCAGCAAAATAATTTATTACCTGACTTTACATCATTGGAAAATATTTATTTGGCTAGTTTATCAATTAATAATAATAAAAATTTGGCAATTTCCAAAGCGAAACAATTGTTACAGAAAATAGGTTTATCTAGCAGAGCTGATCATTATCCCTCTCAATTATCTGGTGGAGAAGCTCAAAGGATAGCTATTGCAAGAGCAATTATTAATGATCCAGAAATAATATTGGCAGATGAGCCAACTGGTAGTTTGGATATGAAAACTGCAAAAATAATATTTAATTTATTAAAGGATCAAAAGAGATCAGACAGATTAATTATATTTGCAACTCATAATAGATTTTTTGGAAATAAGGCAGATTGCCTATTGGAGATATTAAATGGTAAGATAAAGTCATCTAATGGCTGAGTCTTTACCGCAAAACTTTAATCATCTTAAAATCCATACCCAATACTCTATTTGTGAAGGTGCTATTAAAATTGATGATCTTCAAGAATTTTCGAAAAGTAATAAAATAAAATCATTAGGTCTTTGTGATACATCTAATCTTTGTGGAGCATTAGAATTTGCTGAAAAAATATCAAAATCAGGAACCCAACCTATCATTGGAACACAAATTAACTTCAAAATTCATGACACAATTGGGCTACTTCCTTTGTATGCTCTTAATGAAATAGGTTATAAAAATATTATCGATCTATCCTCAGTATCCTATTTGAAAAATGATGATCTATCCGATCCGCATGTAACCTTTGATTATTTATTAAATAATTCTGAAGGCATTGCATTATTTTCTGGAACTGTTTTTGGATTATTTGGTAAATTATTTGATAAAGGTAAATTTAGTGAAATAGATGACTTTTATAATAAAATTAAGTCAAAATTTGGAGATCGTTTTTATATAGAAATCCAAAGACACAAAGACCTTAACGAAAATGGTTTTGAAAAATTTAATTTAAAAAAATCCTCTGATCTAGAGATACCAATAATTGCTACCAATGAGGTATATTATTTAAATAAAAATATGCATGAAGCACATGATGCATTGATTTGCATAGGCAACAAAACCTATGTTAATGAAAAGAACAGACTAAAGTTAACTGATCAACACTATTTCAAAAATAATTCAGAAATGTCTGAATTATTTGCTGATTTACCAGAAGCATTAGAGAATAATTACAATTTTCCTCTAAGATGTAATTATAGACCTTTATTTTCTAACCCAATTTTACCAAATATAAGTCAAGATAAAGGAGGCGATGCTGACGATATTTTAAGAAAAGATTCTTTAGATGGACTGAAAACCAAATTTGAAAAGGTGTTCAAAATTCAAACTAATGAAATCGAAACTAACCAAAGCTATTTAGATTACAAAAAAAGATTAGACCATGAACTCTCAATAATTATTGAAATGAAGTATGCTAGCTATTTTCTAATTGTGTCAGACTATATTAAGTGGGCAAAAAATAATGATATACCAGTTGGTCCTGGTAGGGGTTCAGGAGCTGGTTCTTTAGTTGCATGGTGTCTATCAATTACAGATGTAGATCCAATTAAATTTAATTTAATTTTTGAAAGATTTTTAAATCCAGATCGAATATCTATGCCTGACTTTGATATCGATTTTTGTGAGGATAAAAGAGATCTTGTATTTGAATATTTAACAAAAAAGTACAAAGACAGTGTTGCTCATATTATTACTTTTGGAAAGTTAAAAGCTAGAATGGTTATTCGTGATGTTGGTAGAGTTTTAGGATTGTCTTATGGGTTTGTAGATAGCATTTCTAAAATGATACCTTTTGATCCCTCAAGACCTCAAAATTTAACACAATGTATTGCTGGTGAACCAAGACTTCAAAAATTAATTAATGAGGATCCAAAAGTTAAAAAATTAACAGACTTATCACTTCAACTTGAAGGTCTAAATAGAAATGTTGCAACTCATGCGGCAGGTGTCGTTATTGCTGACAGAAAATTAACTGAAGTAGTTCCTCTATATAAAGACAGTTCTGCAGATCTTTTACTACCTTCTACTCAATTTGACATGTATTCAGCTGAAAATGCTGGGTTAATAAAATTTGATTTTCTAGGATTAAAAACACTTACAGTGATTAACAACACTCAAAAACTAATTAAAAAGATTGATAAAAATTTTGATATTGAAAATATAAATTTTGAGGATCAAAAAGTTTTTGATTTATTATCAAGTGGCAAAACTGTTGGCTTATTTCAAATTGAAAGTGCTGGAATGAGAGAAGCTTTATTGCAAATGAAACCAAATCACATAGAAGATATTATCGCTCTTGTAGCTTTATATAGACCAGGACCAATGAGTAATATTCCGATCTATAATGATTGCAAACATGGTAAACAAAAACCAGATTATTTACATCCACTATTAGAAGATATTTTAAAACCAACTTATGGAGTAATTATTTATCAAGAACAAGTAATGCAAATAGCTCAAAAGTTATCGGGTTTTTCTGCTGGCCAAGCAGACTTACTAAGAAGAGCAATGGGTAAAAAGAAAAGAGCTGAACTTGAAAAACAGAAACAAGGTTTTATTGAAGGGGCAATTAAAAATGGAATAGCAAAAGATGTTGCAGCTGGAATATTTTTAAAAATTGAACCTTTTGCAGAATATGGATTTAACAAAAGTCATGCAGCTGCATATGCAATAATTTCTTATCAAACTGCCTTTTTAAAAACTTATTATCCAAAAGAGTTTATTGCCGCATCAATGACGATGGATATTTCTAATCAAAACAAACTTAGTGAGTTCTATGAAGAATTAAACAGATTAAATGTAGAAGTTGTAAGACCAGATATAAACGAATGTTATGCAGATTTTAGAACGAAAGACGGAAAGTTTTATTATGCTTTAGGAGGAATAAAGGCGGTAGGGTATGAGGCAATTTCAAATATTATTGATGAAAGAATTAGAAATGGAAAATTTTTGTCAATTAATGATTTTTTAAATAGAGTGAATCCAAAAGATATTAATAAACTCCAATTAGAAGGACTGGTAAAAGCAGGCGCCTTTGATAATATAAATCAAAATAGACAAGCATTATTTGACTCAATACCCAATATTATAACCAAAAGTAAAAATATTTTTGAGAATAAGTCTGCAAATCAAATTGATTTATTTTCTGAGGATGAGAATAATCAAGACGATATAATTAACATTATCGAAGACTGGAAATTCGAAGAAAGACTGGCTAAAGAATTTGAAGCAGTAGGTTTCTTTATTTCCGATCATCCTTTAAATCAATTTACAGAAATATTTGATGATTATAAAATAAATGAATACAATAAATTTATTTTAAACGATCAGATTAAAAACTCAAATATAGCAGCTACTTTACTTAAATTACAAGAGAGAAAAACATCAAAAGGAAATTCTTATGCAGTTTTAAAATTGACAGATTTATCAAGTGTATTTGAACTTTTTATATTTTCAGATGTTTTAGAATTAAATAGAGAAATTTTAAAAGAGGGAAATTCTTTAATATTAGATTTAGTTAAAAATGTAACTGATGATGAAAACCGTTTTAAAAGAATTAATGTTCAAAAAATATCCTCATTAAAAGATCTATTTAATAGCCCAATAAATGAAGTTTGTTTTGAGGTCAGTTCTAAACATCAAGTCCAAGTGATATCAAAAATTCTAAAAAAAAATGGCAAAACAACAGTTAATATCAATTTAATTACTGACGATAATATTCTTCAATTTAAACTGAAAAATTCAAAAGATTTAGATAGAAAATCATTAAATTTGTTAAGAAAACAACAAATACAAGCTATTATTTTATAAATAAAACTTGTTAATTTCATAAAATATTTGTAAATACTCCATAAATTAAACTAACACGCACACAGTTATTGGTTTTATACCTCCGGTCCTTAATTGGAAATTACTGTGGTGGCTTAACCGGGAATAAAAATGAAAATACCTAACGTCACAATTCAACAATTATTAGAAGCAGGTGTCCATCTTGGCCACAAAACCTTAAGATGGAATCCAAAAATGAAGAAATATATTTTTGGAAAAAGGGATTCAATCCACATTATAGATTTAACTCAAACACTTGAATTAACCAAAGTAGCTTTGGAAAAAGTTTATAATACAATAGCAAATAATGGAAAAATTTTGTTCGTTTCTACAAAAAAACAAGCATCTGAAGCGATAGCAGAAGTTGCAAAAGAAACAGATCAATATTTTGTAAATTATAGATGGTTAGGTGGAATGTTAACTAATTGGGGAACAATTTCTAATTCAATTAAAAAATTAAAAAAATTAGAAGTAGATCTTTCTGCTGAAAATAGAGGATTTACTAAAAAAGAACTCTTAAAAATGAGCGTAAAGAAAGATAAACTTCAAAGATCTTTGGGTGGAATTGCTGAAATGAAAAAAGTTCCAGATCTTGTTTTTGTAATAGATACAAACTATGAGTCTTTAGCAATAGCAGAGTCCGCTAAACTTGGAATACCAATTATTGCAATTTTAGATAGTAATTCAAATCCAGAAAATATTGATTTTCCAATTCCAGGAAATGATGATGCAAGAAGAGCTATTGACCTTTATTGTAATCTTATAAAGGACACAATTAATAGTGCCAAATCTTCTATTCCAACTCAAGAAGTAAAAAAAGATCCAATTAAAGATAATAAAAAAGATAATGATAAATCAAAAACAATCCAAGAACTTGACAGAGAAAAATTAGAACAAAAGTTCTCTAAAGATGCTAAGGAGACTCTAAATTAATATGAGCGATATAGAGAATGTAAAGAAACTAAGAGAAGTCACTGGAGCAGGTTTCAAAGATTGCAATTTAGCAATAAAAGAGGCTAACGGTGATATAGAAAAGGCAATTGAAATACTAAGAGTAAAAGGAATTTCAAAGGCTTCAAAAAAAATGTCTCGTGATGCTAAAGAGGGAGTTGTAGTTGTTAGTGGGAATGAAACAAAAACATCTATCATTGAAATAAATTGTGAGACTGATTTTGTTGCCAAAAATGAGGACTTTATTAAATTTGTGAAAGAACTTAGCGAATTGAATAATCAAAAAAATTCTAATCTTGATGAATTAAAGGACACGAAAATGAAGAATGGCAAATCAGTTGATGAAAATTTAGTTGGGTTGATTGCAAAAATTGGTGAAAAAATAACAATAGGAAAATCTAAAACAATTGAAAATTCAAATGGTGTAAATAATTATTACCTCCATACAGTTGTTAAGGATAATGTAGCAAAGTTAGCTGTATTAGTCTCACTAGAAACTAAAGAAAAGTCTGAGGTAGTAAAAACATTCAGTAAACAGCTATCTATGCATATTGCAGCCTCAAACCCTTTAGCTTTAGATTCTGATCAAATAGATCAGGATGTTATCGATAAAGAACAAGAACTTGTTACAGAAGAATTAAAAAACTCTGGAAAGCCTGAGGAGATTGCCAAAAAAATTAGTTTAGGTAAGATGAATAAGTTTAGGGAAGAAAATGCTCTTTTGACTCAAGCTTGGGTAATGGAACCTAAAAAAAAAGTGAAGGATATATTACAAGAATTATCTATAGCTGATCTAAAAATAAGAGAATTTTATAGAATTAAAATTGGAGAGTAAATGTTTGATGAAAAATCTTACAGCCTTAAAATGGATAAAGCTATAGAGGTATTTTCAAAAGAACTATCTTCTCTAAGGACTGGAAGAGCTAACGCTGCTATGTTAGATTTAATTAAAGTTGATGTTTATGGACAGCAAATGCCAATTAATCAAGTTGGCAGCATAACAACACCTGAACCAAGGATGATAAATGTTCAAGTTTGGGACTTAAACAACGTACCATTAGTTGATGGTGCTATTAAAAAATCTGATTTAGGATTAAACCCACAAATCGATGGACAGTTGATAAGATTACCCGTGCCTGAACTTAATGAAGAGAGAAGAACTGAATTAAAAAAAATAATTAAGTCTATCGGTGAAAAATGTAAAATTTCAATTAGAAACATAAGAAGAGAAGCAAATGAGGATTTAAAAAAACTTTTAAAATCAAAAGAAATTGGTGAAGATGAGGAAAAAACTTATGAAAAAAAAGTTCAAACAATCACAGACAATCATATAAAGTCAGTCGATGAAAAAGTTTCATTAAAAGAAAAAGAAATAATGACAATATGAACCCACTAAATCATGTAGCCATTATTATGGATGGCAACGGAAGATGGGGGATAAAAAAGAAAAATTCTAGAAACTCAGGTCATAAAGAAGGTCTTAAAACTGTTGAAAAAATAATTAAGCAAGTAGTAAAAAAAAAAATTTCATATTTAACATTATATGCTTTTTCAACTGAAAATTGGAAACGACCCAAAAAAGAAATCAATTATCTATTTAGTCTCCTAGAAAGTTTTTTAAATAAAAGATTAGATGAATTTCATAAAAACAAGATTAAATTGAAAATTATTGGTACAAAAAATTTTTCACCAAAACTTAACAAACTCTTAAAATTTGCAGAAAAAAAAACCTCTAATAATAAAACACTTCAGATCAATCTTGCTTTAAATTATGGTTCAAAATCTGAATTAATTGGCGCTTTCAGAAAGTTAAAAAATTCTAAAAGAAAAATTACTGAAAAAAATTTAACTAATCATTTACATACTTCAAATATACCTGATCCTGATTTTTTGATAAGAACTGGGAATACAAAAAGATTAAGTAATTTTTTATTATGGCAACTAGCTTATTCAGAAATTTTTTTTGAAAAAAAATTATGGCCGGACTTTAACGAAAAAGACTTCAATAAAATTGTTAAAGAATATAAATTAATTAAAAGAAATTTTGGTAACATATAATGAATCAGGAATTTCTAAAAAGGTTTATTAGTTCTCTTATATTAATCTTAATTGTTGTGTTTGTTATTATTAAGGGCTCTATATTTTTAAATTTATTTATTTTTATTTGTTTTTTTATTTCATTATATGAGTGGTATAAGATGAAAAAAAATAATCCCTATTATTTTATAGGTATTGTTTTTTTATTATTATCCTTTTATTCCGTTTATTATTTGACTAATTTTAAAATTGATATTTCTTTTTTTCTTTTAATTATGGTAATATGCATCTCAACTGACTTAGGTGGTTATTTTTTTGGAAAAATTTTTAAAGGAAAAAAATTAACAAAGATAAGTCCAAATAAAACCTATTCTGGTATGTTGGGAAGTTTTATTTTATCGATTCTATTTGCTTATTTATTTCTAGAAACAACAGATATATTTTCTTATTTAAAATTTAATTCAAAAAATATGATAATTTTTATATTATTTATTTCATTAATTAGTCAAATAGGCGATATAACAATTTCTTATTTTAAAAGAAAATCAAAAATTAAAAACACTGGGAATATAATACCTGGGCACGGAGGTTTACTAGATAGAATTGATGGCATGATCTTTGCATTTCCCTTTGGTTATCTATTTTTACACTTAGAAATTTTAATCTAGTTTTAAATGAAAAAAAAAATAGCAATATTAGGTTCAACAGGTTCAATTGGAAAAAATTTAATTAACATCCTTTCAAAAGAAAAAAATAAATTTCAAATCTATTTAATTTCAGCACATAAAGACTATAAAACCCTTCTAACACAAATTAAAAAATTTAATGTTAATAATGTAATTATTACAGACCCGTCGAGTTATTTAATTCTTAAAAAAAAAACAAAATATTTAAAAGTTAATATATTCAACAATTATAAAGAATTAGATTTTATCTTTAAAAAAAAAAAAATTGATTATGTTATGAGCTCTATTACAGGAGTTGATGGTCTTTATCCAACAATCAATATTATTAAATATACAGCTAAAATTGCAATTGCAAACAAAGAATCAATAATTTGTGGCTGGGGATTAATACAAAAGGAATTAAATAAATATAAAACAGAATTTGTTCCTGTTGATTCTGAACATTTTTCCTTGTGGTTCGCTATAAAAAAAATCAACACAAAACTTATAGAAAAAATTTATTTAACTGCTTCCGGGGGTCCTTTTTTCAAATTGCCACTAAAAAAATTTAAGAATATAGATATTAATAATGCATTGAAACACCCTACATGGCAGATGGGCAATAAGATATCAATAGACTCAGCAACTATGATTAATAAGGTGTATGAAGTCATTGAAGCAAAAAATATTTTTAATATACCATTTAAAAAAATCGATGTTTTAGTACACACTAAATCTTATATTCATGCAATTGTAAAATTTAAAAACGGATTAATTAAAATAGTTGCACATGACACAACAATGAAAATTCCTATATTTAATACTTTATATTTTAACACTAGCAAAACTATTAAAACAAACGACTTAAACTTGGATATTCTTAATAATTTAAATTTTACAAAAATAAATCCTAAAAGATATCCAATGATTAAGTTATTTAATTTATTAACAGACAACCATACTCTTTATGATACTGTTGTAGTTTCTGTTAATGATATTCTTGTTGAATTATTTTTGCAAAAAAAAATTAAATTTACTGAAATTAATCTTAATTTATTTAAAATTATTAAAGAGAAAGAATTTTTAAAATATAAAAAAATTTTTCCACAAAATTTAAATGATATCCTAAATTTAAATAAATATGTTCGTTTAAAAGTATTAGAAAAAGTGTATAAATCTTGAGATGTTAAAAAACATAGTTAAATTTACGACTATAATTTTTCTATTAATTATTTTTAATACAAGAATTGTTAATAGTGAAATTGTAAAAAAAATAGAGATTATTGGTAATGAGCGAATCCCTATTGAAACAATAAATATGCTCAGTGATATTAAAATAAATGATGATGTTAATGAAAATGATATAAACATTCTATTAAGAAATCTGTATGAGACAAATTTTTTTCAAAATTTAGAAATTAAACTTGATAATAATATTTTAAAAATAACAGTTAAAGAAAACCCAATTATTTCTGATATCAAAATTAAAGGTATTAAATCCAAAAGAATTAAAGATGGTATTAATGAAGTTCTTTCAATAAGAGAAAAGTCATCTTTTAATGAAGTTAAACTTATTGAGGAGCAAGAAAAAATAATATCATTATTAAAAGAACAAGGTTTTCATTTTGCAAAAATTGACTTTTATAAAGAGGTTCTTGATAACAATAAAGTAAATCTAATCTTTGATATTGATTTGGGTGATAAAGCTAAAATTAAAAAAATTTCATTTGTTGGGGATAAAATTTACAAAGACCAAAAATTAAAAAGAGTAATTGTTAGCGAAGAATACAAGTTTTGGAAAATATTGAGTGGAAAAAAATACTTAAATGAGAATATGATCAAGTTTGATGAAAGACTATTAAAAAATTTTTATTTAAATAAAGGTTATTACAATGTTTCGATAAATTCTTCATTTGCTAAAAGATTTGACGGTAATTCATTTGAGCTGATCTACAATATTGATGCTAATAATAAAGTTAATTTTGGTAAACTTGAGCTTCAGTTACCTGATGATTATGAATTAAATAACTTCACAAAAATTACTGATTTATTTAATGAATTGAAAGGTACTGTCTATTCTTTAAATGCAATAAATGATATTCTTGAAGATATTGATTTAATTGTTTTAAATGAACAGTTTGAGTCTATTAATGCCTCTGTAGAAGAACAACTAATAGAAAATAATTTAAATTTAAGATTTATTATATCTGAAACAGACAAAAGGTTTGTCGAAAAAATAAATATATTAGGAAATAATATTACTGAAGAAACAGTTATCAGAAATCAGTTATTAGTAGATGAGGGCGACCCTTTTAACGAAATCTTGACAACAAGATCAATAAATAACATTAAAAGTTTAAACTTTTTTAAAGAAGTAAAAAAAGAAATTGTAGATGGGTCTAATCCTGAAACAAAAATAATCAATATTACTGTTAAGGAAAAACCTACAGGTGAAATAATGGCTGGTGCTGGATTTGGTACATCAGGCTCAACATTTATGTTTGGGGTTAAAGAAAATAATTTTTTAGGAAGGGGTGTTAGTTTGGATACAAATCTTAACTTAAGCACAGAGTCAATTAAAGGAACATTTAAAGTTGAAAATCGAAATTACAAAAATTCAGATAAATCATTATTTTTAACTTTAGATGCCAGTGAAACTGACAGGTTAAAGGACTCAGGTTATAAATTTAATAAAACTGGTTTTGATATTGGTACAAGATTTGAATATTTCGATGATTTTTTTCTTAAATTAGGAACATCAAATTATTATGAAAAAATTGAGACTGATAATACAGCTTCTGCTCGTCAAAAAAAACAAGAAGGTGATTACATAGATAGTTTTCTACAATTTGGTGCTACTTTAGATAAACGTAATCAAAAATTTCAAACAAGTGATGGTTTTTTTAGCTCCTATTCTGTTGACTTACCCATCATTAGTGACACCTATACTTTAACAAACTCATATAGATACAAATACTTCACTGAATTATTTGAAAATAATATTTCATCAATATCTCTTTCATTAAAAAGTGCACACTCATTAAAAGATGAAGATATTAAATTATCTGAAAGAATACGAATACCATCAAATTCTTTAAGAGGATTTGAGTATGGTAAAGTTGGACCTAAAGATGGTGATGATTTTATTGGTGGAAATTATATGTCTAGTGTGAACTTTACTTCCACAATTCCTCAAATATTAGAAAATTCACAAAATACAGATTTTGTTTTTTTTATTGATGCTGCTAGTATTTGGGGTGTTGATTATGATTCAGCTTTAGACGACAATAAAATCAAAAGTTCTATTGGTATTGGCTTAGACTGGTTTTCACCAGCTGGACCTATGAATTTTTCTTTAGCACATCCGATTACAAAGAGCTCTAACGATATTACCGAGTCTTTTAGGTTTAATCTTGGAACAACTTTTTAAATTTTAATGCGAAATTTTTTTATAAAATTTTTTGTTATTTTTATTTTCCTTACAACCTTATCTCATTCAAGCGAAAAAATTGTTTATTTAGATTTTGATTTTATATTAGCAAATTCAGATCAAGGAAAAATAATACTTTCAAATTTAGAAAAAAAAAATCAAGAAAATCTTAAAATTTTACAGTCTAAAGAAAAAATTTTAAAAGAGGAAGAAAAAAAAATAATCAAACAAAAAAATATAATTTCAGAAAATGCTTACAACGATGAGGTTAAAAAACTTAAAGTTAAAATTAATTTATTTAAAGAAGATAAAGATAAATTAGTTAAAAATTTTAATCAACTCAAAAAGAAAGAAATTAATAATTTTGTTAATGTGGTTAACCAAATACTTGGAGATTATGTTGAAAAAAACGCTATTGATTTAGTACTTAATAAAAAAGATATTTTAATGGGCAAAAACAAATATAATATAACTAATGTAATTTTGGAGTTAGTAAATAAATCTAATAAATAATGACGTCTATATATAAAAAAGAAATACTTGAATTACTTCCACACAGAGAACCAATGTTACTCATTGATGAGCTTCATGAAATTAAAAAACTTACTTCAGCAACAGCTGTATTAAATGTAACAAAAGAAAGTTTCTTTGTCCAAGGTCATTTTCCAAGCCAACCTGTTATGCCCGGTGTTTTAATTGTTGAAGCTTTTGGTCAAGCTGCGGCTGCCTTAACCGCTCACGGTTTGGACCGATCAACCTATGAAAATAAATTAGTTTTTTTAATGGGTGTAGAAAAAGCTAGATTTAGAAATCCAGTTATCCCTGATTGCAAACTTCTTTTAAAAATTGAAGCTATTAGGTCACACGGTAAAGTTTGGAAATACAAAGGTGAAGCATTTGTTAATGAAATAAAGATGGCAGATGCGATTTGGTCAGCTACAATTGTAAATAAGAAATAAATAGCAATAAATATTGATAACCTATCAAAAATTGCTTTGATAAAAGCAATTATGGTTAATCCTTTTTTTAAAAATCATGGTCCTTACAGCACTATAAAAATTTTAGAGTTAATTAATGCAAGTTATGACGGTGTTTCAAGTCAAAATATTAATAATATAAGTGACTTAAATACTGCAACTGTAAATGATATTACATTTTTACATTCAAAAAAATATATCCAAATAGCTAAATCAACCAAAGCATCATTTTGTATAACTACTAAAAATCTTAAAAATTATTTACCTAATACTTGTACTCCTATAGTTGTTGAAAACGTATTAGTCTCAACATCATTAGTTACAGCCAAATTCTACCCTACTTCAGTTAACGATGATTTTGATGAAACAGTAATTGATATTAATAAAATTGAAAATTTAAATAAAGTTAAGTTTGGAAAAAATATTTTAATAGGAAAAAATGTTTCTATAGGTTCAGAATGTTTAATTGGTCATAATACAATTATTGAAAAAAATGTTTCGATTGGTAATAATTGCTCTATTGGTTCAAATACAATAATAAGAAATACATTAATTGGTGATAATGTAAAAATTCTCGATAATTGTACTATTGGTAAACATGGATTTGGATTTTTTCCGAATAACAATAAAAATATAAGATATCCACATGTAGGAATTGTTAAGATTGGAGATAATTGTGAAATTGGCTGTGGTGCAACTATAGATAGAGGATCTATGTCCCATACCATAATAGGTAAAAATACTTTTTTAGATAATCAAATTCACATAGCTCACAATGTTAAAATTGGTGAAAATTCAATAATTGCAGGGCAAGTAGGTATAGCTGGCAGTTCCATTTTAGGAAAAAATGTAAAAATTGGAGGTCAGGCTGGCATCTCAGGTCATTTAAGGATAGGAGATAATGTTGAAATAGCTGGTGGTAGTGGAGTTATTAAAGATATTCCTGAAAACTCAAAAGTAATGGGATATCCAGCCAAAAATATAAGACAATTTTTAAAGGACAACAAATGATTCATCAAACAGCTATAATTGATCCAAAAGCCAAACTACATAGTAGTGTAAAAATTGGTCCATATTCTGTTGTAGGACCAAATGTAGAAATTGATGAAAACACTGAGGTACAATCGCATGTCAGTATTGTTGGTAATACAAAAATAGGAAAAAATAATAAAATTTATCCCTTTGCATCTATTGGAAATGATCCTCAAGATTTAAAGTTCCAGGGTGAAGAAACAAAACTTGAAATAGGCAGTGATAATAAAATTAGAGAATATGTTACAATTAACCCAGGTACAAATGGTGGTGGAGGAGTAACAAAAGTAGGTAATAAATGCTTATTCATGATGTCGGCTCATATAGCGCATGATTGTTTTGTAGGTAACAATGTCATACTAGCTAACAGTGTTCCTTTAGGTGGTCATGCTTATATAGAAGATAATGTGATTATTGGTGGGAATTCAGCTGTTCAGCAGTTTACCAGAATAGGGAGATCTGCAATGATCGGAGGAATGTGTGGTGTTGTTAGGGACATAATTCCTTATGGAATAGCTCATGGTAACAGAAGCAAACTACATGGACTTAATTTAATTGGATTGAGAAGAAAAAATATCTCAAATCAAGACATAAAGATCTTAAGTGATGCATATAAAGAAATATTTAAAAATGAAAATTTAACTGAAAATTTGAACAATTTGAGCAAAGAAATAAGAAAACATGAATTGGCAAGAGAGGTAGTTAGTTTTATAGAGAAAGATAAAAAAAGACCAATATGTACTCCATTTTCAAAATAAGATGATAGGATTATTTTTAGGAGATACAGATTTTTCTCAGATTGTACTAAGTAAAATTAAAAAATTAAAAAAAAAATACTTTATCATTGATTTTTCGAAAAATTCAAAATTTAAAAAAAATATTTATTCCCACCGTATAAGTATTGGAAAATTTGGTAAAATTTTAAATCTAATTAAAGAAAAAAAATCAAAAAAAGTTTTATTTGCTGGCAAAATAGCAAAACCTAAATTTTCATCATTAAGATTAGATTTTAAAGGTTTTTATTACATGCCCAGTGTTATCCAGGCTGCAAAAAAAGGAGATGCAGCCATAATTAAAGAAATTATTAAAATATTAAACATTGAAGGTATTAAAGTTATTAGTTCAATTAGTTTTAATCCAGAATTAGCCTTGAAAACAGGAAATTATTCAAAACTAAAACCTAATAGAGAAGATTTCGTATCAATTAAAAAAGGAATTAAATATTTCAATAAACTGAATGAGCTGGATCATGTGCAAGCTTTGATTATAAAAGATGGTAAAGTTGTTGCAAAAGAGGGAAGAGAGGGCACAAGAAAAATGTTCATGAAATTAAAGAAAAAAACACAAGGTATATTAATTAAATTTCCTAAAAAAAAACAAGATTTAAGAATGGATTTACCCACAATTGGTCTTCAAACTATCAAGGATTGTAAAAAATATGGCCTAAAAGGAATAGTATTAAAATCTAAAAAAAATATAATTTTGGACAAAGGCAAATGTATCCAATTTGCAAATAAAAATAATATATTTATTAAAATTATATGAAAAAAATATTTGTATTAACTGGTGAACCTTCGGGTGATAAATTAGCTTCTACAGTAATATCAAAACTTCAATCTATAAGTTCAGAAATTGAATATTTATCAGTCGGTGGATCTAATTTGAAAAAGTTAGGTATTAGCTCAATTTACGACTTAAAAGACATAACATATCTTGGATTTACGAGTGTTATTTTAAATATTTTTAAAATTAAAAAAAAATCAATCAAACTGTTGAGGAAATTATAAAATTTAATCCTGATATTTTATTTAGTGTGGATAGCCCTGATTTTACTTTAAGAGTAGCCGAAAAAGTAAAGAATATTAATAGTAATATAAAAACAATTCACTACGTTGCTCCTCAGGTATGGATTTGGAGAAAAAATAGGGTTAAAAAAATCAAAAAGTTTATTGATCATATTCTTTTACTATTTGATTTTGAAAAAAAATATTTTGACGCAGAAAATATAAAAAATACTTTTGTTGGACATCCTTTAATTGAAACAAAAGTTAATTCAAAAACTATAATTGATAATTTATTACCTCAAGACAAAAAAATTATATCTTTATTTGCTGGAAGTAGAAAATCTGAAACTTTAATTCTCTTACCGATTTTAATTAACTTTATAGAGTTAATGAATAAAAAAAATAAAAATTATTTTTTTTATTTCCATGCCACAGAGGAAAATAAAAATTCAATTTTAGATATTATTAAACAAAAAAATATTGAAAACACAGACGTTATATCTGATGAAAATATTAAATTAGATGTTTTATCTAAATCTATTTTTGCTGTATCAAAATCTGGTACTGTCTCATTACAAATTTGTAATGCAAATATACCATCTATAATTATTTATAAATTAAGCTTTATTAATTTTATGATATTTAAATTATTGGTGAATGTAAAATTTGCAAATATTATTAATATTATCAACAATCGAGAAATAATTCCTGAACTTCTTCAAAATGAGTGTAATGCTGAAGAAATTTATAAAACTGTAACATATTTTTTAAAGAATCCTGAACTCATGAAAAAGCAACTAGCTGAATGTAATAAAACTTTAGAAGGTATCAGATCAAAAACTTCATCTTCAGATGAGTCCACAACAGTTCTATCTGGTTATCTTGTTTCCTAATCTTTGATCTACTTCTTCCTTGCCTAAAGAAATTAGGATATCATAGAGACCTGGTCCAAATTTAGATCCTGTTAAAATTACTCTTAGAGGCTGTCCTATACCTTTAAAGTTAGTTTCATGTTTTTTTATTAAACTATTTACTATAGGCTCTAATTTCTCTCTGTTTAAAATGTCTAAGGACGAAATTTCAACTTTAAATTCTTGAATTATTCTTTCTGCTTTATCATCAATTAACTTTAAATCATCTGGGTTAAAATTAATTTTATCTAGGGTTATGTATTTTGCGTTGTTGAATATATCTTCTAATGTTTTTGCTTTATTTTTTAAAAAGGATAATGAATTTTTTATTTTTTCCTCTTTTTCAGGTTTAATTTTTTCTTTGTAAATTTCACAATATTCTAAGAAATTTTTGAAAAGTTCTTGTTCATTAATAGTTTTAATATAGTGCTCGTTCATTGATAAAATACGGCTCATATCAAGTTTTGAAGGTGATTTTCCAATTCCCTCTAGATTAAAATATTTAATACTTTCATCTAAGTTAAATATTTCTTTGTCTTGATATGACCAGCCTAGTCTTAACAAGTAGTTTCTTAAAGCATCTGGCATAATACCAATTTTTGAATAGTCATCTAATGTAGAGGCATTATCTCTTTTAGAGAGCTTTTTACCCTCAATTGTATGGATTAAAGGTATATGTGCAAAATTTGGCACTTTCCAACCCATAGCCAGATAAATCTGAATTTGTTTGAAAGTATTTATTTTATGATCATCACCTCTAATAATGTGTGTCATTCCCATTTGATGATCATCTACAGTTGCTGAAAGGTTATATGTTGGCGTTCCATCATTTCTTAATATAATAAAATCCTCTATTGTATTATTTTCAATTTCAACATCACCTTGTACTAAGTCTTTTAATATAGAGCTCCCTTCAATTTTACTTTTAAATCTAATTACAGGCTCAATGTCTTTTGGAGTGTCTTTTTCATCTGCATCTCTCCATTTTCTATTATAGATATAAGGTAGTTTTTTTTGTCGAGCTCTTTTTTTTTGCTCTTCTATTTCTTCACTAGAGCAATAACACTTGTATGCATTTCCATTTTTTAATAGTTCATTTGCAACTTTAATATGATCTTCAATTTTAGTTGATTGAATATATTCATCTCCATCATGTTCGATTCCTATCCATTTTAAAGAATTTATAATTTGGATTTTGTGCTCTTCTTTAGATCTTTCCTTATCAGTATCTTCAATTCTTAGGTGAAATGTACCTTTTTGATTTTTTGAGTAAAGCCAATTAAATAAAGCTGTTCTTACACCTCCAATATGAAGAGCTCCAGTAGGTGAGGGTGCAAAACGAGTTGCTACTTTTGACATCAATGATGTTTAGACTATTTTTTTAGAAGTTTCTATATAAAGATACTAAAACGCCTTGAACTTTAACTCTATCAGGACCAAAAATTTTAGTTTCGTAGTTTCTATTTGCACTTTCTAAAGCGACAACTTTTCCTTTTTTACGAATTCTTTTAAGCATTGCTTCATGTTCATCAATCAAGGCAACTACAATCTTTCCATTGTCTGCAGTATCTGTTCTTCTGATAATTACTGTATCGCCCTCATGAATACCAGCCTCTATCATAGAATCACCTTGAACTTTTAAACCAAAGTAATCTCCATTTTTTTCTAAATTATTTGGCAAAGGTATTCTAGCAACTTCGTTTTGGATTGCCTCAACGGGTGTTCCAGCAGCGATTTTACCTAGTACTGGTACTTCTACTTCATCAGACGGAACTTGCTCTTCGTCTAAACCACCTTTTATAACACTTGGTGAAAAATTGTTGTAAATATCGTTTGCAGAGGCAGTTTCAGGAAGCTTTATTACCTCTAAAGCTCTTGCTTTATGAGCCAGTCTCTTTATAAAACCTCTTTCTTCTAAAGCACTTATTAATCTATGTATTCCTGATTTAGATTTTAAATTAAGAGATTGTTTCATCTCTTCATAGGAAGGAGAAACACCAGAGCTTCTCAACTTCTTGTTGATAAATAAAAGCAGGTTTTTTTGTTTTTTTGTAAGCATAAGAACAAATATCGTACAAATAATGTTCTATAAAAGTTCTTTTAATTTAACAACATTAAAAAAACCAACAAAATAGCGATTTAATTGACTATAAAACTGAAAAAATTGGATTTTTATCTAAATTCTTCAAAAGTGATTCACCAATTAAAAAAGTATTAATAGATGTTTTCTTTTTAAGATTTAAAAGTTCTTCTTTAGTTTTAATTCCACTCTCTGAAATCAAAGGTCCATCATGATTATTTAACACATTATAGATATCATAAGTTGTATTTATATCTGTTTTAAGAGTTTTTAAATTTCTATTATTTATTCCAATTAAAGCCTCTTTGAAGTGTAGAGCTTTTTTAGCTTCATCAACAGTATGAACCTCTACAACTACTGACATTTTATACTTTAATGCCTCTTCGTACAAATCATTTGCTAGATTGTCTGATACACCAGCCAAAATAATTAAAATTGCATCTGCTCCATAACTTTTAGCTAAGGGTATTTGAAATTTATCTATAAAAAAATCTTTACATAAAATAGGTAAGTTAACTTTTTCTTTTATCTTACTTATATGAATTAGGTTTCCTAAAAAATAATCTTCCTCAGTAAGAACAGATAAGCAAGTTACATTATTAGTATTATATATATTGGCAATTTCTACTGGATTATAATTTTGAATAATTACACCGGCGGAAGGGCTAGCCTTTTTAATTTCAGCAATAATTGAAGTTTTATTATTTAATAAATTTGACTGAATTTTTTCTTTAAAATTAATGAAAGAATTATTTTTATCAATAATATTTGTTAGAGAATTTAAATTTGTTGATTTTTTTAAAATATCTATTTTTTCTATTTTCTTTTTTATTATTTCTTCTAGAATATTTTTAGGCATTTTGTATTTTTAATAAATGTTTGTAAGCGGCACCTGTTTTAATAAATCCTCTTGAATAGTTATAAGCTAATTCAAAATTATCATATTTTTCCAAAACCATTAAACCTGCAGCTGCATTTAAACAAACTGCTTTTGAAAAATCATTATCTTTACCTTTAAAAATTTCAATTATCTTATTTGCATTATAATTTGCGTCATCACCAACTAAATTATCAAATTTCTCAGCGTTAATATTAAACATAGAAGGATCAATTATAATTTCAGATATTTCTCCATTTTTTAATTGTATAACATTTGTCTTAGCATAAGGTGAAATTTCATCTAGCCCATCTTCACTATTTACGATCCATGCAAATTTAATATTTAAATTTTTAAGCCCTTCAGCAAAAATTTTGAGTAATTTTTTATCAAAAACACCGACAACTTGTCTATCTACTAAAGCAGGATTACTTAATGGACCAATCATATTAAATATTGTCCTTTTACCTATTTTTTTTCTTACAGGCCCAACAAACCTCATTGCACTATGATAATTAGGAGCAAACATAAAGCCAAAGTTGTTATCATTGATCTCTTTTTCTATATCACCCGGTTCAAGATTAATTTTAACTTTAAGTGCTTCTAAAACATCCCCTGAGCCACACTTAGAAGAGACCGCCTTATTACCATGTTTAGCAACTTTAGTGCCCATACTAGCTAAAAGTAAAGCTGATGCTGTTGAAATATTTAAGGTATTCATGCCATCGCCTCCAGTTCCACAAGTATCAACACAGCCTGTAACTTTTACTCTTTTTGATTTTTCTCGAAGCACATAAACACCACCTGCAATTTCGTCTGATACTTCACCCTTCTCTGACAATAAGGTTAAAAAGTCATAAATTTGATCTTCGTTAGCTTGTCCAGTCATAAGTAATTCAAAGGTGGATTTACTTTCCTCAAAAGAAAGATCTTTCTTATTTCTTAGTTTTTCTAAAATTTGATCCATTTAACTAATAATTAATAAAATTTTTTAATATTTTCATTCCTATTTTAGTTTTAATACTTTCTGGATGAAATTGTACACCATGAATATTATATTGTTTATGTTGCACACCCATTATCAAGCCATCTTCAGTTTCTGCTGTAATTTCTAAACTTTCAGATAAAGTTTTCTTATCAATTATAAGACTGTGATATCTAGTAGCTTCAAAAGTTTTTGGTAGATTTTTTAAAATTCCAATTTGTTTTGATTTAATTTTGCTTATTTTTCCATGCATAAGTTTTTTTGCTTGAATGATCTTCGATCCAAATACTTGTCCAATAATTTGATGACCCAGACATACGCCTAAAAAAGGCACTTCTTTATGGAGAGATTTTAAAATATTTATACAATGTCCTGATTGATTTGGATTTCCTGGTCCTGGAGATATAACAATTTTATTATATTTGTTTTTTTTTATATCTTTAGCTGTGATTTTGTCATTTCTTATGACATCAACCTTAACATTCAGTGAAGATATGTAATGATACAAATTAAATGTAAAACTATCATAATTATCTATCAACAAAACTTTCATCATTTTAAAGCATTAATTAAAGCTTTAGCTTTATTAACAGTCTCCTCATATTCGTTTATAGGTTTACTATCAGCAACAATTCCCGCACCAGCTTGTACATAGAATTTTTTGTTTTTTGCAACAGCCGTTCTTAAAGCAATACAAGTATCAAATTCACCGTTTGCAGAAAAATAACCTATACCACCTGCGTAAACCTTTCTTCTTGTCGTTTCTAATTCATCAATTATTTCCATAGCTCTTATTTTTGGAGCACCAGAAACTGTTCCAGCAGGAAATCCAGCTAGTAAAGATTTAAACTTAGAAAATTTTTTATTATAATCACCAATTACGTTGGATACTATATGCATAACATGTGAATATCTCTCTATAATAAAACTCTCAGTTACTTTAACAGAATTTACTTTTGATACCTTACCAGCATCATTTCTCCCTAAATCTAAAAGCATTAAATGTTCTGAAAGTTCTTTTTTATCTTTTAATAAATCTTTCTCATAATAAATGTCTTCTTTTAATGATTTACCACGTGGCCTTGTTCCAGCAATTGGTCTTACAGTAATTTTATTATTCCTTAATCTCACTAATATTTCTGGACTAGCACCAATTATTTGGAAATCATTAAAATTAAAGTAAAACATGAAAGGAGAGGGGTTAGTCACTCTTAATTTTTTATAAATATCTATAGGTTCTTTTGTTAATTTAGCCTCAAACCTTTGACTTAAAACCACTTGAAAAATATCACCAATTTTGATGTATTTTTTTGCCTTATTAACCATATTTAAAAATTTGCTTTTAGAAGTGTTGGATTTAACTTTAATATTATTAAATTTTTCTTTATGTGATTTATTTAAATTTTTTATTGAGGATTGAATTAATAATTTAAAAAGATCAGATTTAATTTCATTAAATTTATTTTCATAGTTAGTTATTTTTTCATCTTTAAAAATATTACTTATATAAAATATTTCTTTTTTTAAATTATCATGAATTACTAATGTTCTAGGACGTAGAAGTCTAACATCTGGTATATTTAAATCATTTTTGCAACTGTTTGGTATCTTTTCGACATATCTAATTGAATCGTATGAAAAGTATCCAGATATTAATGAGCATATTTTTGGTAAATTCTTTGGTGTTTCAAATTTAAACTCTTCAATTATTTTCTCTATTAATTGATCTGGTTTATCTTTCAGCTTTACCTTTTTATTATTTTTGATTAGATAAGAGCTTTGATTATTAAACTCCCAAATTTTATCAGGGTTTTTCCCAAATATCGTGTATCTACCTTTGATTTTACCTTTTTCAACAGACTCAAATATAAAACTATTTTTTTCCTCTAAAAAATTATTGATTAAATTTAATATTTCTTCGTCGTTCTTAACTTTTTTTGACGTATATATTATTTGATTTTTTTTGCTTCTATGTCGAAACTTGAAGTCCTTGAAGCTTCGATTAATGATCATTTGAAATAATTTTTAACTCTATCAACAGATTTTTGGTTAACTTTAACTTGGTATTTATTATTTAATAATTGATCATAAGATTGCAAAATACTTTTCCTGTTATCAGTATTTTGATTTTTTACAAATTTAACATATTCTTCATCAGATTTATTAAAAAAATTTTTCTTAGAATCTGCAATTTTAACTAAAAAAATATTATTATCCTTATCATTAATCAAAGTGAAAGAATTTAAAGGCAATGTATAAAGCATTTTAATTGAATTTATATCAAACATTGAATCATCATTAATCGTATTAATTTCTACATTTAATAAATTATTACTTCCTAAATCTTCAAATTTACTATTATTGAATTCTTTATTTCGAATTTCTTCTAGAATTTTTCTGTTGAAATCAAATTTTCCTTTTTGATAAATTAACTCTACAAGCTCACCTTTAGTTTTACTGTCATTTAAATTTGGACTTTTATCGTATTCTTTATTGATGTTGTACAATAAGAAATTATCTCCATTTTCAATTAAGTTTAATTTTGATGACTTATTTTGATAAATTAAACTTTCGCTAGTTTTAGCCTCTGAAGTTGGAGTATATTCAATTATTTGTTTAACTTCGACATTTATATTCTCTAAAATGGTTTCAAAATCTGCTCCTTCTGAGATTTGATTTTCAATTTTATCAACCTCATCAAAAAATTCTTGATTAAATTCCTCAATTCCAATTAAATTTTTGGGATTTAAAACAACATATTTAAAATCTATATACTCTCTTTTTAGTTGGTCTTCATTTTCTTTGATAAATACTACAAGATCTTGATCTGTATACTCATTCTTCTTCTTATAAAGTCCTTCCATATTGAAGTATTCAATGTTTAATATCTGGTTATTTTCTTCATATTTTTTATCAATCAAGAAATTAGGTGTTATTGTTCCAGCACCTATAATATCAAATAAATGTTTTTGTAATTCTCTATTTTTTAATTTCAATTCAAACATTGGTGCTGATAAGTTACTTGATAGTAAAAATTTTTCATATTTTACTCTTTGAAATATACCATTTTCGTCTTGGAAATTTTTATTTTCTTTAATCGTTTTAAGAATTGTTCTCTCACTGATTGAAAGTGCAAAGTCTTTTACTTCGAGATCAATTAATGTAGTTGAAATCAAACCTGATAATAATTCTTCGATTATATTATTATCCAAATTGGTTCTGATAGCATCAAGTGATATGCCACTTTGATTCACGTAATCCATAAAATCTTGAGTAGTTACATTTGTTTTATTTATTTTTGCTATATTATTTTGATTATTTGTGCTGAAGCCACCACCAAATCCACCAAAACCAAATGCAATAATAATTACTATGATTAGGATCAAACCACCTAATTTTTTTCCGCCAAAATTTTTTAAAGTTTCTAACATAAAGCCAATAATATATTGATCTGTAAAAAACAAATCTATAGATTAAAAAATCAATTATGACAAATAAATATCTGTATTTTGTAGCTAATTGGAAAATGTTTGGTGACTTAAAAGCACTTAAATCACTAGATAAAGTAATTAAATTTTCTAAGACTATAAAACAAAAAAAAATAAAGTTAATATATTGCCCACCTAGTACTTTAATTAATTCTTTATCTAATAAATTGAAAAAAACAAAAATTGAAGTTGGTGCTCAAAATTCTCACGAGAGTGATAAATATGGTGCGTTCACTGGTCAGATAAATTCTAAAATGTTAAAAAGTGTTGGAGCACAATATGTTATACTAGGTCACTCAGAGAATAGGCAATTAGGTGAGGATAATAAAAAAATAAATTCTAAAATTAAAAGCGCATTAAAATCTGATTTGAAAGTTATTTTTTGTATTGGGGAAACATTAAAAGAGAAAAGAAATAAAAAAACCAATCAGGTTTTAGGTAAGCAAATTAAGATGGGTCTAAAATCAATTCGAAAAAAATCAAATATAATTGTTGCTTATGAACCAGTCTGGTCGATTGGTACTGGATTAATTCCAAAGCAAAATGACTTAATAAAATCTATATCATTTATTAAAAAAAAATTAGGTAAAAAACCTTCAAAAATTTTGTATGGAGGCTCTGTAAATAGTGACAACATCAATCAATTGAAAAATATTAATACCATTGATGGTTTTTTAATAGGTGGGGCTTCTCAAGATCCAAAGAAATTTATTGATATAATTAAAAAAACCATTAATTAGATCGCCATGGAAACTATATTATTAGTAATTAACATCATACTTGCAGTTATTTTGGTATTACTAGTTTTAATACAGAAATCTGAAGGTGGTGCATTAGGTATTGGTGTTTCACAAGAAAACTTTATGTTATCAAGATCAGCTGGCAGTTTCATGACTAAAGCTACTGCTATTGTTGCAACTTTATTTATCATTTGCAGCTTAGCGCTTACAATTATCTCAAGAGCAGAACTAACACCAACTAGCTCAGTTTTAGATACGGTAGAGGAAAAAACAGAAGATACTCCGTCAATTCCTGAAAATAATTAATTAACACTTTTCAATCTCTTTTTTATTCGCTATAAGATAATTCCATGGCGCGATATATATTTGTCACAGGCGGCGTGGTCTCATCATTAGGAAAGGGTTTATCCTCAGCATCACTAGCATATCTACTTCAGTCAAGAGGTTTTAAAGTTAGGATCAGAAAATTAGATCCATATTTAAATGTAGATCCTGGAACAATGAGTCCATTTCAGCATGGTGAAGTATATGTAACTGATGATGGTGCTGAAACAGATTTAGACCTTGGTCACTATGAACGATTTTCTGGTGTGTCAGCAAAAAAATCAGACAATATTACTACAGGAAAAATTTATAATGATGTTCTAAAAAAGGAACGTAAGGGTGAGTATCTTGGAAAAACTGTTCAAGTCATCCCACATATTACGGATCGCATAAAACAATTTATTAAAAATGACTCGTCTAAAGAGGACTTTGTAATTTGTGAAATTGGAGGGATAGTTGGTGACATAGAAAGTTTGCCATTTGTCGAAGCAATAAGACAATTTGCAAACGACGTTGGTAAGAATAATGCTTTATTTATTCATTTAACATTAGTTCCTTATTTAAAGGCATCAGATGAGATAAAAACAAAACCAACTCAACACTCTGTAAAAGAGTTAAGAAGTATAGGTATTCAGCCAGATATTATCATTTGTAGATCTGAAAGACCAATACCATTAGAGCATAGAAAAAAGATTTCTTTGTTTTGTAATGTTGATATCAAAAATGTAATAGAAACTGTTGATGTCAAAACAATTTATGAGGCCCCAATAAGTTTTTTTAGAGAAAAATTAGATGTTCAAGTCTTAAATTATTTTAAATTAAAATCTAAAAAGCCAGTAAATTTAAACCCATGGAAAAAAATAATTAAAATAATTTTACGAAATAAAAAAGAAGTAAATATTGCAATTATTGGAAAATATGTTGAGCTTAAAGATGCTTATAAGTCATTAGATGAAGCATTAACTCATGGTGGAATAGACAATAAAATTAAAGTTAATTTAGTCAGGATTGACTCTGAAAAATTAAAAATTTCTGAAATTAAGAAAAAACTAAAAAATATTTCTGGAATATTGATACCTGGTGGATTTGGCAAAAGAGGTACTGATGGAAAAATAGAAGCTATAAAACATGCCAGAAATAACAAAATTCCTTTCCTTGGAATATGTTATGGAATGCAAATGGCAATTATTGAATTTGCTCGAAATCAACTTAACTTAAAAAATGCCACTTCAAGTGAATTTGATAAAAAAGGTATTCCGATTATCGGATTAATAAACGAATGGTCTAAAGATGGTAAAACTATTAAGGGAACAGATAAAGATCTTGGTGGAACTATGAGACTAGGGTCTTATGATGCTAAATTACAAAACAACTCAAAAATAAGAAAAATTTATAAGTCAAAATTAATTAAAGAACGACACCGACATAGATATGAAGTGAATATTGCTTATAGAGAAAAATTTGAAAAAAAAGGTATGATTTTTTCAGGTTTATCACCTGATAATAAGTTACCAGAAATTATTGAACTAAAAAATCACCCATGGTTTATTGGGGTACAGTTTCACCCAGAATTTAAATCTAGACCTTTATCTCCTCATCCTTTATTCTCTTCATTTATCAAGGCAGCAAAAAATCACAAATGAGCACTATAAAAGTAAATTGTGGAAATATAGAAATCTCCAATAATAAGAAAATTTGTATTATTGCTGGACCATGTCAGCTTGAAACCGAACAGCATGCAATGGATATGGCTGGCAAAATTCAGGAAATTACAAAAAAATTTGGACTTGGCTTTATTTACAAAACTTCTTTTGATAAAGCTAACCGAACTAGCCTTAAAGGAAAAAGGGGAGCTGGACTTGAAGCATCTTTACCTGTTTTTGATAAAATAAAAAAAGAATTAAATGTTCCTATTTTAACTGACATTCATAATATTGATCAATGTTCAGAAGTAGCTGATCATGTT
Source organism: uncultured Pelagibacteraceae bacterium (assembly GCA_902601785.1). Lineage (GTDB taxonomy): Bacteria > Pseudomonadota > Alphaproteobacteria > Pelagibacterales > Pelagibacteraceae > Pelagibacter. Next base: position 49,308 of record CACKOH010000001.1, on the reverse strand, counting down.
GATATATTGCAAATTCCTGCTTTCTTATGCAGGCAGACAGATCTTTTAATAGCTGCTGCTAAAACAAATAAAATTATTAATGTAAAAAAAGGACAGTTCTTAGCACCATGGGACATGGTTAATGTCACTAAAAAAATTTCAGATTATGGAAATACAAATATTTTAGTCACCGAGAGAGGTGCAAGTTTTGGTTACAATACTTTAGTTTCTGACATGAGATCTTTGCCTATTATGGCTAAGAATGGTTATCCAGTAATTTTTGATGCAACCCATTCAGTACAACAACCAGGAGGGCAAGGAGACTCATCAGGAGGTCAAAGAGAGTTTGTGGAGTATTTAGCTAGAGCTGCTGTTGCCGTGGGTGTTGCAGGAGTTTTTATTGAAACTCATCAAGATCCAGATAATGCACCATCAGATGGTCCTAACATGGTCCCATTAGATAAATTGGAAAATTTGTTACATCAACTATCAGATATAGATAAATTAATAAAAAAATAGTGAGTAAAATTTTAAAAGTAAAGGCCCGTCAAGTATTTGACAGTAGAGGAAATCCAACTGTAGAGGCTGAGGTTTATACAAAAAATAATAGTGCAACTGCTATTTGTCCATCAGGAGCATCAACTGGAACGTATGAAGCATTTGAGAAAAGAGATAAAAATAATAACCGTTATTTAGGCAAAAGTGTTTTAAGTGCTGTCAATTTGGTCAACACTAAAATTTCAAATAAATTAAAAGGTCAGAGTGTTCATAACCAAGAACGGATTGATACTTTATTAATAAACCTAGATGGAACAAGACAAAAAATAAATCTAGGTGCAAATGCTATGCTTGCAGTCTCAATGGCAGCAAAAAAACTTTCAGCCAAAGTTAAAAAATTACCTTTGTATAAAACTTTTTTTATAAAGAAAAATTTTCAGTTACCTTATCCTTTAATGAATATTATTAATGGTGGAGCTCATGCAAACAATGGTCTTAGAATTCAGGAATTCATGATCAGACCTGACCGTGCTAAGAGTTTTTCTGAAGCAATGAGAATATGCTTTATAGTGATCAAAAATTTATCAAAATTAATAAAAGATAAAGGTTTATCAACTTCTGTTGGAGACGAAGGTGGCTTTGCACCCATGATCAGTAGTAACAACCAAGCTCTTGATTTAATTGTGACAGCGATAAAAAAATCTGGATTTATCAATGGCAGAGATGTTTCAATTTGTTTGGATGTAGCTGCAAATGAATTATTTAAAAAAAATAAATATTCAATTCATTCTAAAACTTACGTATCCGTTGAAAAATCTATAAAAGAATATCAGAAAATTATTAAAAAATATAAAATCAAATCCATCGAAGACCCTTTTGCTGAAAATGATTGGCTTGCATGGAATAAATTGATGAGATCAATTAACAAAGTTCAAATAGTGGGGGATGATCTTTATGTGACAAATTTAGAACGACTTAAGAAAGGTTTTTTAAATGTTTCCTCAAATTCAATTTTGATTAAATTAAATCAAATCGGAACTGTATCTGAAACCCTGGATGTGATCAAATTTGCTCAAACTATTGGTTATAAAACTATAATATCTCACCGATCTGGTGATAGTGAAGATACTTTTATTGCGGATCTTGCAGTTGGAACCAACTCAAATCAAATTAAGACAGGATCATTAGCAAGATCTGAAAGAGTAGCTAAATATAATCAATTAATTCGTATTGAAGAAGAACTTGGAAAAAAAGTGAGAATGAATAAAATCAATTAATGTTGAGGTTAATAAAAAGAAATTATTTTTTATTAATATCATTTTTTTTGATTCTTTACTTTGGTTTTAATCTTGTTTCTGGTGAAAGAGGTCTTTTTTCTTATATTGAGAAAAAGGAACTTTTGTCCAACTTGAAAAATGAGGAATTGACCTTAATTAACAAAATTGAGGACATGGATCATAAAAATTCACTATTAAGTACTAATTTAGATTTAGACTATATTGAGACTTTAATTAGAGAACGATTTTTATTTGGCAAACAAGGCGAGACGATTTATATAATTAAAAATGATGAAAACAAAAATTAGACATCCTGAAAAAGTAAATAAACCTGTCAATCCAATCAAAAAAAAACCTGACTGGATCAGATCCAAATTATCCAACAGTAAAGAATTTTTTTTAACAAAAACAATTGTTAACCAAAATAATCTAGTCACTGTTTGTCAGGAGGCTAATTGTCCAAATATTACTGAATGTTGGAGTAAAAGACATGCAACATTTATGATTATGGGTGACACTTGTACAAGAGCTTGTGCCTTTTGTGATGTAAAAACGGGTAAGCCAGAAAAATTAGATCTATTTGAACCCTACAAAATTTCAAATGCTGTAAGTAAATTAGATTTAAAGCATGTAGTCATAACATCAGTTGATAGAGATGATTTAGATGATGGTGGGTCAAATCATTTTTATGAAGTAATAAATGCAACTCGTAAAAAAAATCCTAAAACTTCGATAGAAGTTTTAACACCAGATTTCTTAAGAAAAGGGGATGCTTATAAAAAAATTTTAGAGGCAGATTTAGATGTTTTTAATCACAACATTGAAACGGTACCACGTCTTTATTTAAAAGTTCGACCAGGTGCGAGATATTTTGGATCTTTAGAACTTTTAAAAAATGTTAAAAAAATTAATAAAAAAGTTTTTACTAAATCTGGTTTAATGGTTGGACTTGGTGAAGATAAAGATGAATTAATTCAAGTTATGGATGACTTAAGATCTGCGGATGTAGACTTTATTACTATAGGTCAATATTTACAACCTTCTCCAAAACATCATCCACTAAACAGATATTATCACCCAGATGAATTTAAAGAGTTAGAAAATATTGCAAAATCAAAAGGATTTTTACTCGTGTCATCATCACCACTTACAAGATCATCTTATCATGCAGACGAAGATTTTGCTAAACTCCAACAAAATAGATTAAAAAATAGTTAATGCCTAAAGCCTCAGTAACAAGGCACATTGAAAGAGAAAAACAAAAGTTAATAGATTTTGTTTTGGATATTGAAAAATACCCAGAATTTATTCCTTTTTGTATTGACTCTAAAGTTTATGAGCGTGAAGATAAAAAAGATGAGATAGCAATCATTGCAGATCTAACTATTGGCAGAAAACCTTTTGTAGATAGTTATAAAAGTGACGTACGTTATGATAAAAAAAACGACTCAATACATGTTACTAATATTGGTGGTCCTTTGAAACATCTACAAAATAATTGGAAATTTACTCAAAAAGAAAATTATACGGAAGTTCAATTTGATGTTGATTTTGAAATTAAAAATAAGTTTTTAAATTTAATTATGGAAAAATCTTTCCAATTTGGTCTAAATAAAATAGCAGATGCTTTTCAAAAAAAGGCTGAAGATATTTTATAGAAAATCTATAATGTATTTATTTTTTTTGTGAATGTTTTATTAAAGGAATGTAGTGTTGGGGCTGCCTCATAGACATCATAAATTTATCTCTAACTATATTCGTAGGATAATTAGTATCTAGATTTGTTGTATCAATTTCCAGATGATTTATATTCTCACCTTCTGATATTAAACACTCTTGTCTTGGAAACTTAAATGGATCAGGTCCAAAAATTCCACTTTTTCCATGAAAATTATTTTCTATGTCTATAATATTTGAATAAACAAAAAATATATTATTTTCACCACCTCTTATTCTGAAATGATTCCAGTGATTTGGATCTGGACCAGTAGGTATAGGATAATTTTGTCTAACTTTTGTTCCTGAATGACCGTGGGTAAAAATACCTTCTTGAGCTGAAGAGCACAATACTAAGTCACATCCGTATAAACCTAAACATCTAGCAGACTCAGGAAATATTGCATCATACCCAATTAGCATTCCTATTCTACCTATTTTAGTATCAAAATACTTCCAATCATTTCCTTCACTTGCCCATTTACGATCATTATCATTAAGATGGATTTTTCTGTAAACACCAAGTATTCCTTCAGGCCCAATTAAAATGGATGAATTATAAAATTCTTTACCTTTTTTTTCAGCAAATCCAAAACATATGTATAAATTATTCATATTTGAAAAATCTATTAATTTTTTAATGACTGGACTTTCTATTGTTTGAGCGTTTTTAGAATTATTTAAATGACCAGTTAAAGCTAGTTCAGGAAACACCACCAATTCAGATCCTTCTTTTTTTGCATTGACTGATAAATCAATAATTTTATTTAAATTATCCTCAATTTCATTGGTGCTATTTATTTGAGCAACCGTTACTTTTGATTTTTTTCCCACAGGTAAAGGATTCAATCCATATAAACCAAAAAAGTCCATAGGGTTCCATAAATATGGATCTGTAGGCAGATTCATGTACATCTCTGGTCTTCTGTCATTAAAAACCTTTTGACCTAAAACTTCTCTGTTTCTTGCCCACTCTATATCGATCTGAGCATAACAAATGCCATCACCACTATCTATAACAGAAGCAATACTGCCATCAGGATTAATTATACAGCTACCTCCTGAAAATTGAACTGTTCTCTCAAGACCCCATCTATTTCCTTCAATTAAATATGCTGAGTTTTCAAAAGCTCTACTTATCCAATATGGTCCAGGTGTTCTTTCTGATAACCAATTACTTATATGAATTATAATATCAGCATCTTGCAAAGCTACCAATCTAGCAGTTTCAATAAAATGAATATCCATGCATATTAAAATTGCTATCTTGCCAATTTTAGTATCGTAGACTAGATGTTCTTGACCAGGTGCAGACCATTTAGGTTCAGCTATATATGAATGACTTTTCCTGTGCTTACCTATTATTCCTTCAGGACCGATTAAAACAGCTGAATTATAATATAAATTTGTTTCCTTATCTACTTCCGGAAAACCAATTACAATATAACAATCATATTTTTTTGATATTTCATAAAATTTATCAGTTGTTGGTCCTGGTATACTTTCAACAAGAGGTTTAATTTCTTCTCTGTCTAAAAAACAATAACCAGTTGTACCCATTTCAGGTGTAACAATTAATTTCGATCCTGCTTTTGCAGCGTCTTCACAAAATTTTAATAGCGATGATATATTATATTCTTTTTTAAACTGTGTTGGCTCATACTGAATTGCTGCAGCTTTATATTTCATAATTTAAATTAATATAAATTTATTAAAAAAATATACTGCAAAAATTACAGTAAATTTTTTACTGAAACCTTTCATATATACAGCTTTTAATAAAACCTATTAGATTTAGCTTTAAAAACTTAAAAGGAGAAATATGAAAAAAATAGTAGTATTTATGCTTACTAGTTTTCTATTCATCTTTTCAAGTGTAAAGGCTGACACAATTAAGCTTGGAATACTTGAGGATGAGACAGGGAACTTTGCAATAGCTGTTGTACCTAAAATTCATGCTTACGAATTAGCAGTAAAAGAAATTAATGCTAATGGTGGCGTGTTGGGAAAAAAACTTGAAATAGTCAGATACGATACACAATCTGATAACAGACGTTTTCAAGAATTTGCCAGAAGATTAATTAAAAAAGATAAAGTAGATGTTGTTTTTGGAGCTTTTTCAAGTGCTTCAAGAGAGTCCATAAGAGGAATTATGGAAAAAAATAAAATGCTTTATTTTTACAACAATCAGTATGAAGGTGGAGTATGTAGCAAAACTACCTTTATGACAGGAGCAGTCCCTGAACAACAATTTAGTACTCTAGTTCCATGGATGATGGAAAAGTATGGAAAAAATGTTTATACAATCGCCGCTGATTACAACTTTGGTCAAATTTCTGCTGAATGGGTTAGACAAATTGTTAAAGAAAATGGTGGAACAATGGTTGGTGAAGAATTTATTCCATTAGATGTTTCTCAATACAGTCAAACAATTCAAAAGATTCAAAAAGCTAAACCTGATGTTTTAATGACTCTTTTAGTTGGAGCAAAACAAGCTTCATTTTATGAGCAACAAGCATCTGCAGGTTTAAAAATACCAATGGCAACTTCTATCAATGTTGGGCAAGCTTATGAGCATAAAAGATTTGCTCCGCCTGCATTAGAAAATATGTATGTAACAGTTAACTATATTGAAGAGGTCCATGATGTTATCAAATCTGGAGAATTTCACGATAAGAGTAAAGATTACGTGAAACGTTTTAGAGCATTATATCCAGATGAACCATATATCAACATGGAGTCTGCTAACGCATACAATGCAATCTATATTTATGCAAAAGCAGTTGAAAAAGCTGGAACAACAGAAACTATGAAAGTAGTTGAGGCTTTAGAAAGTGGAATTTCTCAGGATGGTCCTTCTGGTGTAGTTACAATGGATCCAAAGAGCCATCATGGAAGTCATACTATTTTTCTTATTGAAGTTGGAAAAGGTCACAAAGTGTCAATTCCAAAAATATGGAAAGATATAAAGCCTTATTGGTTGGGAGAGTCTGGATGTGATTTAGCTAACAAAGCTGATTACTCTCAGTATACTCCATCTAATCCTCCAAGTTAATTATACTAATAACTTAGCGGTAATTTTAAAAATTACCGCTGAGTTTTATATATGTTAATAGATGGTTTTTCTTTTTAATATTTTTTATCAATTCGGTGATTCACTAGCATTCTTGCTTTTGGCTGCAATAGGGTTAGCGGTCATCTTTGGTATGATGAAAATTATTAATCTTGCTCATGGTGAGTTTATAACTGTGGGTGCATATGGCACGGTAGTTTCTGGAAAAGTTTTCAACCTACCGTTACCTATAGCAATGGTCTTTGGAGTTATTATCACTGTAATCTTTGGATTAATTTTAGAAAAATTAATTATAAGATATTTATATGGCAGACCATTAGACTCTGTTGTAGCAACATGGGGTATTAGCTTAATAGTTTCCCAATCTTTCTTAGTTATATTTGGTCCATCTTATGAAGGATTACAAACTCCAATGGGAAATTTCAAATTAGGAGAATTTTCTTATTCTGAATATCGTGTTTTTTTAATTATATTTGCATTATTAATATTAGTATTACTATACTATCTCTTTATGAAAACTAGCTTTGGTACACTGGCCAGAGCAACAATCGAAAATCCCAATATATCTTCCTCTATGGGTGTTAATGTACAAAACGTATACACTGTAACATTTGCTATTGGAGCTGGTTTAGCAGGTGTTACAGGTGCCTTGTATGCACCCACAATGACAATTGTTCCAAGTATAGGACAGGCATTTATAGTTAGCTCATTTATTACAGTAGTGACGGCTGGTGCAAGTCCTTTTGTCGGATTAGTTCCTGCTGCAGCATTTTTGGGTATGGTTCAAACCTCAGTAACTTTCTTTTACAAATCAACAATAGGTCTTATTGCAATACTTTGTGCTGTTATTTTAATTATAAGATATTTGCCCCAAGGTTTTAGTGGTCTAATTTTAAAAACGAGGTCTAAATAAAAATGATTTCTAATTATAAAAAAAAAAAATTTGAAATCATTGTTTTCTCAATTTTATTATTGTTACCAATTTTTATAGATAGTTATTACCTAGATAATATTTCTTATTTTATGTGTTGGACATTTATTTCTCTTGGTCTTGCTGTGATCTGGGGGATGGGTGGAATTTTAAGTTTTGGACAAACAGCTTTCTTTGGTTTAGCAGGATATGGTTTTTCAGTAATAAGTATTAACTTTTTAGGTATTGCAGGTGTAAGCATTTGGTCTGTTGTTTTATCGCTAATCATCACTGGCATCTTCGGTATGATTGTAGGATACTTCCTTTTTTATGGTGGTATATACGATGTTTTCATTGGAATTGTTACACTAGCGATAACTCTTGTATTAGAAACTTTCATGCAGCAAACAGCTGGACCCGAATATGCAATTGGAAGTGCTAGATTGAATGGGTTTAATGGTATGCAAGGTATGCCTACTATTGGTTTTGAAAGTTTACAGTTTGGGTTGCTAGAGGGAGTAACTCAATATTACTTTATTCTGTTGCTTGCTATCATAATTTTAATTTCACTATATAAATTCAAACAATCGAAAATAGGTTTAGTATTTCTTGCAACTAAAGAAGATAGAGAAAGAGTCTCCAGTTTAGGTCACAATGTTCAAAAAACTCAATTGATAGCTTTTACTATTGCTTCGTTATTAGCAGGAATAAGTGGCATTCTTTATACTAATTGGGGAGGATACATCACACCAGACTCAATGGGACTAGTATCGGCGGCTTTGCCAGTTGTATATGTTGCTGCAAGTGGGAAAAAAGATTTTTTCTCAGTATTTCTAGGATGCATATTTTTTGTATGGTTATCACAAACCTTAGCAATCAATGGAAAACAATTCGCAATTATTGTCATGGGTTTAATATTAGTAATTAGTACTAGGTTTTTTCCAGACGGAATTATTTTAATGTTGAAAAATAAATTAACAGAGAAAATAAAATGGCTGTAATTTTAAAAACACTATCTGTTACGAAAAAATTTGGAGGGTTTACCGCTGTTGAAAAAGTTTCATTGTCTGTAAGCCAAGGAGAGGTTAGGTTTATAATTGGTCCTAATGGAGCTGGGAAAAGTACTTTTTTTAAATTAATTATTGGTTATCACAATCCTGATGAGGGATCTATTATTTATAAGGATAAAAATATTGAAAAATTAAAACTGCATGAAAGAATTAATCTTGGAATGGGTGTCAAATTCCAAGCTCCTTCAATTTTTTCAGAATTGACAGTTTTGCAAAATTTATCTTTAGCTAATAATCAAAAAAATGCATTAAATCTTAACGATTTATTAAATGATTTTTCTTTAGAGAAAGAAAAAAATAATCTTGCCGGTGATCTCTCTCATGGAAAAAAACAATGGCTTGATATTGCTTTATCTACAATATCAAAACCTGATTTAGTATTTTTAGACGAACCTACAGCAGGTTTATCGGTAGATGAAACAAGAGTTACAGGAGAAATTGTTAAAAATCTTAATAAACAAGGCATTACGTTTGTAGTTGTGGGTCATGATATGGATTTTGTTAAACAGACTGCAACTAAAGTTTCTGTACTCCATTTAGGTAAAATGTTTATTGAAGGAAGTGTTGACAAGGTTCTTTCTGACAAAGGTGTAAATGATGTTTATTTAGGTTTGAGTTAATGGAAAAAAATTCTTTATTAAAAATTGAAAACTTGTCATCTGGTTATGGCTCCACAATTATTGTTAATGATTTTTCATTCGAAGTTGAAGAAGGTCAAATATTGTCAATCACAGGAAGTAACGGCATGGGTAAGACTACTTTAATGAAAAGTATAATGGGATTAATCGATGCAAGAGTTGGCAAAGTATTCTTTAAAAACGAGGATATTACAGATGTTTCTCCTGATTATAGATCAAAACTAGGTATAGGTTATGTTCCTCAAGGACGTGAAATATTTAGTGCTTTGACTGTTGAGCAAAATATACTTTTACCAATTTATTCTCGAAAAAATTTAAAACTTAATGTTCAAGTAAAACTTCAGGAAATTTATAATTTATTTCCAATATTAAAGGAAAAAAAAGATGCAAATGGATCATCTTTGAGTGGAGGTCAACAGCAACAGCTTGCTATAGCTAGAGCTTTGATATTTGATCCAGATATAATTATCTTAGATGAGCCAGCTGAAGGTATTCAGCCTTCTATTGTTAAATTTATTGGATCAACTTTAATAAATCTATCCAAGAATTTAAAAAAAGCATTTATCGTTGTTGAACAGAATATTTCATTAATTAGTCAATTAAATTCTGATTGCTTATTAGTTGAAAAAGGAAAGTTATCCAAAAAAATTAAATCATCAGATTTAAATTCAATTGAAAAAGCAAGAAGTTTACTAAGTTTACATAAATAAATAACAAAGGAGAAAAAATGGACTGGCTAAAAAACTCAATAATGATGACAAAAGGTGTTGGTAAAAATAGTGATGGAGAAACTCATCATCTGACAGAGAAAGTTCAGGGTACCTATCAATATACTATGGGACCTTACTCTGATCCTGTAATGAGTATTAAGCCAGGTGATACGGTTGTTGTTGAGACAAGAGATGCATTTGAAGGTAAAATTCAGAAAGAAAGTGATAAACCGTCTGAGAAATTAGAAATGCCTTTCCTAAATCCTCAAAATGGTCCTATAATGATTGAAGGAGCAGAGAAGGGTGATGCAATTGCAGTATATATCGACAAGATGGTTCCAAGAGGAGAAAACCCTCTAGGAACTTGTTGTATGATTGAAGAATTTGGAGCTTTGACAGGTACAAGTTATACTGCAACACTAAATGATCCTTTACCTGAAAAAGTAAGAAAAATAAATTTGGATGAAAAACAAGTTTACTGGTCAGATAGAATAACCTTACCTTATAAACCTCACATTGGTACTTTGAGTTGTTCTCCAGAAATAGATTCTATAAATTCACTAACACCCGATAATCACGGGGGTAATATGGATTTGCCAGATATGGGCCCAGGTAGTATTACTTATTTACCAGTAAGAAGTCCAGGTGGTAGATTATTTATTGGTGATGCACACGCTTGTCAGGGTGATGGGGAAGTTTGTGGAGTTGCAGTTGAATATCCAACTACAACAACAATAAAGGTTGACTTAATTAAGAACTATACGATTGAATGGCCAAGATTAGAGACAGAAAATATGCTGATGGCTATAGGAAGCACTAGGCCTTTAGAAGATGCTACCAGAATAGCTTACAGAGAATTAGTGAGATGGTTGGCTAAAGACTTTAAATTCGATCAATGGGATATATACATGATACTTAGTCAGGTTGGAAAAGTAAGACTTGGGAATTTTGTTGACCCAAAATATACTGTAGGTGCAGGTATAGAAAAAAAATATCTGAAATAATTATGAAAAATGGGCAAAATTAATAATGAAATAAATAAAGCTAATAAATTTGCAAATTTGCTCTCTAACGCCAGAAAAAATAATAAAGTAATTGAGAGATTACCAAAAAGCTTAATTACCAATGATAAATTAATCGAACAAATAAGAATTAAAGCTGAGAATAGCCTTTGCTGGAATACAATTGGTTTTAAAGTAGGTGCAACAAATTCTAAAATAATTAGTAAGTTAAAGGCTAAACAACCCTTTTTTTCAAAGATTTTTAAAGAAAAATATTTTAAAAATAATTCGAAGTTAATATTACCAAAAAATTTACTAGGTATAGAGCTAGAAGTTGCATTCAAAATTGATAAAAAGATTTTTCGAATAAAAAAACTTAATAAAAAAAATATATTAAAAAATATTTTGAGTGCAATGCCAATTATTGAACTTGTAGGTTTTAGACAAAATATTAGAACAATCCAAGATGTTAATTACGCAGTAGTAGACTTTGGTTTGAATGTTGCAGTTGTCAATTCAAAATACACTAAATTCAAAAGAAATTTTCCATTAAATTCAAAAACATTTTTAAAAAATGTAAATACTAAAAAAATATATACTGGTCATACCAATGAAGTACTTGGAAATCCAATAAATGTTTTATTATGGTTATTTAAAGAACTTAAAAAAAAAAATATTCACTTAAATAAAAATGTAATTGTTGCTACTGGCACTACAACACCAATAGTTCCTGTCAAAAAAGGTGACAAGTTTTTGGGCCATATTAAATCTTTAGGAAATGTTAGAGTGAACTTTTAACTTATTTAAAAATTTCATTTGTATCAATTTTAGAAAAACGTAAGATATTCCAATTTAATAAATCAATTATCAATTCTTCACTAGGTTTAAGTAATTTTATTTTTTTACCACCATTAAAAGTATTTGTTAGATATTTACGTGTAATTGACTCATCGATTATTGTAGTAATAGTTTTATAGGAAAATTCCCTCAAATCTTTAATTATTGATTCTTTATATATTGGTTCATTTGCCACAAACTTATCCATTATACACGAGAAAACTTTAACTTTTTTGTGACTTTTTAAAAACCATCTTATACTAGCGCCAACTTCTGGGTTTTCCAAACTCTCATTTGTAAAATTTACAAACTTCCCGACTAAAAGCTTTAAATTTTTATCATTATTTGGCTTAAGAATTAGTCTATCTGACTTTATTTTTTTTAAAATATTACTGTAATTTATTAGTTGTGTATTTTTTTCCTTCATATATTTAAATACTTAAAATTCGTTCTGTGAAGGAAATTCACTATTCACAACTAGTGTAAAAACTTTTCTCCTATATTATTTCTGCTAATTAAAAAAAATATGTTACATAATTTCACAGTTTTTTTTTACTGGAAAAAATAACGTATAGCAGATGTGATCAAAATGGCTCTGGTTTAAATAAATAAAAATTACTAAAGTTCATTATGAGTGATTTTTCTCAAAATGGATTAATTTCAACTTTATGTCATGATTTATTAATTAATTTATATTATAGAATTTAAGACTTGAAATGCACATTCTACTGTAGCTTTTTGAATTCCGTTTCTATCCTTATATTTAAAAATATTTTTAGTAATTAATATTCTATTATTTTTTTTTACCCCAATATAAACTAATCCAACTGGTTTAAGTTTTGTTCCTCCATTGGGTCCTGCAATTCCTGTAATAGAGATATTAATTTTGCTTTTAGAAATTTTTGCTAAATTTTTGACCATTGCCTCACAAGTTTCTGGGCTTACAGCACCATATTTATCAATAATTTTTTTATTCACTTTTAAAATTTTAATTTTCGCATTGTTAGAATAGGTAGTTAATCCTATTTGAAAGTATTTAGATGCATTAGATAATTTTGTTAAGTTACTAGCTAAAAGGCCTCCAGTACAAGATTCAGCAACAGAAATAGTCAATTTCTTTTGAATTAGTTTTTTATGCAAAAGTTTAATGTTCATTAAAATTTAAGACTTATTAGATAAATTACCAACATCGTATAAAATCCGGCCATAATATCATCCATAACGATACCAAAGTAATTTTTAAAATTTTTATCAAAATAACTTACTGGAAAAGGCTTAAAGATGTCAAAAAATCTAAAAACAAAGAAAGAAATAATATAATAAATTTCTATCTGCATAGATATCTGATTAGTTTGGTTCAAATGTAAGAGTAAAATTAACGGCATAGATTGGCCCAAAACTTCATCAATTACTATTTGTCTTGGATCTTTATTTACAAATTCACTCTCACTATCTTTCACTGCATAAAATGAATAAAAAAAAATAATAAAAAAGAAGATAATTGAAAATTTAAAATCAGTGTATCCTAGATATTCATAAGCAATATAAATAAAAATTGTTGTTACTAGAGACGCTACAGTGCCAGGCATTTTGGTAAGATATCCGTACCCAAAGAAAGTAGATATTAAAACGTTAATTTTTTTCATTGAGAAATTGAGCAAATTACCTCGCAAGCAATTGCTTTTTCCTTTCCTATTAATCCTAATTTTTCAACAGTTTTGCCTTTTAGATTTATTAATGAACTATCAATGTTTAATAATTTAGATAAGGATTTAATTATTTTATCTCTGTATTTTGAGACTTTGGGTTGCTCACATATTAAATTTATATCAACGTTATTGATATAGAATTGATTTTTATCCATTATCTGAATTACTGGTTTTAACATTTTAGGAGATCTTATGTTTTTAAATTTTTTTTTATTATCTGGAAATAAAGTTCCTATGTCTTTTTTTCTCATTGCACCCAGTAGAGCATCAATAATGGAATGAATTATAACATCTCCATCTGAATGACCTTTTAACCCTGAATGAAAAGGTATTTTTAAACCACCTAAGTAAAGTTTTTTTCCACTAATTAATCTATGAATATCAAAACCTATTCCAACAAATGTTTTATTAATTTTGATGTCTTCTATATAAGTAATTTTACTATTTAAATTTTCACCTTTAACAAATTTAATTTTCAAATTATTCTCTATAAATAATGTTGCTTCATCTTGAATTTTAGCTTTTTGTTTTAATGCTAGTCTATAAAGATTATTAAATTTGAAAGCTTGTGGGGTTTGAGTTGAAAAAGAATTTTCACGTTTTAAATTAAATAACTGTTTTTTTACTCTGTACTTAATAGAGTCATTTGTATTTATTATGGGAATAACAGCCTTATTTTTGCTAAGGGATCTAACTAAATTTTTTAAAAGTTTTATGGAAAAATTTGGTCTTGCAGCATCATGGATCAAGACATTTGATGGTTTAAATTTTTTAATGTAATTAAGTCCTATTAGAGAGGAGTCTGATCTTTCTTTGCCTCCCTTCAAAATAATTACATTTTCTGGAAATTTTTTATTGATTTGTTTTTTATTATTCACAACTAAAATTATTTTTTTAAATAATTTAGATGTTAAACCTTTTTCGACAGAGTGTTCAAAAAGAGGCTTATTTTTATAGATAATGTATTGCTTAGTTTTGCTTGAATTAAATCTTTTGCTTTGTCCTGATGCTAGTATTATAAAATAGTTATTCATTATATAGTGCTAATTTTTTACTCAAATGTCAGAATTTATTAAAAAAAACATATACCTAATAATATTATTTACTATCACATTATCGATAGGTTTTTTAACCTTTTTGACTTTCATCGACAAAGGCTTTATTGAATTAAATGATCAGAATTTACAGTATTTATTAATCCTTAATATTATTTTATTAATTTCTCTATTCTTATTTATTTTTACAGAAATTCAAAAAGCAATTAAAAATGATGTTGATAAAGATGGTTTAAAATCGAATAAAAAATATATTACTTACTTTGCTTTATTTACACTAATACCCTCTGTTTTAATTTCAATTTTTTCATTATTTCTATTTTCTTTTGCACTTGAAAAATATTTTGACAAAAAAGTAACTACAGTGGTCAATAATTCCTATGAGCTAGCAAGAAGCTATGTAAATGAAATAAGAAATAAAATTCAATCAGATATTGTACTAATTGCTTTTGATACAAATAAGAGTAAAAAATTTTTAAATGATAATGTAAAAGAATATAAACGTTTTTTAAGCACTCAAAAATTAATAAGAGATGTGGATGAAATTCATATAATTGATGTAAATAAAAAACTCTTATTTACAACACTAAGTAATAATCAGTTTTTCGTACCTCCTGTTGATAAAGCTCTTAATTTGGTTTTGGATGACGATAGACCTTTAAAAATAATTAATGCTCCAGAAAATATTTCTGCAGCAATAATGAGGCTACAAAATTTTAATGACAGATTTCTTTATGTTGTAAAATATTTGGATAAAGAAATTTCAAATTATTTAAATGAGTCACAGGAAGCAATTAATTTTTATTATACAGTAGAAGAAAAAAGCACTGGTATAAAAATATCTTTTGCAATCATATACATTATAGTTGTGAGTGTTTTATTGTTTGTATCTATATCAATAGCTATTAGATTTTCATCAAGATTTTTTAGATCTATTAATAATTTAATCTACGCCTCAACTTCAATTGGTGAAGGAAATTTTGATGCAAAAGTTCCAGAGGTAAAAACTGATAAGGATTTAGAGATATTAAATAAAAATTTTAATTTAATGATTGATCGACTTAAAAGTCAGCAGGAAAAACTAATTATTAATGAAAGACATGAAGCATGGAGTAGTATAGCAAGGAAATTAGCTCATGAAATAAGAAATCCTCTTACACCAATTCAATTAACAATTGATAGATTAAATGAAAAATATTCAAATTTATTACAAGAAAAAGAATCAGAGAATTTTAAAGAAAATTTAAAAATAATTAATAATCAGATTAAGCAAATTGGCAAACTTGCAAATGAATTTTCTGATTTTGCAAGGATGCCAAAGCCTACATTAAGAGAAAACAACATAGTAATTTTACTTAAAGAGAATATTAAATTATTAAAGGAATTAGATAGTTCAATTAAAATAGATTTATCTAGCAACGCAGATAAAATCATCTTAAATAGTGATAGAGAACAAATAAGTAGAGTATTTTTAAATTTAATTAAAAACTCAATAGAAAGTATTCAACAAAAAGCTGAAAATGGAAGTAATTTCAATAAAAAAATCACCATTGAACTTACAGAGAGTGATGACCACATAAATCTAGTTATTGCTGATAATGGCGTAGGATTTGAAAAACTTAATGAAAATATTAAAGATATTTTAAATCCTTACTTTACAACCAAAAAAAATGGTACTGGTTTAGGATTATCAATAGTAAATAAAATTATAAATGATCATAATGGTAAAATTGAATTCATACCAAAAGATAGTGGAGCAACAATTAAAATTAATTTTATAAAATAATATGAGTAGTGAAATCCTAATTGTTGATGATAATGCAGATATAAGGAATATTATTAACGAACTAATATTAGACTCAGGTTATAAAACTAGATTAGCGGCTAATTACAATCAAGCCCTATCTGAGATTGACAAAAAATTACCTGATGTCGCTATATTAGATGTCAAGTTAGACAAAGGAGATAATGACGGTTTAGAGCTACTTTCTCACATTAAGTCAAAGAATAAGGATGTTCCAGTAATTATAATTTCTGGACATGCTAATATTGAAATGGCAGTTAAGTCTTTACACAAAGGTGCGTTTGAATTTATTGAAAAACCATTCGATCGTGAAAGATTACTAAATTTTGTTAAAAGAGCTGTAGAAAATTATAATCTCAAAAAAGAGAACAAAGAATATGAAAACAAACTTTTTTCATCTTACGAAATTATAGGAAACAGTAAAAATATAACAAATATAAAAGATCAGATTAAAAAAATATCTATTACTGAGAGTAGAGTATTTATAAACGGCCCTTCAGGATCAGGTAAAGAATTGATAGCTAGAAAAATTCATAAAAATTCAAAAAGAGCTAAAAATCCTTTTGTAATACTAAATGGTGCTCTGTTAGACTCTAATAAATATGAGCTAGAGTTATTTGGTGAAGAAAAAGAAAACGGATCTATATCGTATGGAGCATTAGAGAAGGCTAATGGTGGTGCACTTTTAATTGATCAAATTTCAGAAATTCCATTAGATATTCAATCAAAGATACTTCGAGTTTTAACTGATCAGAAATTTAAAAGAGTAAATGGGAGCAATGATGTTACTGTTGATGTGAGGTTAATATGTTCTTCAAGTAAAGACCTAAAAAAAGAAATAGAAATAGGTAATTTTAGAGAAGATTTGTTTCATAGAATTAATGTATTTGAAATTAATGTTGAACCTTTAAATCAAAGAATTTCTGATATTCCACTTTTGATAAATTATTTTTCAAAAAAGATATCTGAAAATTATAATATTAAAGAATTAAATATAGATGAAAATAATAGTTATATTTTAAATCATAATTGGCACGGTAACGTAAGAGAACTAAGAAATTTAATTGAAAGAATAGCCATATTGCAACCAGATTCAAAAGATAAAATTTCAAATATTATTAAAGAGTCCCTAAAAAATAATAATTTTGATGATGATATTACTGAAAATAGCCTATCTGTGCCATTAAAAGAGGCTAGAGAAAAGTTTGAAAAAGAGTATTTAACTATCCAATTAAAAAAATTTAATGGAAATATTTCAAAAACAGCAAGCTTTGTGGGTATGGAGCGTAGCGCCCTACATAGAAAACTAAAAGGCTTAGGAATCAAAGAATTTAATTAATGAATATAATTATCTGTGGCGCAGGAAGAGTGGGGTTCACAATCGCCAAACAATTAAGCGAACAAGGGCATTCCATAACTGTTATAGATACATCAAGTGAAGACATACAAAAAATTGATGATGCTTTGGATGTTAAAGCAATCGTTGGTAAGGCAACTTATCCATCAATACTTGAGAAAGCTAATGCAGCAGAAACTGATATGATTATTGCTGTTACAAGAAATGATGAAATTAATATGGTTATATGTCAAATAGCATTTTCCATATTTAATATTCCAAAAAAAATTGCAAGAATAAGATCACAAGATTATCTAAATCCTAAATTTACAACTGTTTATAATAAAGAAAACCTACCAATTGATGTGATTATCTCTCCAGAGCTTGAAATTGCAAAATCAATTCAAAGAAAATTGGAGGCTCCAGGAGCTTTAGACAGTGTTCCTTTTGCAGATAATAAAATACGCTTGTTAGAAATACTTATCAATGACGGCTGCAGCCTAATCAATATTAAGCTTAAAGATTTAACAAAAAAATATCCTAATTTAGATGCAAATGTAATTGGAATTATAAGAGATGATAAATTTATAATTCCAAAAAAAGAGGATGATATTAAAAAAAATGACAAAATTTATGTAATTATTAACTCTTCACAAACTGCTGAAACGCTTGAAGCTTTTGGCCACACAGAAAAAGTTTCTAAAAAAATTCTAATTGTTGGAGGTGGTAATATCGGTTTTAATCTTGCAAAAAATATTGAGGAAACGTTAGATGCTGCGAGAGTTAAAATTGTTGAAAAAGATAAAGAGAGAGCAGAATTCCTTGCATCAGAATTAAATAATACCATAGTGATTAATGGCAACGGCTTAGATGAAGAAGTGTTAGCTGAAGCTAATTTAGAAGAAGCCGAAACTGTTCTTGCTTTAACCAATGATGATGAAGATAATTTAATGGTTAGTGTACTTGTTGAAAAATTCGCTAAAGATGAAAAAGAAATTGAGGATAAAAGAACCATGGCATTAGTTAATAAACCTAATTATTCTTTGCTACAGGACTCGCTTAAAATTGATGATTTAATAGATCCAAGAATGAATACAGTTTCAAGCATATTAAAACATGTGCATAAAGGTACCATAGAAACAGCTTACACAATTATGAATGGTGAATATGAAGTAATTGAAGCTGAAATTATCGAGACCTCGGAGTTGATAAATAAAGAATTAAAGAATTCAAATTTACCTGAGGAGGTTAGAATTGGTGCAGTTTTAAGAGGAGATAAGATAATAATCCCTCGATCAGACTTTATTTTTTTAAAAGAAGATAAGGTCGTGTTTTTGGCAAATAAAGACTCAATTTCAGTAGTAGAAAATATTTTTAGAATTAGTTCGATCTAATTAAATGTCATTATTTAGAGTTAAATATTTAAGTTTTTTTTTTATACTTGTCTCAATACTTTCATTTTTTAATATAATTTATTCTTATTATTTTAATTTATATCTTAACCTAAATACTTATTACGTAAGTTTATTAATCTCAGGTCTAATAGGAATTTTTTTTTATTACTTAAAATCAAGTTTAAAAAAACCTTCAATTTTTGAGAAGATTTTAACTGTACTACTTGGATATATATTAATACCTTTAGTTTTATGTATTCCATTTTATTTAAGTATTTATAATTTAACTTTTTTAAACGCTATTTTTGAATCTGTATCTGGTTTTACTTCAACTGGTTTTAGTATTTTTGATAACATCAAAAATATAGACCAAGGTTTAATATTATGGAGATCCTCAACTCAATGGATTGGTGGATTATACTTTTTGTTTTCGATAATCTTTCTAATCGATATTTACGATGAAAGTTTAAAAAAATCATTAACAAATTTTTTATCTTTCAGTAGTTCTGAGATTTTAAAGCAAACTATAAAAATTTTTCTTTTGTACTCAAGTTTAACAATTTTAATTTTTATAATTCTTAATATTTTTGGTATTAGAACATTTAATTCGCTTAATTTAGCAATGACAGCTATTTCCTCTGGAGGTTTTTTACCTGATAATGCACTTTCAACAATACTTTTGACAAATACACAAATAATTGTTTTCTCACTTTTAATGTTGATATCTTTCTTTAGTATTTTTTTTATTTATAATTTAATTTTCTTAAGAAAAAAAAATATTAATTTTTTTTATGAGGATATTCATTTATTTTTATATTTTTTATTATTGGTAAGCTTTTTTTTTATTTTTTTTAGTTATGATAAAAATTTTTCATTTAACTTCTTAAATTTAGTTAGTAGTATTTCGAATATTGGTTTATCACTAGAAGTAGAGCAAAAAAATTTAAACCTAATCTATTTAATATTAGTAATAGTTGGAGGTTCTTTTTTCTCTACCAGTTCAGGATTAAGGTTTTTAAAAATTTATTCTCTTTCTAAATATTCAATCAATCAAATTCTTTCTTTTAGTAAACCTAATAAAGTATTTATGAATAAACTTATTTTTTCTAAAATCAATTTTGATACAGCTGATATTAATAAATATTTCTTAACTGTTTTAATATTTGTTATTTCTCTTTTCTCTTTAACAGTTTTATTGTCATTGAGTAATATTGAGTTTGAAAATTCATTTAAATTGGCGGTATTAACTTTAATGAATACTGTAAATTCTTCTGCTTATGGAATTAGTGATTTTGACTTTCAAAACTTACATTTTTTAACTAAATATTTTCTCATTGTTTTTATGATTATAGGAAGGGTTGAATTTTTATCTTTGTTATTAATAGCTAAAAAATTTCTTTTTAAATATTAATTTAGTATTATAACAGTAAGATAATATTTGAGCGCCCTTAGCTCAGCTGGATAGAGCATCGGTTTTCTAAACCGAGGGTCGGAGGTTCGAATCCTCCAGGGCGCGCCATCTTGTTCATTTTAGGTCATAATTATGCAGAAATTTATCTTGATGGTAAATATTTAACATGCTTAAATTATGAATATTCAAAAGTAATTTTGAATTATTTGTTAACAAATAAAAAACAAAAGGAAGAATAATGTTTAAACACTTAAAACAATTAACTTCTTTAGTAGCAATGGTTGCTGTGTTGTTTACTTTTACAACAGAAACTATGGCTGCTAAAAAATCTAAGACACTTAAAAACACTCAAAAAAAGGGTTTTGTAAGATGTGGAGTATCTCAAGGTCTTCCAGGATTTTCTAATGCTGACGCTGCAGGAAATTGGACTGGTGTTGACGTTGATGTATGTAGAGCAGTAGCTGCTGCGGTACTAGGTGATGCAAGTAAAGTAAAATACACACCACTAAGTGCTAAAGAAAGATTTACAGCTTTAACTTCTGGTGAGATTGATATCTTATCAAGAAACACAACTTGGACTCTTTCTAGAGATGCTGATATCGGACTTACTTTCGTTGGAGTAAACTTCTACGATGGTCAAGGGTTTATGGTTAGAAAAAGCTCTGGTATCACTTCAACAGACCAATTCAAAAATGGTATCTCAGCTTGTACAAATATTGGTACAACAACAGAGTTAAACATGAGAGACTTCTTTAATTCTAGAGGAATTTCTTATGAGCCAGTGGCTTTTGAAAAAGCTGATGAAGTCGTAGCTGCTTATGATGCTGGTAGATGTGATACTTACACTACTGATAAATCAGGTTTAGCTGCACAAAGAACTAAAATGTCTAATCCAGATGAGCACATCGTGTTACCTGAAACTATTTCAAAAGAGCCATTAGGCCCTGTTGTTAGACAAGGTGACTCAGTATGGGAAGATATCGTAAGATGGTCTTTAAATACTATGATCGAAGCTGAGGAGTATGGAATTACTTCAGGCAATGCTGACATGATGAAAACTTCAGATAATCCAGCAATCAAAAGATTAGTTGGTTCTGAAGGTGAATTAGGTGCTGCATTCGGTCTTGATAATGACTGGAGTTACAGAATTATCACTCAGGTTGGTAACTATGGTGAAAGTTATAAAAGAAATATAGCTGATACTGGAATTTTACCAGACAGAGGTCCAAACGAGTTATGGACTAAAGGCGGAATTTTATACGTTCCACCTGCAAGATAATTGTAATTAAAACAATTTTAAAAAGGGCTAGATTTATCTAGCCCTTTTTTTAATATTAAATATATTCGCTTTTAATGAAGCTTAAAAAAATTCTTCCTCAACTAGCAACCTTATTTGTTGTAGTTCTCATCTTTGGTTTTTTTACAATGAATGCTCAGCTTAATATGGAAAATAGAGGGATAGACTTTGGATATGGATTTCTTACTCAGGAGTCTTCATTTGATGTACAGTTTTCATTAATCGAGTACAGTGGTTCAGACAGTTATGGGAGAGCATATCTAGTAGGTCTTTTAAATACACTTTTAGTTTCGGTTTTAGGAATTATTATATGTACTATTATCGGAGTTATAATTGGTATTGCAAGACTTTCACCAAATTACTTAATTAGAACTACAGCAGCCTGGTATGTTGAATTTTTTAGAAACATACCTCTACTTTTACAAATTTTCTTTTGGTATTATGCAGCATTGAGAGCATTACCATTACCTCAAGATGCCGAAGCTATTTTTGGTGCATCATATTTAACAATTAAAGGTTTTTATACACCATCTTTGATTTGGGAAAATTTAGATATTTTTATTTATTCAGTTATTGCTGCAATAGTTGCAATAGTATTTGTAAGAACTCATGCTAAAAAACTTAGAGAAAACCAAGGTAAACACTTACCTGTTTTAAATATTTCAATAGCTATTCTTTTTATATTACCCCTTCTAACATTTTTGTTTGGTGGAGTTAGTGTAGGGTATGAAACACCTGAACTTAAACAGTTGGCAAAAACATCATTTAAGTTTGAAGGTGGTTTAAGTATACCGCCTGAACTATTGTCATTAGTTATAGCTTTATCACTTTATACAGCAACATTTGTCGCTGAATGTGTAAGAGCGGGTATTCAGGGTGTTGGAAAAGGTCAAAGAGAAGCAGCCGCATCTATTGGTTTAAATAGAAAACAAGTTTTAAATTTAATTATTATGCCTCAAGCACTAAGGATAATAATTCCACCAACAACTAATCAATACTTAAACTTAACCAAAAACTCATCATTAGCTGCTGCTATAGCATATCCTGATTTAGTTTTGGTTTTTGCTGGTACAGCATTGATGCAAACAGGAAAGGCAATTGAGATTGTTTCAATTACAATGCTTACATATTTAACTTTAAGTTTATCAATTTCATTTTTTATGAATTGGTATAACGCTAAAATCGCAATCGTGGAAAAATAATGAGCACATTAAATTTATTAAATCCCTCAAAAGATAATCTACAAAGTAATTTATATTTAGGATCCTTTTTAGTTGGAATTTCTCTTTTAGACGTATTTCTTAACTCATTTTTAAAATTAAATATTACTTATTTTTTACCATCAATTATAAGTATAATTTTACCTTTTTTGTTAGGAATGTTTGGTCTTCATTTAATGAGGATTGAATTTTCAGGAATAAAAAACCTAGATAGGTTGAATAAAAATATTAATACAAACAATTTTAATGCAGCATTAACTTTACTAATTATTTTTTTAATTATTAAAGCAATACCACCTGTAATGAGTTGGATGATCTTGGATGCTAATATTTCAGGTGACTCAAAAGATGCATGTACAGGTTCGGGTGCTTGTTGGACTTATATAAAAGTTTGGTTTAAAAGATTTATGTATGGCATGTATCCAAATGAACAAATTTGGAGAGTGAACTTAGCATTTATTTTTTTAGTTGTTTTAGCTTTCTTTGGTTTTATAACTCCGCAAAAGTACAGAAACCTTCTAACCTTATATTACGTTGTAATATACCCTATCATTGCCTTTATATTGATTTATTATTTAATATCTGGTGGTGAATTCGGTTTAGAGTGGGTTGAAACTGGTGCATGGGGAGGTCTATCACTTACTTTTATTGTTTCTTTTTTTAGTTTAATTTTTTGCTTTCCTTTAGGTATGGCTCTTGCTTTGGGAAGAAGAACTGAATTACCAATAATAAAATATGTATCAGTTGGTTTTATAGAGTTTTGGAGAGGTGTTCCTTTAATTACAGTTTTGTTTATGTCTTCTGTGATGTTTCCAATGTTTTTGCCTGAAGATTTTTTCATGGATAAGCTTGTCAGAGTAATCATTGCTATTTCTTTATTTGAAGCAGCCTATGTTGCAGAGGTTATCAGAGGTGGTCTTCAAGCTCTTCCTAGAGGCCAATACGATGCAGCGAAGTCTTTAGGTATGGGTTATTGGAAAATGCATATTTTTGTAATATTACCTCAAGCATTAAAATTAGTTATACCAGGAATGGCAAATACATTTTTAGCATTAGTGAAAGATACTCCCTTAATCTTTGTAGTAGGTTTAGCAGAACTTGCTGGAATGTTACAAATGGCTAAAACAAATCCAAAATGGTTGGGTTATGCAATGGAGGGATATGTTTTTGCAGCGATAATTTTCTGGATTATTTGTTACGCAATGAGTAAATATAGCTATAATTTAGAACTCAAATATAAAACTGATAGGTAATAAATGTCTGAAGCAATTATACAAATCAAAGATGTAAATAAGTGGTTTGGTGACTTTCAAGTTTTAAGTGGAATTAATCTTGAGGTAATGCCTAAAGAGAAAATTGTAGTATGTGGCCCATCAGGATCAGGTAAATCAACTTTAATTAGATGTATTAACCGACTGGAGGAACATCAGGAAGGCAATATAATTGTTGATGGTACAGAAATTTCAGAAGATACTAAAAATATTGAGCAGGTTAGAGCTGAAGTTGGAATGGTATTTCAACAATTCAATTTATTTCCACATTTATCTATTTTAGATAATTGCACTCTAGCACCTATATGGGTTAAAAAATTGCCTAAAAAAGAAGCTGAAGAATTGGCTTTAAAACATTTAGAGAGAGTGCAAATTTTAGATCAAGCTCAGAAATTTCCGGGCCAACTTTCCGGAGGACAACAACAACGTGTTGCAATTGCAAGAGCATTGTGCATGGAGCCAAAAATTATGTTATTTGATGAGCCAACATCAGCACTAGACCCTGAAATGATTAAAGAAGTTCTGGATGTAATGGTGAACCTAGCAAACCAAGGTATGACAATGATTGTTGTTACACATGAAATGGGATTTGCTAAAGAAGTTGCTGATAGCATGATTTTTATGGACGAGGGAAAGATAGTAGAAAAGGCTGATACAAAAGAGTTTTTTGCTAATCCTAAAAATGAGAGAACTAAGCTATTTTTAAGTCAAATTTTATAAAAAACATAAATACTAGACTAATCTTTCATCCGATAAATCAAGCTTAATATATGTTTTTATTATCAACTTATGCTTGACAAGTTTTAAAATTATCTAAAAACCTAATGAAATATAAAAATTTTTCTGTTGCAGGGTATTTAAATATTCTGTTGAATGAGACTTTAAAATTTAATTAAGAGGGGTCTTAATGGAAGATAATTTCAACAAACACTTAGGCAACAAGCTTAAGCTAAGAAGATTAGCTTTAGGTTTGACACAGACTAAGGTGGCAAAAGCAATTAACGTAACATTTCAACAAATTCAAAAATATGAAAAAGGTACTAACGGAGTAAGTTCAATTAGGTTATTACAATTATCAAATTATTTAAAGGTTCCAATAAATTATTTTTTTGAAGATTTTTCAGAATATTTAATTAATTTAGAAAAATCTCAAGAAGGTCATATGAATGTAAATTATAATTTTTTAACAAAATTATATTCTGAGTTAACAGCTGATCAAAAATTAAAATTTAATAAATCTTTACAGATTTCATCAGTTGGAATTACAAAGACTGGATAAAATAAAATTTAGTTAAGACCCGTAAATAAATTTTATAATTTTCTATTATATTTTTTTAATCTGAAACTTTTTTGGCTCCTCGGGCAGGACTCGAACCTGCGACCAATTGATTAACAGTCAACTGCTCTACCAACTGAGCTACCGAGGAATGTAAAAAAGCAACTTACTTTTTTTTATAACTAAAACAAGATCTATTTTGGAGGCAACGCCCGGAATCGAACCGGGATACAAGGATTTGCAATCCTCTGCGTAACCATTCCGCCACGTTGCCATCTTATTTTTTGACTTATAGCTACAGATGCCTTTTTATATTAAATATTTTTCATTAGTCTATTAAATAACGATAGAAATTGATTATTGTTAATTTGGATTATTAAATTATAAACTTTAAAATCCATGAGTAACGATAAATATATACATTCTGATGTTGAAGATAGAATTTATTCTTATTGGGAAAAAAATAATCTTTTTAAACCTAAAGAGAATTCTAAAAAATTTTCAATTGTAATACCCCCACCGAATGTAACTGGCAGTCTTCATATGGGCCATGCTCTAAATAATTCTATTCAAGATTTATTAGTTCGTTATCATCGAATGAATAATTATGAGACCTTATGGCAACCAGGAACCGATCATGCAGGAATTGCTACCCAAGCCTTAGTTGAGAAAAAACTTAGTTCTGAAAAAATTGATAAAAATGAAATTGGTAGAGAAAAATTTATTGAAAAAGTTTGGGAATGGAAAGACCAGTACGGTGATATTATTATTAATCAATTGAAAAAACTTGGTTGTTCCTGTGATTGGTCCAGAAATGCCTTCACGATGGATGAAAATTTATCAAAATCAGTAATAAAGGTTTTTGTTGATCTATATAATAAAGGTTTAATTTATAAGGATAAAAAATTAGTAAATTGGGATACAGTTTTAAAAACAGCTATTTCAGATTTAGAAGTTGATCAAAGAGAAGTAAATTCAAAAATTTATTATATTAAATATCCAATTGATGGAACGGATCAATTTATAACAATTGCAACAACAAGACCTGAAACAATGTTGGGTGATACTGCTATTGCTGTAAATCCAAAAGATGATCGTTTTAAATCTTATGTTGGTAAAACTGTTACAATCCCAATTGTTGGAAGAAAAATAAAAATTATAGAAGATGATTATGCAGATCCTGAACAAGGAACAGGTGCTTTAAAAATAACTCCAGCGCATGACTTTAATGATTATGATGTAGGTCAAAGAAATAATCTGGAAATTATAAATATTTTTACTGAAGCAGGAAAAATAAATGAAAACGCTCCAAAATATTACGTAGGTCTTGATCGCTCTGAAGCAAGAAAACAAATTTTAAAAGAGCTTAAAGAAAAAGAATTTTTTGTAAAAGAAGAGAGTATTAAAAATAAAGTTCCTTATGGAGATAGATCCAATTCAATAATTGAACCTTTCCTAACAGAACAATGGTTTGCTGATGCAGGTAAATTATCAGTTAAAGCTAAAGAAGTTGTACATTCAAATAAAACAAATTTCTTTCCTGAGAATTGGTCAAAAACTTATTTTCAGTGGATGAATAATATTGAGCCATGGTGTATTTCAAGACAACTTTGGTGGGGACATCAAATACCTGCTTGGTATGGACCTGATGAAAAAATTTTTGTTGCATACAATGAAGATGAAGCAAAACAATTAGCTAATAAACATTATGGTAAAGATGTAGAATTAAATAGAGATCCTGATGTTCTAGATACATGGTTTTCTTCTGGCCTTTGGCCATTTGCAACACTTGGATGGCCCGATGATAAAAAATTTGTTGAGAAGTTTTATCCAACATCGGTTTTAGTAACAGGCTTTGATATTATTTTCTTTTGGGTTGCAAGAATGATTATGTTTGGAACTGAATTTTTAAACAAAGAACCTTTTAAAGATATTTATGTTCATGCTTTAGTTAGAGATGAAAAAGGACAAAAAATGTCTAAATCAAAAGGAAATGTTATTGATCCCTTAGATCTAATTGAAAAATATAGTGCAGATGCTTTAAGATTTACGCTTCTATCAATGGCTTCACCAGGGACCGATGTTAAACTTTCTGAAGATAGAGTTAAAGGTTATAGAAACTTTTTAAATAAACTATGGAATGCTAATAATTTTTTAATTACCAATGAATGTGATTTTAAAAATACAGATCAAATTCCAGAATTAAAAGTTAATATTAATAAATGGATATATTCTGAGTTAGCAGAAACTACTAATAAAATAGTTAAAAACTTAGAAGATTATAGATTTGATGAGGCTGCAAAAAATGCTTATCAATTTACATGGCATTCTTATTGTGATTGGTACTTAGAGCTTTCTAAAACAATTCTTTTTTCAGATGATGAGGACGCTAAAGAAGAGGTCAGGAGAGTTTCAGCTTACGTATTCAAGCAAATACTAGTTTTATTACATCCATTTATTCCCTTTGTTACTGAAGAAATTTGGCTAAAAAATAAATTTGATAATAAGGGTAATGACTTTTTAATGTTTAAAAATTGGATATCTGCAAAATCTACTAAGGACTCACACACAGATCAGGTAGAAAATATAATTAATATAATATCTGAGCTTAGATCCTTTAAAAATGAGCTAAATGTAAGCCCTGGTTCATTTATAGACATCTCAATTAACAATATTAACAAAGATCAAAAGCAATTTATTAGTTCAAATGAAATAATTCTTAAAAAATTAGGTCGAATAAATAACATTTTAAGTGATGATTTAGATAAACCCGCTGCGACAATGGTTGTATCAGGTGATTTATTTAAGATCTATTTTGATAAAGATGTTGATTTAAAGTTAATAAAAGAAAATTTAACTAGCAAACAAGAACGATTAGAACAAGAGATGCATAAGATATCTCAAAGACTAGAAAATAAAAGTTTTGTAGATAGGGCACCAAAAGAGATTGTTGAACAAGAAAAAACTAATTATAATAATTTAAAGAATGATGTTGATAAGATATCAATAACAATAAAGGGTATATAATGGCAAAATTTAACAAGAAGAAACTTCCAAGCAGACATACTTCATTAGGAGCAGATAGAGCTCCTCATAGATCATTTTATTATGCTATGGGTGAAACTGAGAAAGATGTAGCAAAACCCTTTATTGGCGTGGTTTCAACATGGAATGAGGCTGCTCCTTGTAACATAGCATTAATGCGACAGGCTCAATCCGTTAAAAAAGGTGTCAGATCAAATGGAGGAACCCCAAGAGAATTTTGTACAATCACTGTTACTGATGGAATTGCTATGGGTCATGAGGGAATGAAATCTTCTTTAATCTCAAGAGAAGTAATTGCAGACTCAGCAGAGCTTACAGTCAGAGGACACTGTTATGATGCATTAGTGGGTATTGCAGGATGTGATAAATCTTTACCAGGCTTAATGATGTCGATGGTTAGATTAAATGTTCCAAGTGTTTTTATTTATGGAGGTTCAATTCTTCCAGGAAAATATAAAGGTAAAGACGTAACAGTTGTAGATGTATTTGAAGCGGTTGGAAAACATTCATCAGGTAAAATGACAGCTGCAGAACTAAGAAAATTAGAATTAGTTGCTTGTCCTAGTGCTGGTGCTTGTGGAGGTCAATTTACTGCAAATACTATGGCCTGTGTATCTGAGGCTATTGGATTAGCGTTACCATACTCAGCTGGAACTCCAGCTCCATACGAAGAAAGAGATAAGTATGCAAAAGAAAGTGGCAAAATGGTAATGCAACTTTTAAAAAAACAAATTAAGCCAAGAGATATTGTAACCAGAAAAGCTTTAGAAAATGCTGCAACAATAGTTGCCGCAACAGGTGGTTCTACTAATGCTGGATTACACTTACCAGCAATTGCAAATGAAGCAGGAATAAAATTTGATTTAATGGATGTTGCTAAAATTTTTAAAAGAACGCCTTATCTTGCTGATTTAAAACCAGGTGGAAAATATGTTGCAAAAGATATGTGGTTAGCAGGAGGTGTTCCTATGTTATTAAAAACTTTGTATGAAGGTGGCTATATTCACGGTGATTGTATGACTGTTACAGGAAAAACAATGAAAGAAAATTTAAAAAATATTAAATTTAACCCTAAACAAAAAGTAATGAGATCTTATAAAGATCCATTATCACCTACAGGAGGTGTAGTTGGTTTAAAAGGTAACTTAGCTCCAGATGGAGCGATAGTAAAAGTTGCAGGATTAGCTAAATTGCAATTTACTGGAAAAGCAAGATGTTTTGATAACGAAGAAAGTGCAATGAAAGCAGTTCAAAGCAAAAAGTATAATGATGGTGATGTAATTATAATTAGATACGAAGGACCAGTAGGGGGTCCTGGAATGAGAGAAATGTTATCTACAACAGGTGCAATCTATGGACAGGGAAAAGGGGAGAAAGTAGCTCTTATAACTGATGGAAGGTTCTCTGGAGCTACTAGAGGCTTCTGTGTTGGTCATGTGGGCCCTGAGGCTGCCCTAGGAGGTCCTATAGGCCTTTTACGTAATGGCGATATCATTGATATCGATGCCAAAAAAGGAACTATCAATGTCAGACTTTCTAAAAAAGAATTAGCTTCTAGAAAAAGAAAATGGAGAGCTAGAAAATCTGATTTTGGATCTGGTACTTTATGGAAATATGCGCAAACAGTTGGTCCAGCATTTTTAGGTGCACCAACACACCCAGGTAAGAAAAAAGAAGTTAAGGATTATTCAGAGATTTAATGAAAATTCGTCCAGTCATTTTATGTGGAGGTGCTGGAACTCGACTTTGGCCAAATTCTAAAAATCATCAAGCTAAACAGTTTATTGATTTTGGTAATTGGACTTTACTAGGCAAAACTCTTGAGAGAGTTAAAGCATCTATATTTGATGCACCCATTATAAGTACAAATGCAAAGTATTTAAGACAAGTTAAACAACATTTAAAAAAACATAAAATAAAAAAATTCAAGATAGTTTTAGAGCCAGCTAAAAGAAACACAGCACCAGCTATTTTAAGTACGGCATTAATTAAAGATATTCCAAATGAACAACCTTTAATGTTCTTGGCCGCTGATCATTTGATAGAGAAGGTAGGGTTATTTAATAAAGCTATTAAAAAAAATCAAAAGAAACTTACTCATAATAATATCTTTATCTTTGGAATTAGACCTACGATGCCTTCCAGTGAATTTGGTTATTTTTTAACAAAAAATACTAAAGTAACTAAATTTATCGAAAAGCCCAAACAGGCCAAAGCTAAACAAATAATTAGTAAAAAAGGTTATTGGAATTCTGGAATGTTTTATTTGAGAAAGGACTCAATTATTAATAATTTTAAGAAATACCAGCCAAATATTTATCGAAACTGTAATAAAGCTGTAACAAAAGCAAAATATAAAAGTAATGTGTATTATTTAAACAAACAAGCATTTACCAAGGCAACAGCCAAGTCTTTTGACTATGCAATATTAGAAAAAACTAAAGATATAAATGCTATCAAATTAGATATTCCTTGGTCTGATTTAGGATCTTGGAAAGAAATTTGCAAAATGTATGGACGAAATAAAAGACATTATTTTAAAAAGAAGAATGTATTTCATAGACCTTGGGGTAGTTATGTAAATCTATTTAATGGCAAGGAATTCCTAATAAAAGAATTATATGTAAAACCAAAAGGTATATTAAGCCTTCAAAAACATCATCATAGAGCTGAGCACTGGGTAGTTACTCAAGGTAAACCTAAAATTACTTTAAATAAGAAATATTTTACAATGAAACCTGATGAAACTATCTTTATCCCTTTAGGATCAATTCATAGAATAGAAAATCCATATAAAAAACCAGTAAAAATTATTGAAGCTCAAGTAGGTTCGATTTTAAAAGAGACAGATATTGTAAGATTTCAGGATGTTTATGGCCGTGTTAAATAATTAACACGACCACAAAATATATTTAAAACCAATTGTTTGGAATAATTATGTAGTGGATTGCTAAAACAATTCCAACTGAAACACTTAATCCAAAGATCATTTTAAGAAAGTCTTTACCAATTAATGGGAAGACATACTTAAATTTATATTCTTTGTTCATTGTTGAAATCGCAAGTTCTCTACCGCACAATAAACCAACGAAAACCCATGTAGTTGACATAGGCAAATCATTAAGTTCTTTAAAGTAGAATAAGACACCAGCATAAATTACGTTAATAATTGTAGCTGATCTTGCATATCTTGTTCCAGTCTTCTCCAAAACAACTTTCTGAATTGGTCCACCTTGAATGTAGAAAATATAAAATAATAATGCAGTGAAGTAAGCCATTACAATCAAAAGTAATGTTAAATCTAACTGTCTAGGTAGATATACTGCAATATTAGCTACATCGTGAGATAACCAAACCCACCATAACCAACCTGAAGAAATCCAAACAGCATTTCTCCAAAAGCCAATATATTTTTCATCAACTTCATCTAATTTTTCATTGATAAATTTTGATACTACTATCCAAGCAATATAAGCGACCATTGCCGCTAAACCATATCCAACTACACTTTTTAATAGCATTTTTTCAAGCACAACTGTTGAAGCAAATGCTGAAAGAACTAAGAAAGTAGTAGATACCGGTATTCCAATTCTTGTTAATAATAGCAATATTGCAGGCGCTACTGCATGATACCACTGAATTTCTTGATAAGGTATTCTAGTTAATCTTCCATAAGAAATATCACCATCATATGAATACCATCCCCATGCTAACGCAAAAATCATTACAGCTGATGCAGATCCTGCAAGTGTATACCATTTAAACCACTTCTTCTTTGAAGCTATAAATGTACCTAGTGTTTGAATTGAGTCGTTAGCGATTACGCTATAACCGGCAAGGGCAAAACCTATAACCGTGTAAATTAAAGTCATTTCCATTCTTTTTCTCCTTTATATTATTGTTTTCGGTTCCTATCGATTCATGACTTAAGATCTATGTAATGTGAGAGTAAAAAAAATTCTATAAAAGAATAAACTAATTTGAGAATCAAGGGGTGGATTCGTCAACTAGTAAACTATTTAATATTTGTGTCTACTTTTAAATATTTTTTATTTCTCAATAAAGTTGTATTTATTTAATTAATTTCTTAATAAAATATACAGCTATAAGAGCCCCCAAAAATTCAGCTAAAATATATGTAGGCGTATTCAAATAATTAATTCCTGTAAAAGAATCAGTAAAAGTTCTAGCTATTGCAACAGCTGGATTTGCAAAAGATGTTGATGATGTAAACCAATAACCAGCCATGATATATGTTGCAACACTAGCAGCTATTGTTATTTTGCCATCTTTTTGAGTAGCAAAAATAATAAAAATTAAACCAAAAGTAGCAATTATTTCAGATAAGAAAATATGAAAACCATCTCTATTTTTTGTCGATAACTCAAGAATATCGTGTTCAAAAAAAACATTAGCCAACATAACACCTAGCAAACAACCAAGTATTTGGGCAGGAATATATATGATGAGAAGTTTTCCATTGATTTTTTTTCTTAAAAACATCGCTAAACTCACAAAAGGATTGAAATGTGCACCTGAAATATTTGCAAAAGCAGTTATTAAGACAAATAGGCCAGCACCAGTTGCGAGTGTATTAGCCGTTAATCTCAAAGCATTATCATTTGTGAGATTTTCAGCCATTATTCCAGACCCGACAATAACCATTACTAAAAAGCTACTTCCAATAAATTCACCTAAAAATATTTTGTTAGTATTTTTCATTTAGAATCCAATTTTTAATTCTTTTATCAATATTATTAAAAGTATCAGTAATTATCTTAAATTTTTTATCCTCACTAGCATCATTTAGTTTTGTTACTGGATCTTCAATATCCCAGTGTATGATTTGATTTTCCTTAGGCCAAATAGGACATACTTCATTATTTGCATTATTACATACAGTAATAACATGATCAATTTTGATTTCTCCTTTAACAAAAACATTAAAATTTTTGGATGAGTAGTTTTGAAGATTGAAACCTTTATTATTTAAAAAATGTTTTATATCTTTGTTAATTTCTCCAGAAGGATTACTACCAGCACTATAGGCTTTGAATTTATCATTATATCTATTATTAACTAAAGACTCAGCTATGATACTTCTTGCAGAGTTTCCTGTACAAACAAATAATATATTTTTCACTAAATAATAATCTTATAAATTCCTATTAAGAACAATGGTATTTGTAGTCCAAAATTAGTTAGTATCGCTTTATCTTTGCTAACAAATCCAGCGATAGTCCATCCAACAACTCCTAAACCGTGGAAGTAAATATTGATAGGATAGATATTTAAATTAGTTAATAATATTCCTGTTAAAACAAGAGCTGTACTAATCCATTTTAGATATTTTTTTATAAACATAATTATCCTTTCTTAGTGTTTATGACTTTTATGTTAAAGATTTGTTAAAATTACTCTTTTAAATGAAATTTACTATGTACTTATGTATAAAATAGCCAACTACCAACAACAACAGTCCAGAAGCATAAATTATTGCAAAATTCATATTTAGAGATTTTGCAAAAAAGAATGGTAAGAAAAATAAATAGCTAGCAGGTACTGCTATAAAAATACTTTTTGTAAACATTATTGTCTTCTCTGTATCATTGTGCTCGTAATACGAAAATAGGATCGCAATCAAGGATACCAAAGGTAAGGCTATAATAAATCCAGCTAGTTTTGGATTTTGACCAGCTAACCAGCTTGCAAAAGCAATTATAATACCTGCACCAACAACTTTTAATAAAAAAAATAACATTAATAATCCTTACTCGAATTAATATAGAAATATGAAATAATATTAGCAACCTTTAAATGGATCTGTCATATTTTTAATCAAAGTAAAAATAAAGATATATGAAATTTGCAATTTTAAATTACTTTTTTAATGCATCTTCAAGATAATCTAATCGATCTTGACCCCAAAAAATCTCATTATTTAAGACATACGAAGGAGAGCCAAATACATCGTTATCAACCGCATCTTTGGAATTTTTTTGATACTCCAAGTTTACATCATCAGTTAAAGCTAATTTCTTCATCTCTTCAAAATTTAAATTTAATTTTTCACAAATTTCCTGAAGTATATTGTGATCTGAAATATCTTTATCCATCGACCACAAATATTTTAAACATTCATTTCCAAAATGAAGTTTATTTCCCATTTTATTTGAGGCTATTAAAAATTTTGCTGCTAAATGTGGATCTTTTGGTGGAAAAAACTTTGGCTGTTTATTAATTGGTAGGCCTAGTTTGTTTGAAATTCTTGTCAGCTCTACAAGTCTATATTTTTGTCTAGCAGGGTGTCTTTTGGGAACTGGCAATCCTCCAGTATTTGGAAAAATTTCACCAACTAAATCAAGCGGTTTTTCTATAACCTCTAAATTATATTTGCTTACTATTTTTGTAAATCTATCAGCTCCCAGATAGGCAAAGGGAGACAAGATACTAAAATAATATTCAATTTTCATTTGTCTAGAGTTACTTTTTTTGCAAGCCGAAAAATATTAAATTATATTTATCTTATTGCTTTAATTAATATTCCTAAAGTGTTTAATATAGAAATATGAAGTAATATTAGCAACCTCTAAATGATGCTGACATATTTTTAATCAAAGAAAAATACAAATCTTTACCTGGATTTAATGTTGCTCCTAACGGATCAACTACACCAGTTTTTATGTTCATATCCTTTGCAACTGCTTTAATAATATCAGGATTAAATTGTGGTTCTGAAAATACACATGCAACTTTATCGTGTTCGATTACTTCTCTAATTTCTGCCAATTGTTCAGCTCCAGGCATTACATCTGTATTAACTGTAAACGCACCCAATATATTTACACCAAATCTTTTTTCAAAATACTGATAAGCATCATGAAAGACTATAGATGCAACACTATTACTTAATTCAGATGAAACATCTTTAGTAAGTTTATCAATTTCTTTGTAACCTTTACTTAAATTTTCTCTATAAATTTTCTCATTTTTAGGATCATTTTCAATTAAGTGCTTAGACATTTCAAATAAAATTACTTTTGCATTAATAGGATCTAGCCAGATGTGTGGATCAAATTCACCATGTGCATGTCCTTCATGATCGTCATGTCCTTCATGATCATCGTGATCATCATGGCCATCTTTTTTAGCATGTGAGTCGTGGTCGTGATCATCGTGATCTTCTTTTTTACCATGATCGTCATGTCCATGATCGTCGTGATCATCAAAAATATTTCTTTCTCTAAACTTTAAAATTTGAAGACCCTTAACTTGCATTAATTCAATTTTTTCAGCTTTCTTAGCAATTGATCCTAATGGTTTTTCAAGGAAACTTTCTAAATCTTCACCAACCCAAAAAATTAAATCAGCATTTTGTAACATCTTTGCATGAGATGGCTTCATTGCAAAGCCATGTGGAGATGCATATCCATCTACAATTAAATCAGGTTTAGTCACTCCGTTCATTAGGTAACTAGCTAACGAATGTATTGGTTTAATTGAGGCAACTACTTTAATATCAGCATTGGCTGGTAGAAAAAAAGTAAATAAAGATAAAATGGATATGATTATTGGAAGTTTTTTTAGGTTTTTCATAAATATAGTATTAATTGATTGTTATAATATAACACTGTGTAATAATATAACATTTACAAGTCAAGGGTTAAATGAATTCTAATAATAATATTTTAGTCAAATTAAATAATGCTGGTTTTCGCCAAAGCGAAAAATGGTTAGTGGAAGGTGTTTCTCTTACGGTTGAAAAGGGTAAAATCGTAACCCTCATTGGTCCAAATGGTTCAGGTAAAAGTACCACTGCTAAAATTGCTTTAGGAATTTATAAAAATATTGAGGGCAGTGTTGAAAAATATACAACCAAAGTTGGTTATGTTCCTCAAAAAATTTCAATTGATTGGACTTTACCTATTAGAGTTTATGATTTTATGCTTTTGACAGAAACTATCGAAGATAGTGCTATTGATGAAGCATTATCATTAACAGGTGTAATTCACCTTAAAAATAAAAATTTAGGTAGTTTATCTGGTGGAGAATTTCAAAGAGTTTTAATTGCAAGAGCAATTTCTAAAAAACCAGAGTTATTAGTGTTAGATGAACCAGTACAGGGAGTTGATTATACAGGTGAGATTGCTTTGTACGAATTAATTAAAAAAATATCTGATACTTTAAATTGTGGAATATTATTAATCTCTCATGATCTGCATATGGTGATGACAGCAACTGATCACGTAGTTTGTTTAAATGGCCATGTTTGTTGTTCAGGCTCACCTTTAGATGTAGCAAAAAATAATGAATATAAAGCTTTGTTTGGTGAAAAAGCTTCTCAAATTTTAACAACATACGAGCATAAACATGATCATATTCATTCCGATGAAGGGGAAATAAAGAAAAATTAAATGTTTGATGATTTTTTTATAAGAGCACTAGTTGCAGGTATTGGAATTGCATTTGTAACTGGTCCTCTAGGATGCTTTGTTGTATGGAGAAGATTGTCTTATTTTGGAGATACACTTGCTCATTCAGCTTTGCTTGGCGTTACAATGGCTTATACGCTTGATTTAAACATTGCAATTTCAGTGTTTTTAATTTCATCAATAATTGCTTTATTATTAATCCAACTTCAGAAAAGAACTAATTTACCAGGTGACGCATTGTTGGGGCTTTTAGCTCATTCATCATTGGCTGTTGGATTAGTAGTTATTGGTTTTCTAACATTTATAAGATTTGATATTATGGGTTTATTATTTGGTGATATTTTAGCGGTAACTACCGATGATTTACTTGTGATTTGGACGGGTGGAGCATTAATTTTAATAGTACTTAAATTAATTTGGAAACCTTTACTTGCATCAACTGTTAATTATGAATTAGCTGAGGCAGAGGGATTAAACCCTGATAGAGCAAAAGCTATTTTTACAATATTAATGGCAGCGGTCATTGCTATTTCTATCAAAATGGTCGGATTATTATTGATTACAGGAATGTTAATTATCCCTGCTGCAATGGCTAGAAATATCTCTGATAGTCCTCAAAAAATGGTTCTATTCTCGATAATTGGTGGCTTATTATCAGTTATCTTAGGACTATACTCTTCATTAGAATTTAATACATCTTCTGGACCCTCAATTATTGCAGCGGCGTTGATATTGTTCATATTATCTTTGTTTAAAATTAAACAATCGATTAAATTAAAAAACTAAGTGGAAATTTAAAAATGGAAAAACAACACAATCTTTCAAAAAACCAAAAAATTATTTTTGATTTAATTGATAAATCTCCTGAGCCGTTAAAAGCATATTCAATTCTTTTTAATGTACAGAAAAAAGGTATTAATGCACCTCTTCAAGTTTATAGAGCATTAGATAAATTAGTTGAAATAGGTAAAATCCATAAAATTGAAAGTAGAAATGCTTTCATCGCATGTCAGAATTCTAGTTGTCAAATTTCTAAGGCTACAGCATTTTCAATATGTGAAAGCTGTGAAAAAGTTTCTGAAATAAGTAATACTAAACTGTCAAAATATTTATCAAACTTTGCTGATGAAGCGGGGATGAAATACAGTAAATATAATTTAGAATTTTTTGGTTTATGTAAGAAATGTAAATCAAAATAATGAACACTGTTTCATTAACCCTAGACGAAATTAATAATTTAGCAAAAAAAACTCTTTTAGCAAATGGATGTGATGATGATACTGCATCAATCCTTTCAGAATTAATTACAAATGCAGAGAGAGATGGTTCACTTTCTCATGGTTTATTTAGATTGCCGGCTTATGTTTCAGGATTAAAAAGTGGAAAAATAAATGGCAAAGGAAAACCTGAGATTAAAAAAATTTCACCATCTGTAATTAAAGTTGCAGGAAATAATTGTTTAGCTCCTGTGGTATTAAATAAAAGTTTACCAGAATTAAGTAAAGCTGCTAAAGAAAATGGTGTTGCTGTCTTAGCAATAAATAATTCACATCATATGGCTGCTATGTGGCCTGAAACAGAAAAATTAGCTGAAGATGGTTTAGTAGCTTTTGCATGTACTTCATATAAGCCTGCTGTTGCACCTGCTGGTGCAATTAAACCTTTTTTTGGAACAAATCCAATTTCATTTGCATGGCCCAGACCTGGAAAGACACCTGTAGTTTATGATATGGCAACCGCTTCAATGGCTATGGGGGAAGTACAAGTTGCTAAAAGAGAAGGGCACAAAGTTCCACAAGGAACAGGACTTACAAAGGATGGTAAAGAAACTACTGATCCAGGACAAATAGCTGATGGTGGAGTACTACTTCCTTTCGGTGGCTATAAAGGTTCAGCAATTGCTATGATGGTAGAATTATTAGCTGGAGCTCTCGTTGGTGATAATTTTAGTTTTGAAACAGCTGCTAAAGATAACAATGATGGTGGTCCTCCAAGTGGTGGTGAATTTATTTTAGCAATTAGTCCAGATAAAACATCAGGATCAGACTGGCAAAAACATGCAGATGAATTCTTTGATAAAATGAAGTCTATGGGAGAAGTAAGACTTCCAGGTGAAAGACGACATAAAAACAGATTAGACAAAAGCCCAAGAAATATTAACAAGGAATTGGTTAATAAAATTAAATCTTTAAGCTAAGTTAATCTCAATTGGAGTGTGATCTGAAGGTTTTTCTCTTCCACGAGGATCTTTATTTATATTGATACCTTTAATATTATCAATTATTGAGCTTGATACTAAAAAGTGATCAATTCTCATTCCATTATTTTTTTGCCATGCACCCCTCATATAATCCCAAAAGGTATAGCCTTCTTTATCTTCATTAAAATGTCGATAAACATCACTAAATCCAAGATTTAGCATTTCTCTAAATTTTTTTCTTATTTCAAGTCGATACAAAGCATCATCTTCGAAACTTTTCACATTATAAACATCTTCTGCAGCAGGAATAACATTAAAATCTCCAGCAAGAATTATGTTAGAATTTTTCTTCGATAAGGATTTTAATTGTTTGATTAATTGATCCATCCAATTTTTTTTATAATCATATTTTTCTGTATCAACTGGATTTCCATTTGGAGTATAAATATTTATTAATTGAATAGTTTTTTTCTTATATTCAACTTCAGCAGAAATAATTCTTGATTGTTTTAATTTGTCTTTAATTAAGTCTGTTTTGATATTGGTTAGTTTTTTTTTTGAAATAATAGCCACACCGTTATAGCTTTTTTGACCAAACACATGACTTTCATAATCCATTGAGGAAAAGTCATTATAAGGGAAATTAATATCCTCAGTTTTAATTTCCTGCATCATTAAAATATCAGGTTTATATTTTAGTAGATAGCTTTTGATATTTTCTATTCTTGCTCTAACAGAATTAACATTCCACGATGAGATGAGCATTAAAGAGAGAATGAAACTCCACACCCACAAGAAGATTTTGTTTGAGGGTTGGAAATTTTAAAAGACTCACCAATTAATTCAGATACATAATCAACTTCAGATCCTTTTAATAAGTCAGCTGAGGCTTTATCAATTAAAATATTTTGATAATTTAGATCATCAGCTTGCTTTGATTTATCAAAAGTAAATTCATATTGAAAACCAGAACAACCACCACCTTTAATAGCGATTCTAAAAAAAGAACCTTCGTCTTTTTTAGACAATAAATTTTCTATTTGTTTTAACGCTTTATCCGTAAATTTAATTTCTTTAATCATGACTGAACACTGATATTACTAATATAATACTTAATTATTTAAATTAAAGGATGAAAAAAGACACTTTGTTGGGCGTATTTAAGAGTAGAGGTAGACTTAATAAAGAAGCTAACTCTAAGTATCGATCACCTTTTCAAAGAGACAGAGATAGAATTATCCATAGTGCCTCGTTTAGAAGACTAAAGCACAAGACGCAAGTTTTCGTAAACACTGAAGGTGATCATTTTAGAACTAGAATAACTCACTCAATTGAAGTTGCCCAAATAGCAAGGTCGATTTCAAAATATTTAGATCTAAATGAGGATTTGGCAGAAACCCTAAGCCTTGCTCATGACTTAGGCCATACACCGTTTGGACATGCTGGGGAGGATGCATTACATGAATGTATGGATAATCGTGGTGGTTTTGATCATAATTTACAAACCTTAAGAATTGTTATGTTTTTAGAAAATAAATATTTAAAATTTAAAGGATTAAATCTTACTATTGAAACCTTAGAGGGACTTTTGAAACATAATGGACCAATTAATGAATTGGCCACAATAAATAAACTTATTGGATCAAAAGTTTTTAAAAATAAAATTAAATTTAATACTTTTCCCTCATTAGAAGCGCAAATTTCAGCTATTTCTGATGATATAGCTTACAATAATCATGATATTCAAGATGGAATTAAAGCAAATCTTTTTAAATTAGAAGAGCTATGTGAGATTAATTTTCTTAAAAATATTTATTTAAATTATAAAAAAAAGATAAACAAAAAAAATTATAAAATTGCAATTAATCAAATAGTAAGAGACTCGATTGATATAATGATAAAAGACTTAATAAGTAATACACAAAAAAATTTAAAGAGATTAAAAATAAAATCTGTTAAAGATATTGCAAAATCAAAAGAATTAATAGTTTGTTTCTCTAAAAATATCCAAAGTTCAGAAAAAGAAATTAAATCATTTTTAAGATCTAACATGTATGATAATAAATCTGTTTTAAGAAAAAATCAAAGAGGTAAAAAAATTATAAAAAAATTATTCAATATAATTCAATCTTCACCTAGAAAGTTTCTTACAAAAGAACAACTGACTAAAGATAAATACAGAGCTATCTCAGATTTTATTTCTGGTATGACTGACCGTTATGCAATCAACCTTTATAATGCAAATAAATGAATATTTTTGAAATTTATCTAGAAAAAATCAAATCGATACTTAGCGAACTTAAAAAAGATAATAAAATAATTATTCCTGATAATTTTAATGGAATAAGTGCAGAAATACCTCCACCAAAATTTAATTGTGATATCTCAACTAATGTTGCAATGGTTTTATCTAAAATTAATAATAAACTACCTCTTGAACTAGCAGAACAACTTGCACCTATAATAAAAGATAAAGATAAATTAATTGAAACAATAACTATTGCTAAGCCTGGTTTTATTAACATAAAGTTTAAGAAATCTTTCTGGGCAAATTTTACTAAAGAAATCAGTGACAATTCTGAAATTTTTGGAATAAATCAAAAAGAAAAAAAGAATAGTTATCTTGTGGAATTTGTGTCTGCGAACCCAACAGGACCATTACATGTTGGTCATTGTCGTGGGGCAATACTTGGTGATGTTATTTCAAATATATTAACATTCAATAATCATAAAGTTACCAAAGAATATTATGTAAATGACTATGGCAATCAAATTATAAATTTTACAAAATCAGTATATTTTCGAATACGTGAAATAACTCATAATGAAACTTTTCCATCTGATAATGATGATTTATATCCTGGTGATTATTTAATAGATTTTGCAAAAAATATATCTTCTAACTCGAATTTGAATTTTGATAATTATGATGAAATTAGTGAGAAACTAACTGAACTATCAATTGAACAAGCATTGCTGCTAATTAAAAACAACCTTAATAGTCTTGGTATAAATCACGACAATTTTGTAAGTGAAAAAAAAATTGTCTTAGATAAAGAAGTTGAAAAAGTTGTTAAATTTTTAGAAAAAAATAAGTTTGTTTATAAAGGTAAAATCAAAGCACCGGAAGGCGAGGACAATAATAATTGGGTAGAACGTGAGCAATTATTGTTTAAATCTACAGATTTTGGTGATGATAAAGATCGTGCTCTCCAAAAATCAGATGGATCATGGACATATTTTGCAAGTGATGTTGCTTATCATAAAAACAAAGTGGATAGAAAATTTGATTATTTGATTAATATACTAGGCGCAGATCATGCTGGGTATATAAAAAGAATTTCATCATCAGTCGAAGCCCTTTCAGGAGAGAAAGATAAATTAATTTGTAAAATAAGTCAGTTAGTAAAACTTATAAAAGACAATAAACCTTTTAAAATGTCTAAAAGAAAAGGGGACTATATTACTGTTGATGATCTTATAGAAGAAGTTGGCAAAGACGCTACTCGATTTATTATGCTGAACAGAAGCAGTGATGCAGAACTCGATTTTGATTTTGATGCAGTAAAAGAAAAGTCAAAAGATAATCCATTATATTATGTACAATATTGTTATGCACGAATTTCATCTGTTTTTAGACACATTAATAAAGATTTAAATAAAAAAATTGAAATTAATAATTTTAATTTTGAATATTCTGAGGATGAAATTAAAATTTTAAAAAAATTATCTGAATGGCCAAAATGTGTTGATATATCCAGCACAAAACTTGAGCCACATAGAATCCCTGTTTATCTATATGAGTTGGCTTCAGAATTTCACTCATATTGGAATCTTGGAAAACAACAACCAGAAAAACGATTTATAAATGAACAAAGAGAAGTTCCGTTAGATAAGTTGGTATTTTTAAAAGTTATTTCTAATGTAATAAAAACTGGAATGGATATTGTTGGCGTTGATACCCCATCCAAAATGTAATGTTAAAAGAATTCAAATATTTAATTTTTATAATAGTTATTTTGGTATTTATTTTTTTTACTGGCAGATACTATTTTTCTGATGAAAATTTAAAAAATTCTTATCGTTCCTTTAAAAATAATGACGAGAAGATAAAACTGTATTCTGAGAACTTACCTGTATTAGAAAATGATACCCAAGACATAATTGAGTATGTAAAACAAACAAATAAAGATAAGAAAAAAAAGTTTAATTTCTGGAAACTTTTAGAAAATGATAAGTAAAAGAAAAGCCTTTATTACTGGTATTAAATCACTAAAATTAACAGCTGGTGAAGTAAAATTTTTAAGAAAACAAAAACCCTGGGGAATAATATTATTTTCAAGAAATATTAAATCTATAAACCAGACTAAATTATTAACTCATAGCATCAGAAAGC
This sequence comes from uncultured Pelagibacteraceae bacterium, assembly GCA_902601785.1. GTDB lineage: Bacteria > Pseudomonadota > Alphaproteobacteria > Pelagibacterales > Pelagibacteraceae > Pelagibacter. Next base: position 5,753 of record CACKOH010000001.1, on the reverse strand, counting down.
TATTCAAAGATCCCCACTATCCTATTTTGATTGATCAAGAAGGAGGAAGAGTGAACAGGTTAAAAAATATTATAACCTTTGATAATTTGACAGGCGAATATTTTGGAAAATTATATGTCCAAGACAAAAGAAAATTTAATATTATTTATAGATTATTTATTGATAAATCTTCATATCTTCTCAAACAAATAGGTGTAAATATTAATACACTACCCGTATTGGATCTTAGAATTAAGGGATCGAGTAATATTATTGGTGATAGATCGTTCTCAGAAAATAAGAAAATTGTTTCAAAGGTAGGTGATATTTGTATTGATTTATTTAACCAAAACTCAATAGGCACAGTAATCAAGCACATCCCAGGTCATGGACTTGCAAAGGTAGATAGTCATAATTTTACACCAGTTGTAGATAAGAGCATCAATTACCTTATTAAAAATGATTTCTTTCCTTTTAAAAATAAAGATAGTTTATTCGCCATGACTGCCCACATTATTTATAAAAAAATTGATCCACTTAACACTGCAACTCATTCTAAAAAAATTATAAATATTATTCGAAAAAAAATAGGATTTAAAAATGTTTTGATTTCTGATGACTTATCGATGAAGAGTTTAAAATATGACTTAATTACTAATACAATTAAAAGTTTTGAAGCAGGATGCAACCTAGCCTTACATTGTAACGGTAATTTCAATGAAATGAAGGTTGTTGCTGAAAATTCACCAATAGTAAATAATTTTATTATCAAAAAAACATCACTATTTTATAAGAATTTAAGTTAATATCTCGTTATGTCTGTGTCTGATTCTGCTTTGTTTAATGTCGATATAAATAACTATAACGGTCCATTAGATGTTCTTTTAGATTTAGCGAAAGCTCAAAAAGTTGATCTCGAAGAAATATCAATAACAAAGCTAGCAGATCAATTTCATGAATACATAACAAAAGAAAAAGATTTAAATTTAGAAATAGCCTCGGAGTATTTATTAATGGCAACATGGCTTGCTTATTTAAAATCTAAGTTATTACTACCAGGAACCCCAGAGGAAGAATTTAAAGTTCAAGAAGTGGCAGAAAAATTGAAGTTACAACTAAAAAAATTGGAACTTATTCGTTTACTTTCTGAACAAATGCTTAAAAGAAAAAGGTTAGGTCGTGAAATAAGAACAAGAGGGATGAAGGGAAATATCAGATCTATTTATAGCACTGAATATAATTTAAGTTTATTTGAACTTTTAAAAACCTATTCAACTATTATTATGACTAAAGATTTTCAAAGAATGAACATTCCAAAATTACCAGTATTTACCACAGAAGATGGAATTAAAACTATTAAAGATTTTTTTGGAAAACTAGCTGACTGGAAAAAACTTGATGAATTAATCCCTGCAAATTTCAAATCTGGTTCAAGATACAAAAGAACAGGTAAAGCAGGAATCTTTGCTGGGTCCCTCGAGCTTGCTAAAGAAGGTGATCTTTCTATTAAACAAGAAAAACTATTTGATGATATTTATGTAAAGGAAGTAAGTGATTAAAAAACAGAAAATTAATAAAGATAATGTAGTCAAGTTTCCCTCAAAATTAACTGAAATTGAGAAAGAGATAGAAGGAGTAATTTTTGCTGCTGCTGAACCACTTGATATCGATACTATTGAAAGCAAACTCTCAAAAAAATTAAATGTTTCAAAATCATTAGAAAAATTACAACAAGAATACTCTAACCGTGGAATAAATTTAGTATGCATCAAAGATAAGTGGTCTTTTAGAACATCTCCGAAATTAGCAAACCTTATGTCTCAAGAAAAAACTGTTGAAAAAAAATTATCCAGAGCTGCGGTCGAAACTTTAGCCATAATTGTTTATCACCAACCAGTAACAAGAGCTGAAATTGAGGAGATAAGAGGTGTAGCTTTTGGAACAAATACACTTGATATTTTAATGGAGCTAAATTGGGTTAAACCTGGGGGAAGAAAAGATGTACCTGGTAGACCTATTCAATATGTAACTACAGATGATTTTTTAAGTCATTTTAATATCCAAAAACTATCAGATCTTCCAAATATCGAAGAATTAGGTGCAGCAGGTATGATTGATAGCTCAAGTGTTGATAGCGCTATTTTTGGAACAGGTAAGTTTTATAAAGAAAAGCAAGACGAAAAAAAAGAAGATATTTATTCTGATATTGATGAGATGCTGAATAGTACTCTTGATAGTGAAGAGAAAGAGTAACAAAAAAGTAACTTTTAAATTTATAATAAAAAGGTTATAAGTTTCTATGAGCATAGGAATTTGGCAAATAGCAGTTGTTGTAATATTGGTAGTCTTATTATTTGGACGAGGTAAAATCTCTAGTTTGATGGGAGATGTTGCCAAAGGTATTAAAAGCTTTAAAAAAGGTATGGCGTCAGATGTAACTGACGATACGGAGCCAAAAAATATTTCCGACGAAAATAAAGACTCTAATAACAAAGAATAACTCACATGCCTACTATTGGTTGGTTTGAGATATTGATAGTTGTTGCCATCGCTATAGTTGTTCTTGGTCCCAAAGATTTTCCAGTTATGTTAAAAAAAGCAGGTTCATGGATTGGCACTGCAAAAAGATATGTCAGCAATATTCAAAACGAGGTTTCTAATTTAGAAATTGATAATGAAAAAATTAATGACGAAGTAAAAAAAGAAACAAAAAAAGATGAATAATGATGAAAAAGATAGTGGCTTTGTTAGTCATTTAACTGAATTAAGAAAAAGACTTATACATAGTTTTATTTTTTTATTTATATTTTTTATTTTCTGCTATTTTTTTGCTGAATATATTTACGGTTTTCTAGTAGACCCATTTGCACAAGCTGTAAAAGATGACGGTTCAGATAGAAGATTAATCTTTACAGCACTTCAAGAGACATTTTTAACTTATTTAAAAGTATCTTTTTTTACAGCATTTTTTGTAACCTGCCCGTTTATATTAATGCAAATATGGAAGTTTATTGCACCAGGCTTATATAAGCATGAAAAAATTGCAATTTTACCTTACTTAATACTTACCCCTATACTTTTTTTTCTAGGAGGTATGTTGGTTTACTATTTGATTATGCCACTAGCAATTAAGTTCTTTTTATCTTTTGAGAGTGCTGGTTTATCAACAAGTTTGCCAATTCAATTGGAAGCAAAAGTAAATGAATACTTGTCTTTAGTTATGAAATTAATTTTTGCTTTTGGAATTAGTTTTCAATTACCTGTTGTGTTAAGTCTTTTGGCAAGAATAGGTATTGTAGATAGCCAGTTTTTAAAAGATAGAAGAAAGTATGTTGTGGTAATAATTTTTGCTGCTGCCGCTTTGTTAACTCCTCCTGACCCAATTACACAAATAGGATTAGCAATACCATTGTTAATTTTATATGAATTATCAATATTTTCAGTAAAATTTATAGAAAACAAAAATTTAGAAAAAACTGATGCATAATTTAAAGGAAATTAGAAAAGATTTCCCTAGTTTTGAAAAAGCCCTAAAAAAAAGATCTATTAAAATTGATTTTAAAAAATTGCAAGATTTGGATGAGGAAAATAGAAATTTAATTCAAAAAAAAGAAGCTATTGAAAAAGAAAAAAAAAATATTTCAAAATCTAAAGACGAAACTTTATTTGAAAAATCTAAAGAGCTTACATTAGAATTAGATAAAATAATGGATTTACAAAAAAAAATAAAAACAGAGTTAGATAGTTTATTATCTAATATACCCAATATTCCTCACGTTGATGTCCCTACCGGAAAAGATGAAAATGATAACGTAGAGTTATTAAGGTCAGGAAATATACCAAAATTTGATTTTAAACCTAAATCTCACTATGAGCTTGGTGAAAATCTAGGAATGCTAGATTTTGACTTAGCGACTAAAACAACTGGATCTAGATTTGTTTTTGTAAAAAACCATTTAGCTTTACTAGAGCGAGCCTTATCTAACTTTATGTTGGATACTCATATAAATAAAAATGGTTATCAAGAAATATCACCTCCTTTAATTGCATCAGATAATACAATGTATGGAACCGGACAGTTACCTAAGTTTGAAAATGATCAGTTTGAAATTAAATTTGAAGAAGGATCAGATAGAAAATTTTTAATTCCCACAGCGGAGGTAATTTTAACTAATATTGTGAAAGACAAAATAGTTGATCAAAATCATCTTCCAATGAGATTTGTAGCATCAACGCCTTGCTTTAGAAAAGAAGCAGGAAGCTATGGTAAAGATACAAAAGGCATGATCAGACAACATCAATTTTATAAAGTTGAACTTGTAAGCATTGTTGAAAAAGAAAATTGTTTAGAAGAATTAGAAAGAATGACAAATTGTGCAACAGACATCCTTGAAAAATTAGAACTACCTTATAGGAAAGTTATTTTATGTTCTGGAGATATGGGTTTCAGTGCTGAGAAAACTTATGACATTGAAGTTTGGTTACCATCAGAAAATAAGTATCGTGAAATTTCATCATGTTCATCCTGTTCAACATTCCAGGCCCAAAGAATGAAAACTAGGTATAAAAACAAAAATAAAGAAACTGTCTTTGTCGGAACTTTAAATGGAAGTGGTCTTGCTGTTGGGAGGACTTTAATAGCCGTATTAGAAAATTATCAGCAAAAAGACGGATCGATTGTTGTTCCTAAAGTTCTAAGAGAATATATGAATAATTTAGAATTAATTTCACAGAAATAAAGTTGTTTTAGAGATACAGATAGTATAAATATTCACAATATTTAGAAGGAGAATTATGGAAGGTTCAGGAATAGGACAATTTATACCGTTAATTTTAATCTTTGTTATTTTTTATTTTTTCTTAATTAGACCTCAACAAAAAAAAGTAAAAGAACATAAAGCTATGGTTGAAAACCTTAAAAGAGGTGACAAAGTAATTACTTCAGGTGGTATCACTGGTACAGTCGAGAGACTTATAGATAATGATAAAGTTGAAGTAGAAATAGCTGAAAATATTAAAGTTGAAATTGTAAAAGCTACTGGTATTCAAAGTCTTCAAACTACTCAAGAAGTTAAAAAATAAATAATTTTAGATAAGTGCTTTATTTTTCTAAGTTAAGAATTGTTTTTATAACTATTTTTTCTTTATTATTTGTTTTAATTGCTTCATCTAATTTGTTTAAGTTTGATGATAGTTTTTTTGATAAAAAAATTAATTTAGGCCTAGATCTTCAGGGTGGATCTTACTTATTACTTGAAATTGATAATGAGCCTGTAATAGAACAAAAATTACAAAATCTAACAACTACAATTAGAAATTTCTTCAAAGACAAAGATATTAGAATTAATAATGTAAAAATAGATAAACAAAATATTTTTTTTAATGTTTCAGATGAAAACAAACAACAAGTCATTGAAATTTTTGAAGATGAAAATAGTGAAATTAATCCATATTATCCAAGATTTAAATCACATCAGTTAGAAATTGAAGACACCGGCCTTAACCTAAAGATTAATTTTTCAAGACAAGGTCTTATAAATCTTAAAACGTCCTCTCAGGATCAAGCTATCGAAATTGTTAGAAGAAGAGTTGACGAAGTGGGAACTAATGAACCCAATATTTTAAAAAGGGGTAACAGCCGAATTTTAGTAGAACTTCCAGGTTTAGACGATCCTATGAGAGTTAAATCTCTTTTAGGTAAAACTGCCAACCTTACATTTAGATTTGTAACACAAAATGAAGATGACAGATTTGGTGTTGAAAAATTAGAATTT